>NZ_CP114200.1:4415000-4763333 GCF_029392895.1 Streptomyces sp. 71268
GAGGTGACGGCGGCTGCGGCGACGACGGCGAGGCCGACCGCGTCGAGGAGGGTACGGGTGAAGAGGGTGGAGACGAAGAGGGTTGTTCCGAAAAAGGTTGAGGCAACGTAGTGACCCTTGAACGGGGACCCCGATGCACGCGAACCGTCCGCCACCCGCGAGCCACAGGCCGAAGGCGCGTGGGCGGGAGGGAGAAACGTCAGGTCAGACCGGGGCCCGGGACGTGAGGTTGGTCCGGCGGGCACTGCACACGGCAGCAGCCTCTACGGCGGCCATCGACTCACCTCCCCCTCTCGTCCCGCAGCCGACTCGGTGGTCGCTGCGCAGCCAAACGTAACGCGGTCGAACGTAGCACGCCCGCCCCGACGCCACCCACCCAAAACCAGCCACCCACCCATCCCCGCTCCACCCACCCGTACGCCACTCACGCCGTAAGCCACCCACCCGCACCGCGCCCGCGCCCGCTCGCTCCGGGCCGGCGTGACAACCTGACTCGCATGACCCGCCTCCTGACCCGCTCTGACCTGCTGGAACTCCTGGACCCGGCGGCCTGTGTCCAGGCGCTGCGGGAAGGGTTCGCCGCTGCCGCGCGGGGCGGTCCGCCGGGCCAGCGGGTACGTACCGACCTGCCCTTCCCCGGCACCGCGACGGCCCTGTTGCCCGGGTTGCTGCCCGGAACGCCCGCCTACACGGTCAAGGTCAACGCGAAGTTCCCCGGCGCGAGCCCGGCCCTGCGGGGCGTGATCTGTCTGCACGGCGGCGCCGACGGGGCCCTGCTGGCGCTGATCGACTCCGCCACCGTCACGGCCTGGCGCACCGGTCTCGCCGCGGCCCTCGCCACCGACCTGATCGCCCGACCGGCCGCCGACGGCGCGCGCACGGTCGGCGTGATCGGTGCCGGAGCCCAGTGCGAACTCACCCTGTGCGGGCTGCGCGCGCTGCGCTCCTGGGACCGGCTCGTCGTGCACGACACCGACCCCGGGCGGGCGACCGCCTTCGCGCGCCGACACGGCGGCACCGTACTGGCCACGCCGGCGGAGGTGGCCGCCGTGGCGGACGTGGTGGTGTTGGCCACCTGGTCGCGCGAGCCCCTGCTGAGCCTGGCGGACCTGCGGTCGGGGCAGCACCTGACCGCGCTCGGCGCCGACGAGCCCGGAAAGCGGGAGCTGGCCCCCGACGTCCTCCGCTCCGCCCGACTGATCGTCGATGACGCCACCCTGGTCGCCACCCACGGCGCCCTCGCCAACGCCGGTCTGCCCGCGTCCACGGCCGACGCGTCCCTCGGCGAGGTCATCCGTGGCGAGGCCCCCGCCCGCTCCCAGGGTCAGCGACTCACCGTCTACGCCCCGGTCGGCCTGCCCTGGCAGGACCTGGCGCTGAGCTGGCTGGCCTTCCAGCGGGCCGAGGCCACGGGTACCGGGGCGACCCTCGACCTCCTGGCCTGACCCGCCGGGCCGGGGCGGGCCGCCCCTCCGTCCCGTACGCCGACACCTCGCCCCCGCACCCCCTAACGCGGTGAGACCCGGCCCACCCGCCAGGGACACGCGAGGTGATGGTGAGTCACCAACCAACCGTTAGGGGCGTGTTAGGGCAATTGGGGAAGCTCGTTGATGTCGGGAACAGCCCGCACTTATCCACCCCAGGAGGGACGTCATGCCTCTTTCCGCCGCTTCCATCCGTGTCCTGCGCGGCGCCGCACTCGCCGCCGTGGCGGCCGTGACGGTCACCGCGTTCGGCGCCGGCTCGGCCACGGCCGCCGGTTCGCAGGGCACCAAGGCCACCAAGGCCACCGCGTGCACGGCGGCGGAGACCAAGGTGACCGTGCAGAAGTTGCAGCGCCCGCTCAACCACGTGCTGATCACCGCGAAGAACACGTCCAAGAAGACCTGCTACGCCTACAACTACGCTCACCTGCAGTTCGGTGAGGCCCAGTCCCCGGCGCAGCCGTGGAAGAGCAGCAAGCCGCAGTCCGTGGTCACGCTCAAGCCCGGCCAGTCCGCGTACGCCACCGCGATGACCTCGTCGGCCGCCGACGACGGCAAGGACGGCTACTACACCTCCAAGCTCGGTCTCTACTTCAACTCCGCCAACGACCAGGGCAGCGTCGGCCGCGGCGTGGTCCTGAAGCTCCCCGGCGGCAAGACGTACGTGAACGACCCGCACGTGACCTACTGGCAGAACAACGTGAACGACGCCGTCAACTACGGCTGAGTCACCCCATCTCCGGCCGTACGGCGTACCTCCCCCCGCGCCGTACGGCCGGCTCTCGCGTGCCGGGCGACTTGTGCCAGGCGGCTTGTGTCGGGCGACCGCGCCGGGGCCGGCGAGGTGGTTCTCACCGCCGTGCCGGCTCGCCCACGGACACGCCCCCGGGCGGCGGTGAGAGGCCCGTACGTACGTGAAGGGTGCTTACGGCGCTCCGGAGCGGGGACACGTGGGCGCATGCCGAACGCGAACGCGAGACCGTCCACGAACCCGAAGCCGCCCACCACGGCGCCCGAGCCCGCGCTGCGGCGCGCCCTGAGCACCTCGTTGTTGTACTTCTTCATCCTCGGTGACGTGCTGGGGGCCGGGGTGTACGTGCTGGTGGGGCAGGTCGCCGCGGCGTCCGGCGGGGCGGTGTGGGTGCCGTTGCTGGTGGCGCTGGCGCTGTCCCTGCTCACCGCCGCCTCGTACGCCGAACTGGTGACCAAGTACCCGCGGGCCGGTGGGTCCTCCCACTACGCCACCCGGGCGTTCGGACCGGTGGCCGGGTTCGTCACCGGCTTCTGCATGCTCGCGGCCGGGATCGTCTCGGTCGCCGCCCTGGCCCGGGGCTTCGCCGGCGACTACCTCACCGCCTTCGTCACCCTGCCGGTCGCTCTCGTCGCCGGCCTCTTCCTCGTGCTGCTGGGCCTGGTCAACGCGCGCGGCATCAGGGAGTCCACCCGGGCCAACGTCGTCGCCACGCTGGTCGAGGTCGGTGGGTTGGTGGTCATCGTGTGCCTCGGCGCCTGGCTGTTGTCGCGGGGCGAGGGCGACCCCGGGCGACTCCTTGAGCTGGGCACCCCGCAGGAGGGCCCCGCGGCGGCCGTGCTGAGCGGTTCCGTCCTCGCCTACTACTCCTTCGTCGGCTTCGAGACGTCCGTCAACGTCGCCGAGGAGACCCGCGACCCCGGCCGCTCCTACCCGCGCGCCCTCTTCGGCGCGCTCGCCACCGCCGGCGTCGTCTACGTCCTGGTCGGCGTCGCGGCTTCCGCCGCCGTGCCCACCGAGGTGCTCGCCGACTCCAGCGGCCCGCTGCTCGAAGTCGTCCGCGCCGCCGGCGGGGTCCCCCCGCTCCTGTTCAGCGCGATCGCCCTGGTGGCCGTCGCCAACGGCGCCCTGCTCACCGGGATCATGTCGTCCCGCCTGGCGTACGGCATGGCCCGCGACGGGCTGCTGCCCAGCGTGCTCACCCGGGTGCTGCCCGTCCGGCGCACCCCCTGGGTCGCGATCATCGCCACCGCCGGACCGGCCCTCCTGCTCGCCCTCACGGGCAGTGTGGCCACGCTGGCCTCCACCCTGGTCCTGTTGCTCCTGGTGGTCTTCCTGTTCGTCAACGCCGCTGCCCTGGCCCTGCGCTCCGACCCGGACGCGCCGGGCCACTTCCGCGCCCCCGTCGTCCTGCCGGTCCTGGGCGCCGCCTCCTGCGTCGTGCTCGCCACGCAGATCGAGGCCGAGGTGTGGCTTCGCGGCTCGGCCATCCTCGTCCTCGCGGTCGTCCTGGCCGTCATCGCCGGCGGCCGTAACCGCCGCGTGAGCCTGTCCGCCAACGCGCCCGACCCCCAGCGCGCGGACGCGGACGCCTGACGCACCGCCCCCCCGGCCTGACGGCGACCAGTCGCACCCGCCCCCACCCCCACTGGTGCACGCGCCCGTGCCATGGGGCCCACCGACCCCCGAAGGCTGCGTGAAAGCACGTCGCCCCCGACCTGTTCTCCCAGGTCGGGGGCGGGCACCGGCAGGCGACGCCCTGGCGGGAGCCGGTGTGCGGCGCGGTGTCGGGGAGGCTCACGGTGGCTCAGAAGTCGTACGGCTTCTCGGTGCTCCAGTTCAGCACGTCGGCCTCGGTCCAGGTGAACTTCGGCTGGCCACCCTTGACGTCGACGGAGTAGTAGGGCTGGGTCTGGCCGTTCGTGTCGCGCAGGGCCATCGCGAACGAGGTGGCGCTGCGGTTGTCCGTGCCGTGGTCGAAGAGGGCCACCGCGCTGTAGACGGGGGTGCCGGGCTTGAGCGTGATCCGCTCGTCGCCGCCCGGGCGGTCCTTGTCCGAGTGCGGCAGCGGGGCCGGGTCGTCGAGGTCGTCACCGAGCTTCACAGACGGGTACGAGGTGACCCAGCACGGCTCGCCGCCCGCGTTCGACACGGTGAGCAGCAGGTGGTCGCCCTGCTCACCGGCGAAGCGGTGCTCCGCGTTGACCATGATCTCGTCGCCGACGCACTGCTGGACGTCGGCCGTCGTGCCGTTGTCCGCCGCGCCCGGGGCGGTCTTGGCACGCGCGGCCTCCTTGCTGCCACCCCCGCTGCCACCGCTGCCGGCCCGCTCCGTACCGCCCTCGGCGCTCTTGTCGCCCGCGCTGTCCGCGCCGTCCGCGCCGCCGGCGGTGCCGCCCTCGCTGGCCTTGCTGTCCTCGCCACCGTTGCCGCCGCTGGAACCGTCCTCGGCGGGCGTGGACTGGTTCTGCGTGGCGCCGGTGGTCTTGTCGCCCCCCGCCGCCTTCGAGCCCTCGTCGGAGCCGCCGCACGCGGTCAGACCCAGCGCCAGCGCGGCGGTGACGGCGGCCAGGGTGGCGGTGCGAATCCGAGAAGTGCGCATGAGCGGTTCCCCCTGCGTGTGGTGCGGGACTCTTCGGTGGTCGTTCCCGCGGCGTGGGCACCACCTTTCCCGGGGCCGCTGACGTTCCGACAACACCTCACTCACGTCCCGTGGCCACCCCGACGTGAGCGGGTAACGCCCGGCCGTTAGTCCCCTGCCACCAGGGCCACCACGTGTCACCACTGCCACCACGGCTCGCCCGCCTCGGCGGCCCGCCGTACGGAACCCGACAACGAAAAACCGCCCCTGACCCGTTCTCACAGGTCAGGGGCGGTTTCCCAAGAGCGGTAGCGGTGGGATTTGAACCCACGGAGGAGTTGCCCCCTCACACGCTTTCGAGGCGTGCTCCTTAGGCCGCTCGGACACGCTACCGAGAGAGAGCTTAGCGGACGGGGGGCCGTGCGCCGAAATCGGTTCCGAGGTGGAGGTGGTTTGGGGTCTTCTGTCCCGTTCGGGGCGCCCGTGGCCGCTCGTACGGGAACGGCGCTTAGCGGTCGCGGAAGAAGTGGGTCAGCAGGGCGGCGCACTCGTCGGCCAGGACGCCGTGGACGACCTCGGGGCGGTGGTTGAGGCGGCGGTCGCGTACGACGTCCCACAGGGAGCCGACGGCGCCCGCCTTCTCGTCCACCGCCCCGTAGACGACCCGGTCGAGGCGCGCGAGGACGATCGCCCCCGCGCACATCGTGCACGGCTCCAGCGTGACCACCAGCGTGCAGTCGGTCAGCCGCCACTCGCCGAGCTGGGCCGCCGCCTCGCGGATGGCGAGCACCTCGGCGTGGGCCGTGGGGTCGCCGGTCGCCTCGCGCTCGTTGCGCCCCCGGCCGAGCACGGAGCCGTCCGGGCCGAGGACCACGGCGCCGACCGGGACGTCGCCGGTCTCCGGGGCCCGTACGGCCTCCTCCAGGGCGTGCCGCATCGGCCCGAGCCAGGGGGCGCGCAGGGGATCAGTCATGGCACCAGTGTGCGGCCGTTCCGCCGCCCGGCCGACGGCGGGCGGCGGCTTCACCTGTCGTCAGCGCACCGCCTCCAGAACCTCCCCACAGCCGAGGACGTCCGCGATCTCGCTGAGCGCGTCATCGCCCAGCGCGCGCAGTTCCTTGGCGCTGATGCCGAGGTCGGCGAGGACCTCCGGGTCGCCGAGCGGGCCGGCCGGCACGGCCTCGCCCGCGACGTCGGGCGCGTCGTCGTCGTCCTCCGCGTCGGGTTCACCGTCCTCCGTGCCGTCGAGGTCGACCAGCCGGTCGAGATCGGCTTCCGCGTCGTGTTCGGTCAGCTCGTCGGTGAGCATCGCGCCGTACGAGCTGCGGGCGGCTGCCGCCGCGTCCGATACGTAGGTGCGCGGGTCGTCCTCGCCGTCCACCCGAACGAGGCCGAACCACGCTTCTTCCTGCTCGATGTAGACGAGCACCGTGTCCTCATCGACCGCGGCCCCCCGGGCCAGCTCGGTCAGATCGGACAGGGACTCGACGTCGTCGAGGTCTGTGTCGCTCGCTTCCCACCCGTCTTCGGTGCGCGCGAGCAGTGCGGCGAAGTACACCGTGACTCTCCCACTGGTCATAGGCGTGCCGGGACCGACGGGGCAGCGCCCCGCCACTCGGAATCGTGGCAGAAACCAGCGCGTCGCGAAGGGTCTTCCGGAGTGCGTCGGGCGGCTCTGTGACGCGTTGTCACTGACGGATCATCCCTGGAAGCGCTCGGTGATCCGGACGTACGTTCGGTAGCTCGGTGATCACTCAGCGCGCGCTCGACCGGCGCGCGCCCGCTGCTCAGCCAGGGTGTGTCGGGGCGTCGTCGGCGGTGGGTGGGCGGCGCTCGGCGGGGTCGGCCAGCGCGCGGCGGCAGCCGGTCCGGAGCGCCCGGTCGGCCGTCCGCGACGGCGGCCAAACGCGTCCCGCGCGGGCGGTGTGTCGCGGCGGGTTCCCGGGCGGCGCGGCGGGCGGGTCGGCGTGCCGCCGCGGGCCTTCGCCCGGGGCCCGGCGTGCCGCCGCTGGCGGGGGCGCCGGCGCGGCTCCGCTACCAGCGAAAGGTGCGCATGCGCATGGCCTGGCGCATGCGCGCCGCGCGGGCGCGGCGGGGCTGGACGCGGTCGCGCAGCTCGCGCGCCTCGTGCAGTTCGCGCAGGAAGGCGGCGCGCCGTCGGCGCCGGTCGGCTTCGTCCTCCGGCGTTGTCTCGTCGCCGCGTTCGTCTGGGTCGGACATGACACACCACCTCGGGCGGGGTCCGGCTCCGGTGCGGTGGGCCGGGCGTACGTGCCCACTTTCCCCCGAAACGGTGGTTTGATGCCACCGCGGCGACAGACTGTCGGCGGCCGGGCGCGAAGCGGTCGTCGTACGTGTACTCGGTTACTGTCGTTGCCATGCGTATCCACGTCGTCGACCACCCGCTGGTCGCGCACAAGCTCACCACGTTGCGCGATCGGCGCACCGACAGTCCGACCTTCCGGCGCCTCTCCGACGAGCTGGTCACCCTGCTCGCGTACGAGGCGACGCGCGACGTGCGCACCGAGCAGGTGGACATCGAGACTCCGGTCACCCGCACGACGGGGGTGCGGCTCTCGCACCCGCGCCCGCTCGTCGTGCCGATCCTGCGGGCCGGCCTCGGCATGCTCGACGGCATGGTGCGGCTGCTGCCCACGGCCGAGGTGGGCTTCCTCGGGATGGTGCGCAACGAGGAGACGCTCCAGGCGTCCACGTACGCCTCCCGTATGCCCGACGACCTCTCCGGCCGCCAGGTGTACGTGCTGGACCCGATGCTGGCCACGGGCGGCACGCTCGTCGCGGCCATCAAGGAGCTGATCGGGCGGGGCGCCGACGACGTGACGGCGCTGTGCCTGCTGGCGGCGCCGGAGGGCGTCGAGGTCATGGAGCGGGAGCTGGCGGGGACGCCGGTGACGGTGGTCACCGCGTCCGTGGACGAGCGGCTGGACGAGAACGGGTACATCGTGCCCGGGCTCGGCGACGCGGGCGACCGGATGTACGGCACCGCGGGCTGAGGCCGCGACTGCCCCCCCGCCCCCCGGGGCGCTGGCGCGGACGGCGGTCCGTGGCGCTCCGGGGTGCGGCAGGCGCGGGCCGCCGACCTCTCGACGGGGCAGGGGATTAGCGGGTCAGCAGGTCACCGGTCCAGCGGGTCACCCGCCACCGGCTCAGCAGTTCGCGCTGGGGCGGGGGGCCGGCTGGGACAGCGCGGACAGCGCCCGCCGGGCGTCCCGCTCGGCGGCCAGCTCGCGGTAGCCGTCGCCGATGATCAGGTCGAGGTCCTGGCCCTTGCGGGCGTCGGTCCTGGTCTGGGCCCCGGCGAGCTGCGTGCCGAGCACGTCGGTGCGGCCGTCGGTGGCCGCCCTGGGGCCGAGCACCAGGCCGGCGCCCCTGACCTTCTTGTCGTACGCGGCCGGGGCGTTGCCGACCTTGCCGACCTTGAAGCCGCGCTTGCGCAGCTCGTCGGCGGTCTCCTTGGCCAGGCCGCTGCGGGTCGTGGCGTTGTAGACGTTGACGGTGATGGTCGCCGGCTTCGGGAGCGGCCTGGCCGACGGCGACGGCGTACCCGGCGGCTCGCAGGCGCCGCGGTCCTCGGAGGCGTGCGCGGTGCTGCCACCGCCGCCGGTGAACACGTCGATGAGCTGGAGCGTTCCCCAGCCGATGAGGCCGAGGGCGAGGGCTGAGCCGATGGCCGCGAACACGATCCGATGGCGATTTCTGGGGCGTCGCATCCGCGGGTACCGGTCACCCGTGATGCGGTACTTTCCGCCCATGCCGGGGGGCGTCAGCATGCTCATGTCGGCAGCGTAGTGCGGTCCGCCGCTCATGCCTACTAAATGATCAACCGTTCGAGTCGGCCCCAACCCGTTCGGCGCACCGAGCGCGGCGCTCGAAGCGCTCGGCCAGGCGGGTGGGTCAGTCCAGTTCCAGCACGCGGGCGTGGAGCACCTGGCGCTGCTGCAACGCCGCGCGCACCGCGCGGTGCAGCCCGTCCTCCAGGTACAGGTCGCCCTGCCACTTCACGACGTGGGCGAACAGGTCGCCGTAGAACGTCGAGTCCTCCGCGAGCAGCGTCTCCAGATCGAGTTGCTGCTTCGTGGTGACGAGCTGGTCAAGACGTACCGGGCGTGGGGCCACATCCGCCCACTGGCGGGTGCTTTCCCGGCCGTGGTCGGGGTACGGCCGCCCGTTTCCGATGCGCTTGAAGATCACACGGAAAGCCTACCGGGCCGGTGGCACCCGGCGCAGCCATGAGCGGAGAGTACGGAGCCGACATAGGGCCGCATATCGGGAGCTGACGCGCACCGACCCCGGTCCGCTCGGCTCAACCGCGCGGCTTCGCCCCGCCGCGCCCGCCCCCGGCGGCCGGTTTCCGCGCCCCGCCCCTCCCACCGCCCGCCCCGCCGCCCGACTCGCCCTTGGCCGCGCGGGCGGCCTGCTTGGCGCTCTGCTTGTACGCGCGGACCTTGGCCAGCGTCTCGGGGCCCGTGATGTCGGCGGCCGAGCGGTACGCGCCCTCCTCGCCGTACGCCCCCGCCGCCTCCCGCCAGCCGGCGGGCCGCACGCCGAGCTGCTTGCCGAGCAGGGCCAGGAAGATCTGGGACTTCTGCTTGCCGAAGCCCGGCAGGTCGTTCAGGCGGCGCAGCACTTCCCTCCCGTCGTCGCAGTCGCGCCAGAGGTTGGTGGGGTCGCCGTCGTAGTGCTCGACCAGGTACGCGCAGAGCTGCTGGACGCGCCCGGCCATCGAGCCCGGGTAGCGGTGCACGGCGGGCTTGGCGGACAGCAGGGCGGCGAACTCCTCCGGGTCGCGGCCGGCGATGACGTGGGCGTCGAGGTCGTCGGCGCCCAGCCGGCTGGCGATGGTGTACGGGCCGGCGAAGGCCCACTCCATCGGGACCTGTTGGTCGAGCAGCATGCCGATCAGCGTGGCCAGCGGGCTGCGGCTGAGCAGGGCGTCGGCGGCGGGCTCCTGGGCGAGCCGGATGCTGGTGTCCATGGGCGGTCAGGGCGCCGGGGCCGGTGGTGGACGTGGCCCGGGCTGTCCCCGTCCTCCTCTCGTGCCGGGCGGTCGCGGGGGACGTGCTCTGCGGCCATCCTTTCCCGCGCCCCCGCCCTCCGCGACCGCGCGCCACGCCGGGGCCCGCCGCGTGTCCGGGCGCGTGCGTGGGGCGGGCGGACGCCGCGCCGGTCGGGTGGGGGCCAGGTGGTCCGTAGCCCGGCCATGGCGGGCCCGGCCCGGTCGGGGCAGGATCGGGTCGGCGGGTGGGCGGCCGGTACGGCGCGTACCCGGCTCGCGGAGCGGATCGGATCGGATCGCGTCGGACCGGTTCGGTAGATCGGTAGAGGGGACGGCTGGCTGTGAAGGTAGTGATCTTTGGTGCGACCGGGATGGTCGGGCAGGGCGTGCTGCGGGAGTGCCTGCTCGACTCCCGGGTGGAGAGCGTGCTCGCGGTCGGCCGGACCTCGCTCGGGCGGCGCCACCCCAAGCTGCGGGAGGTCATCCACGGCGACTTCACCGACTTCGGGCCCATCGGCGCCGAACTGGCCGGCCTCGACGCCTGCTTCTGGTGCCTGGGCATATCGGCCGGCGGCAAGAGCGCGGCGGAGTACCGGCGGGTGACGTACGACTACACGCTCGCCGGCGCGCACGAGCTGGCCGAGCGCAGCCCGGGGCTCACCTACACCTACGTCTCCGGCGAGGGCACCGACGGCACCGGCCGGTCCCGGGCCAGGTGGGCGCGGGTCAAGGGGGAGACGGAGAACGCGCTGCTGGCGATGGACGGCCTGGAGGCGTACCTGTTCCGGCCCAACTACATCCACCCGGTGCACGGCGAGCGGTCCAAGACGCCGCTGTACCGGGCGGCGTACGCGGCCACCTCCTGGGCGTACCCGGTGCTGCGCCGGGTCGCGCCCGGGCAGGTGACCTCGACGGAGCGGTTGGGGCAGGCCATGATCGCCGTCGTCGGGCGGCGCGGCGGCGAACGGGTGTTGCGCAGCCGGGAGATCAACCGGATCGCGGGCGGGGCCGGGGTGGAGTAGGCGGCGGCGCGGGCCCGGGCGGGGACGGCCGGGCGGCGGGCCGACGCGGCCCGCGTGGCGGGCGCACGGGCCCGGTCCGACACCCGGTCGTCGTGCCGTGGGCCGGTGGGCCCGCCAGAAGCTCACCGACCCGGGGCGCCCCGCCCGGGTGCCCCGTTCACTCCACCTCGTTGAGCCGCCCCGTCGCCACGTCGAAGACGAAGCCGCGCACGGCGTCCGTGTGGGGCACGAACGGGCTGGCCTTGATCCGCCGCACCGACTGCCGCACGTCCTGCTCCACGTCGCCGAACGCCTCCGCCGCCCACGGCGGCCGAATGCCCGTCTCCTCCTCGATCTGCCGCCGGAACGCGTCGTCCGAGAACGTCAGCATCCCGCAGTCGGTGTGGTGGACGAGCACGATCTCCCGCGTGCCGAGCAGCCGTTGGCTGATCGCCAGCGACCGGATCTCGTTCTCGGTGACCGCGCCCCCGGCGTTGCGGATGACGTGCGCCTCACCCTCCTGAATGCCCAGCGCCGCGTACACGTTCAGCCGCGCGTCCATGCAGGCCACCACCGCCACGTGACGCGAGGGCGGCAGCGGCAGCGGCCCTTCGAAGGAAGCGGCGTACGCCTCGTTGTTGGCCAGGTACTCGTCGGTGACGGACATGGTGCACCCGCTTCCTGTCGGCGTGACGCTTGGTGATCGCCACAGCACGGTACGGGCGCGCGAACGCCCTTCGGAAGCCACCGGGCCGCCCGTACACACGCCTGTAGCGTCGCCGCAACAAGCGGATGGCGCGTGGTAGTTGGTGAGGCGTGTGGTCCCGGCGGAGGCATCTACTCGCCCCCGCCACCGCCGTCGCCCCCGCCGCCGTCGCCCCCACCGCCGTCGCCGCCACCGCCGTCACTCCCGCCGCCGTCACCCCAGCCTTCCCCGCCGGAGCCGCCGCCCGAGTCGTCGCTGCCACCACCGATGTGGGTGAACCACGGCTGCTCCCAGGTGATCGGCTCACCCGGGTCGGGGGCGGGGCGGCGGGTGCCGAAGCGGATCGAGCCGGTGCCGTCGCCGAGGGCGAAGGCGATCGCGAAGAACTGGGCCAGCACGGCGTCGAGCGGGTCCGCGCTCTCGTAGCGCACGCCGGCGAGTGGCAGCAGCGGCTGGCTGCGGGTGCGGGCCGGCTCGGCCCGGGTCAGGCGGGCCACCAGCCGGCCGTCGCGGGACAGTTCGGAGCCTCGGTGGTCGTACCGGCGCAGCCCCCACTCGCCCCACTCGGTCCGCAGGGTGACGGCGCGCTGCGACTTGCGCCAGCTCTGCCGTACGGCGAGCGACGCCGGCCGCTCGTCGATGGTCACCGCGAGCATGCCGGCCGCGTCGCGGCTTCCGTACGGCATGCCGTACGGGCCGCGCAGGCGGACGACCGGCGTGCCCGCGCCCCAGACGTCGGCGCGCACCAACCTGCGGTCGACGGTCACGGTGATCGGGCCGGTGGGCCCGGTCGCCTGGCGGCGGGCTATCCACAGCGGTACGCCCTCACCGCGCGCCTGGGCCGCCGCCGCTGCCACCGCGTCGGCGCCGCCGCTCCGGCGCACGGCCAGGTGCCCCAGCGCGTCGGCGAACTCCCGCGCCCGGCGCGCCTTCACCGGCTTGACCGAGCCCGAGGCGCGGACCACGGGCACGACGCCGCTGCCTGCTGGCAACCCGTCGAGCGGGCGCTCGGCCCCGCCCCCGCCGAGCCACTGGCCGCGCAGGAACGCGTCGGCCATCGCCACCATGTTGAGGTGGGACAGCGGCGTACGGGTCCCACCGACCCGCAGCGTGCTGTCGTTGAGTTCGACCGTGGTGGCCAGCGGAACCCATGACCTTTCGGCGTAGCTGACGTCGTTCACCGTTCCCCCGTCGCCGTTCTCGGTGCGCTGGTCGTGCCTGCTGTGTCTGTCGTGCTTGTCGTGCCTGTGGTGTCTGTGATGCCTGCCGTGCTCGTGGCAGGCGCGCGGCGGCCCGTGGTGGGTCGGCGCGCGAGGGGCAAGACGCGAGGTGGTGGGCGCGCGGTTGCCGCGCGGCGCGGGGCGTTTCGCGGGGCGTTTCGCGGGGTGGCTGGTCAGGGGGGCGGGTGCGGGGCATGGGCGGGTTCGGGGCCGGGAGCGGGGGCGGTATGTGGGGTGGGGACGTGGTTCCTTACGGCGTCCGCGGGGGACAGGTGGGTGCCGCGGGCGAAGGCGGCGGCGAACCCCGGGGCGCCGAGGGCCGCGCGGGCCGCCGCCGTGACGCGGTTCACGTCGGTGCGCTCGGCCGGCGGCAGCGGGCTGGCCACCGAGTCGCGGGCCGCGGCGGCGGCGCCGAGCAGCGTGGCGGCGTCGTCGGCCGCGCCGGCCAGGGCCCGGGCGCCCGCCAACCCTTCCAGGGCCAGGGCGAGCGCGCGCGGGTCGCCGAGCCCGCGCGCGACGGCGTAGCCGTCCAGGTGCCGGGCGAGCGCCGTGGCGGCGTCGCCGCGCAGTTCGGCCACGAAGCCCAGCTCGGCCAGAACGAGGCTGCCGCCCGGGCCGTAACCCGTTTCCCGGAACCAGTCCAGGAGCGCGTCCAGATGGCGTTCGGCCGTGTCGTGGTCGCCCTCGGCCCGAGCCCCGAGCGCGAGCCCGATCTCGGCGCTGACCTGGCCGGATCGGGAGTTCTGCGCGCGGGCCAGGTGGAGCGCGCGGGTGTGGTGGGCGCGTGCCCGCGCGGTGTCGCCGGTCAGCAGGGCGATGCGGCCGAGCCCCGTGTGCCGCCGGGACACCTCCGCCCCGAGGCCCAACTCCTCCGCGAGTTCCAGGCCGGCGCGATGCAGTCGGGTGGCGCGCGGGTAGTCACCGGTTATCTCGGCCAGCGTGGCGAGTGGGAAGACGGTCTGCGCCTGGCCCCAGCGGTCGCCGAGGTCGCGGAAGAGTCGCGCGCTCAACTCGCCGTCGTGCCGCACCGCGTCCAGGTCGCCGCGCGCCATCGCGTGCCGGGCTCGCACGCTGAGCGCCGCGGCGGTGCCCCAGGTGTCGCCCAGCGCGCGGAAGGCGGTGACGGCCTGGTCGACCAACTCCTCACCGGTCGCCACGTCCCCGGCCCCCAACTGGGCCGTGCCGAGCAGCCACAACGCGGTGGCGCGGCCGTGCGGGTCGTCCAACTCGTCGTACGCCCGCAGGACGGCCCGAATGCGGGCCCGGGAGCCGCCTGCCGCCACCTCGGTGCCGGCGGGGGCGGGGGCGGGGGACGGGACGGAGGTGGAGGCGGAGGCGGAGGCTTCGGGGGCGCTGAACTCCGCCGTACCGGCCGGGATCGCGGCGGGGCCCGGGTGCTCCATGCGGCTCGGGTGTTCGACGGTGCCCGTGGTGAGTGCGATGGCGGTGTGCCAGGCGGTGGCCAGGGCGCGGGGTGGGGTGATGGCGGCGGGCGGGTGCGGGGCCGTGGCCAGCGCGGCGGCCAGCGCACGGCCGGCCTCGGCGAGCCGGCCGCGCACCACCCAGTACCAGGCGAGCGCGTTCACCATGCGCAACGCGCGGTCGCCGCCGGCGGCATGGCGTACGGCGTGGTCGAGCGCCCGGCGCAGGTTGGCTCCCTCGTCGTCCAGGCGCTCAAGCCAGTACCGCTGCTCGGGCCCGCGCAGCCGGGGCGCGACCCGTTCCGCGAGGTCGGCGTAGTACCGGCCGTGCCGCTCGCGTACGGATTCCGCCTCGCCGGCCGCGCGCAGCCGCTCCGCGCCGTAGGCGCTCACCGACTCCAGGAGCCGGTAACGCGGACCCGTCGGCCCGTCGTCCACCACCACCAGGGACCGTTCCACCAGCCGGGCGAGCACGTCGAGCACCCGGCCGGAGCCGTCCTGCCCCGCGACCGCCGCCTGGCCGCACACGGCCTCGGCCGCCTCCGGCGCGCAGCCGCCCGCGAAGACGGCGAGCCGGCGCAGCACGGCGCGCTCGGGGTCGGTCAGCAGGCCCCAGCTCCAGTCGATCATCGTGCGCAGGGTGCGGTGCCGGGCGGGGGCGTCGCGGTGGCCGCCGGAGAGGAGGGTGAGCCGCTCGTCGAGGCGCGCGGCGAGCCCGTGCACCCCCAGCGTGCGCACCCGGGCCGCCGCCAACTCCAGTGCCAGCGGCAGACCGTCGAGGCGGCGGCAGAGCGCCGCGACGGCCGGGGCGTTGGCCGCCGTGAGGGCGAAGCCGGGGGCGCTCGCCGCGCGGGCCACGAAGAGCTGGACGGAACCGAACTCCTCGAGGGCGGACGGGTCCGCGTCGCTCGCCGGGGCCGGCAGCTCAAGGGGCGGTACCGGCCACACCCGCTCCCCGGCGACGCCGAGTGGTTCCTGGCTGGTGGCCAGCACGCACAGCCCGGGCGCGGCCCGCAGCAACGCCGCCACCACGTGCCCGACCGGCTCCACGAGGTGCTCGCAGTTGTCCAGCACCAGCAACACCCGCATCGCGCGCACCGCCCCGACCAGCCGATCGAGCCGGGCGGCGCCGCACGCGCGCGGGGAAGCCGTCGCGTCGGGAGCGAAGACGGGATCGGGGACGGGAGCGGGGGCGGGAGCGGGGGCGGGAGCGGGGGCGGAACCGTGGCCGGGCTCGGGCGAGTGTGGGGTGTCGTCGCGGATGGCCAGCACCTTCAGCACGCGCTCGACCACGGCGTACGTACTCGCGTCATACGTGCCCGCGTCGTACGCACCCGCGTCGTACGCACCCGCGTCGTACGCGTCCGGGTTCGCGTCGACGTTCGTGCCCGCGCCCGCGCTCGCCTGGGCTTCGGGGCCGAGGGTGGCCAGTTCCACCAACCACACGCCGTCGGTGAAGCCGCCCCCGACAGCCGGGAAGTCGCCACCGGTGGACGGTTCCCCGACGGTCGGGCCCTCGACGGTCAGGCCGTTGATGTACGGGTCGTTGGCGTACGGATCGTCGGCGTACGGGTCGCCAGCGGGCGGGGCGACGGGCCGGGCCCGCAGCCGGCCCGCGGCGGCGAGGGCGAGGCGTGTCTTGCCGACGCCGCCCGGTCCGGTGAGCGTCACCAGGCGGTGCGGGCCGAGGAGTTCGGCGATGGCGGACACGGCGTCGGCGCGGCCGATGAGCGGTGAGACGGCGGCCGGAAGGTTGCCGGGGCCCGGGCCGGAGGACGGCCGGGCGGCGGGTCCCGGCGCACGGTTCGGCACCACAGCGCCGGCGGTCCCGCTGTGAACACGCGCCTTGAGCGGGGCCGGAGGGGTGTCGAGCGACGGGTCCTGGCGCAGCATGGCCTGTTGGAGGGCGACGAGTGCCGGGCTCGGGCTCAGGCCCGTCTCGTCGGCCAGGCGGCGGCGCAGCACGGCGTACTCCTCCAGCGCCTCCGCCGGGCGCCCGGCCAGGTAGAGGGCCCGCAACCGGGTGCCCCACAGCCGTTCCCGTAGCGGGTAGCGCTCGACCAGGGCGCTCAGCTCGCCGGTCAGCGCGGCGTGTTCGCCCAGCGCGAGCCGGGCCTCGGCGCGCTCCTCCCACGCGGTCAGCCGGTCCTCGTCGAGCCGGGTGACGGCCGCCCGCGCGAACGGCCGGTCCGCGAAGTCGGCGAACGCCTCGCCGCGCCACAGCTCAAGCGCCCGCGTCAGTACGCGCACGCGGGCGCGCGGGTCCGCCGTGCCTCGGGCCTGGCGGAGCAGCGCGGTGAAGCGGGTCGCGTCGACGGCCGCGCCGGTGGGGCCGTCAGCGGGGGCGTCGGCGGGGGCGCCGGCCCGAAGCGCGTAGCCGGCCGGGCCGGCGGTGAGCAGGTCCCGGCCGCCTGGTTCGGCCGCCGCCAGCACGCGACGGAGCTGCGACACCTTGCCCTGGAGCGCGTTGGTCGGGTGAGCGGGCAGCGCGTCGTCCTCCCACAGGGCGCCCACCAGCCGCTCCACGGCCACCGGCCGCCCCGGGTCCACGAGGAGCCGCGCGAGCAGCACCCGGACCCTCGCCCCCGGGACCGGCACGGGCGCGCCGTCCGCCGTCCACACGGCGAGCGGGCCCAGCACCCCGAATCGCATGGAGATCACGATAGCCCGCCGCCTCGAACGACCGTTCCCACCCGCGTTCCCGCCACCTCCTGCCGGCGCGCCCGCCCGTGTTCCCCCCCGACGCGCCCACTCGCGTCCGACGACCGACAGCGAACCGACAGCCGACCGGCAGCCCCCACCCGCAGGGTGAAACCACGCCCCGGGGACCGCCGAACCGACGCCCGTGGGGCACCCAACGCCGCCACGTACGAGACGTACGCCGGCCTCACCCACACGCACACCCGCCACAGGAGACACGCCATGCCCAGCACCGAGCCCCAGCCCCAACCCACCACCCCGTCCCAGCCCCAGCCCAGGAACCCCCAGCCCGGGGGCCCCCGGCCCGGGGACGATCACGACCAGCACATCGCGGTCATCGGCCTCGGCAACCTGGGCCGCGTGCTGGCCGGGACGCTCCTGGACACCGGCTACCGGGTGACCGTCTGGAACCGGTCGGCCGCCCGGGCCGAGCCGCTGGTCGAGCGGGGCGCGCGGCGCGCGGAGACGGTGGCCGAGGCGGTCGCGGCGGCCGACCTGGTGATCGTCTGCGTGCTCGACTATGCCGTGGTGCGCGAACTCCTCACCCCCGCCGCCGACGTACTCGCCGGCCGCGTGCTGCTCAACGTCACCTCCGGCACCCCCGAACAGGTCGGCGACATCGCCCCGTGGGTGGCCGCGCAGGGCGCGTCGTACCTGGACGGCGCCGTGTACGCGGTGCCGCAGACCATCGGCACGCCGAGCGCGTTCGTCCTCTACAGCGGCTCGCCCGCGGCCTTCGCCGCCCACCGCGAACGGCTCGAACTCTTCGGCTCCGCCCGGTTCACCGGCGAGCGCCCGGAGACGGCGGCGGGTTACGACACGGCGATCCTCAGCGGCATGTACGGCATGTTCGCGGGCTTCTTCCACGCGGTGGCGCTCGCCGAGACATACGGCATCACGGCCACCGACCTGACCGACCCGCTGGTGCGCTGGCTCCGGGACGCCGCCGCCGCGCTGCCGGGATTCGCGGCCGAGATCGACGCCGGCGCGTACCTGACCGAGACCTCCAACCTGGACATCAACGCGGCCGGCCTCGCCTCCATCCTCACCGCCAGTCAGACCCAGGGCGTTCCCACGGACCTGCTGGCCCCGCTCCACGCCCTGTTCACGGACCAACTCGCCCTCGGCCACGGCGCGGACAGCCTGGCGCGCGCGATCGAGTCGGTGCGGGGGGCGCGGGGAGTCAGTGGGTGAGGTGGCGGGGTAGTCCGGCCAGCTCGTCCGTCGGCCGGCCCGGGCGGGCCCCGGCGGGCGGCCCCGCGCGAGCCCCACGACCAGGGCCGGCCGGGTCAGGCTCCGTACGCGCGCAGGAAGACGTCCACGGCGCTGGCCGCGACGGTGTCCGGATCGGCGGTCGGGCGGTACTCCAGCGGGCCGGTGAGCAGCGAGAGGAAGTGTTCGGCGGCCAGCTCCGGATCGCTCGCGCGCAGGTGGCCGGCGAGGGCCAGCCGGGCCAGCCGGTCGGCGAGCGCGGACCGTACGCGCAGGGCCGTGCGCTCGCGCACGCTCGCCGCCAGATCGGGGAACTGCGCGGCCTGCGCGCAGGCCAACTGCCGTACGGCCGCAGCTTCTTCGTCGGTCCAGGCGCGGAGCAGGTCGCGGGCGACGACCGTCAGCCGGTCGTGCGGGGCGCGGTCGGTGGCGGCCTCGCGCAGCCCCTCGACGACGGCCAGACACCGCGCGCCGATCCGGTCGGCGGCGGCCTCGACGGCCTCGCGGTAGAGGGTCTCCTTGTCGTGCAGGTGGTTGTAGACGGTCGGCTTGGCGACGCGCGCCTCCTGGGCGATGTCCTTCACGCACGCCTGCGTGTAGCCGTGCCGCGCGAAGACCGTGAACGCGCCGTCCAGGATCGCCTGCCGCCGCTCCGTCCGCCCACGGGGCGCCGTCCCGCCGCCCGTTGACATTTCTGAACCCATGGGTTCAGTCTAAAGCTGAACCATTAAGACAACATTCTTGAACCCATGGGTTCAATTGCCGACGAGAGGTGGGGCAGGCGTGATCGTTCACATGCTGCGTTTCGCGTTCAAGGAGACCGTGACCGAGGAGGAGCGCGAGCGCGTGTTGCAGGTGTTCCGGCGCACGGCCGCCGTCGAGTCGGTGTCGTTCTCGACCGTGGGTCAGAACCTCGGCGACCCCGACGGCCTCACCCACGCCTTCTGCGTGGGCATCGCCGACCTGCCGGCCCTCCGGCGCTACATGCACGACCCGGTGCACCTGGCCGGCGACCCGCAGATCATGCCGTACCTGGCCAGGATCGCCATCGGCCCGGACCTCTCCGACGACATGTCGCCCACCCTGGCCCGGGACGTCCTGGCCCTGCACGAGGAGAAGGTCGCGCTCTACCCGGAGTGGGCCGCCGAACTCGCCCCGCTGCTGGCGGCCTAGCGAGGCGGCTGCCAGCGCGAGGTGTCGCGTACCACGGCCGCGCGGGCACCGTCCGGACGTACTTCCTGCACCCGGGGCTGCCCCTCCGTGCCTTCCCACGGCCGCCACCGACTCCGTAGGAGTGGAGGCGGACGAAGCCCCGGAGGCCAGGCAGACCGGAGAGAAGGGTCGTATCCGCATGCGCGCCACAGAGCAGTCAGCGGCGGACGCCGGTAGGCGGCGCCAGTCGAACGGGACGCGTGCGACGGCACCGGCCGCGCGACCTGGCGGCCGGGCTGTGCCCCCGCGCCTGGCCGGGGCGCTGCAACGCACCGCTGGCAACGCGGTGGTGAGCCGCATGGTCCAGGGTCGGCAGCGCGCGGGTGAGGGCGACGACGAGGCGGTGCAGCGGTCCACGGTGCACGACGTGCTGCGCTCGGCCGGGCGGCCCCTGGACGAGTCGGTCCGTACGGAGATGGAGGCGCGGCTGGGCGCGGACTTCTCCGACGTCCGCCTCCACACCGGCAGCAGGGCCCGCGCCTCCGCGGCCGAGGTCGGGGCCCGGGCCTACACCAGCGGCAACCACGTGGTTATCGGCCAGGGCGGTGCGGACCAACACACCCTCGCGCATGAGCTCACGCACGTCATCCAGCAGCGCCAGGGCCCGGTCGCCGGCACCGACAACGGTTCGGGCCTCCGCGTGTCCGGCCCCTCGGACCGCTTCGAGCGCGCGGCTGAGGCCAATGCCAGGCGCGTGATGGCACGGCCCGTCGGCTCGAGGGCGGTGACGTCAGGGACCTCGGAACCCGAGGGGCCGGGGCGTCGGTCGACCGACCCCGGCGGGTGGGGCGGTGGCGTGGCGGTGGACGTGCAGCGCGCTCCGGAGGAAGCCAGGTGGACGCTGGACAAGAAAGGGGCGAAGTTCAAGGACCTCACCAAGTCCGAGGAGGCCGCCTTCGACGCGTTCCAGAACGCGATCCACAACGAGGGCAAACACCCGAGGGAGGCGGCGAAGGAGGCCCGAGACGCCAACTGCAAGAAGCTGCAGGGTGATCAGTACCAGATCCGCCTGAGCGGAGGCAGCCGGGCCACGTTCCTCGTCCAGGAGGCCACCATGACGGTCAAGGTGCTCCAGGTCGGCGGCCACACCTGACGACCTTCGCGTGCGGCGTCCCGTGTGGCGGCCCCCACGCCGCACCACCCCCGTGCCATCCCAAGCGCCGGGGGCGCCCGAACAGGGGGCGCCCGAACAGGGGGCGCCGGAGCAGGGGGCGCCCGAGCAGGGGGCGCCGGAGGGCGCCGCCTACCCGCCGCTCACTTCGACTCCACCTGCCCCAGCGCGTTCGGGCCGGTCGTCAGGGACCGGCTCACCGTCTGCCAGGCGGGGTCGCCCGGGTAGAGCTGGCTGCGCAGGTACGCGCAGGTCAGACGCTGAACGGCGGAGACGCGCTCCGGGCTCTCGTCCGTCGTCTCGGCGACGTCGTAGCCGGCGACCCCGCCGAGCCCGTGCTCCCCGCCGTACAGCGTGAGCAGGGTTTTGGGCGCGGGGGCCAGCGCGTACGGGTCGGCGTGCCAGGCCGGGCCGAGGTGGGTGAGGTGGGACGAGTCGTCGCGGTCGCCGATGACCACGAGCGCGGGCGTGGTCATCGTGGCGTAGTCCGTGTGCGTGAGGAAGGCGACGAACTCGGCGGCCGACTCGACCAGCGCGTCACCCCCACGCCCCGGCGCGGCGAGCAACACGCCCGCCCTGATACGGGGTTCGGCCAGCGACACCTCGCCGCCGTCGCGCGGATCGACGTACCGGGCGCCCAGCAGCAGGCTCGCGGTGTGCCCGCCCATCGAGTGCCCGGCGACCGCGACCCGCTCGCGGTCCAGGCGGCCGGCGAGGTGCGGCACGGCGGCCTCGATCTCGTCGAGCCGGTCCAGGACGCGCGTCATGTCCTCGGCGCGCGAGCGCCAGTGCAGCGGGCGCCCGGGGTGTCCGGCGGCAGGTTCAGCGAGCGCGAGCTGAGGTGGGTGGGTTGGAGGACGACGAACCCGTGCGCCGCCCAGAAGTGGGCCAGCGGCGCGTAGCCGTTCAGCGAGGAGAGGTGGTTCGAGTAACCCTGGCCGTGCGAGAGGAGGAGGATCGGCAGGTTGGTCCCGGTGACCGGCGCGGAGACGCGGAGTTCCAGGTCAACGGCGCGTTCGGGGGTGGGGAGGACGACCGGGCTGACCGAGAGGACGGGAGCGGGCGCCCCGAGGGCGGCGTCGCTCGACTGCGTCGTTTCACTCATGGTGCTGGGTGTTCCCTTCGAGGGCGTCGGCCGCCGGGGCCCGGGAGCGGGCGCGGCGGGCGAGGCGTACGGGAGGGCCCGGCTTCAGCTAAGCTGTAAGCGGAGCGCTGTTCCAATTACGATACGGAGCACTGTTCCGCTTTGTCAACGTCGCTGGTAGGAGTACGTAATGCCGAGTGCGGGCCAGTCCGGGAAGGCGCCGCCCCGGGGCAAGCGGGCCGATGCGCAGCGCAACGAACAGGCGTTGCTCGCCGCCGCCGCGGCGGTGTTCGTGACCTCGGGCGTCGACGCGCCGATCCGCCGGATCGCGGCCGAGGCCGGGGTGGGCATGGGCACGATCTACCGCCACTTCCCGACCCGGTCCGACCTCGTCGTCGCCGTCTACCGGCACCAGGTGGACGCGTGCGCGGAGGCCGGCCCGACGCTGCTCGCCGAGGCGGACTCGCCGTTCGCCGCGCTGCGCGCGTGGGTGGACCTCTTCGTCGACTTCCTGGTCACCAAGCACGGCCTGGCCAAGGCCATGCAGTCCGACGGCGGCGGCTTCGACGCGCTGCACGCCTACTTCCTGGACCGGTTGGTGCCCGTCTGCGCGCGGTTGCTCGACGCCGCGGTCGAGGCCGGCGAGATCGAGCCGGGCACGCCACCGCAGGAACTCATGCGCGGCGTCGGCAACCTGTGCATCGGCCGCGACAGCGACCCCGACTACGACCCCCGCCGCCTGGTCGCCCTACTGCTGCGGGGGTTGCGGGCGGGGTAGCGGGCCCGGCGAACGGGCCCGGGGTGTCGGCCTCAACCCCCCGGCAACCGTCGGGCGGTTGAGGCCCGTCCACCGTCGCACTCCGGGGGCGTGCCACCCCGGCCCGCACCCGCGTGGGGTCACCCCGGCTTGATCGTCCCGAGCTGTACGAGGAGGAGCACCAGCCGGTACGCCTCGGCGAAGTCGGTGGCGGTGAAGGTGACCGTACGGCCGCCCGCGCCCCGTCCGACGCCCGGCACGAGCATGGCCAGGTCCACCGTGGTCGGGCTGGCGAGGTCGATCTCGACCTCCACCGGGCCCGGGAAGGCCAGCCGCTGGCCCCGTAGCCCGGCCCGCGTGACCGCTCTGGCGGACGCGTCGCGCAGTCGCTCCCGGGCCTCCTCGGGGTGCAGGGTGACGGCCGCGCTCTGCCCGATGGCCTGCTTGACGGCGACGGTACGTACGCCCGGCACCAGTTCGGACACCTCGTCACAGGCCGTGTCGTCGCCGCTCAGCAACACCACCGGCACGCCCAGGTGTCCGGCCATCGCGGTGTTCAGCCCGATCTCGCCCAGCGAGCGCCCGGCGACGCGGACATCGAGTACGGCGTCGCTCATGGTGTGCGCGAGGACGGCGGGCCCGGCGCCGGCCCGCCCGTGGTAGCCGACGAGGAGCACGGCCTCGGTCGAGCCGTCGAGCCCGGCCAGCATCCCCAACGGGCGCGGCTTCCCGCGCACCAGCCGCGCCCGCCGGTCCAGCGCCTCCGGCAGCAGGTTGCGGAACGGCCCGTGCGCGTCGGCGACCAGCACGGTGGCGGCGGGTTCGGCGTCGAGCACGCCGGCGATCGCGGCGTTCGCCTCGGCGGTCATGAGCTGTCGCGCGCGCTCGTAGTCGTAACCACTCGGATTGGTCTCGCTCGGGTGCACGACCCCCGAGACGCCTTCCATGTCCACGGATATCAGTACCTTCATGGACGCCGAGCCTACGGAGCGCGCCCGCGCGCGGGGGCGCGAGCACGCACGCGGCGGGGCCGCCCCGGCGCGGACTTCCGCGCGGGGGGCCCCTGGTGCGCCACGGCCCGTGCCCCGGGCGTGGTTCACTCCTCGTCGCGCAGGACGCGGGCGTAGTCGGTGACCACCCGGCGGAACAGGTCGTGCCCCGGGTTGCGGCCGGTGTGCCGCAGGCACCAGTCCCGCGCGTCGTCCTGGTCCTCAAACCCGCCCGACTCGGCCCGGCAGCCGGCGGTCATGCAGAACGCCTCGTACGTCACGCCACCCTCCGGCGCCTGGCGAATGGTGTGCTGGACGAACCGGTACACGGCGTACGTCATGCGGGGCCGGCCTCTCGGCCGGTGTGACCACCGTCGTCGTGCGCCGGGTTGCCCCAGTACAGCGCTGGCCCACGGGACTTCGGCTCCCCTCGCGTGAGGCGCTGACCGCGCTCGTCGGCCACGTGCAGGACGTCGTCCAGGCTCTCGGTCAGCCGGGCGCAGGTGTAGCGGAGTACGTGGGCGGGCTGGCGAGGGACGGAAAGTACGTCCTTGGCGTGGGCCAACAGTTCGCGGCTCATGGCGAGTTGGATGGCCTCGCGGCCGTTGTCGAGTGGTTCAGGGGCAGAGGGCATGACGAACCTCGTCTCGTGCTCGGTCCCGGGAAAGGGGAAATCACTGTCTGTAGTGCGATCGTTGCGCAGGCGTGCGTAGGCTGAGAAGCAGCTCGTGTGCCGCCGTCGTTGACGGGAAAAGGGGTTGCGTATGTCCGTTCGCCCACGCCACTTGACGCCCGACAAGTCCGCTCGACACCTGTTCGGCGCGGAGATGCGCCGACTACGCGAGGCGGCGGGCATGACGCTCGAAGCCTTGGGAGAGATCGTCAGGTACAGCAAGAGTTCGCTGCACCGCTTCGAGTTCGCCGAGTCAGTGCTCCCGCCGGACCTGCCAGGCAAGTTGGACGCGGCCTTCGGGACGGACGGGCTGTTCGTCAGGCTGTACGCCCTGGCCAAGAAGGAGATTCATCCGGATCAGTTCCGGCGCATGATGAACTTCGAGGCTCAGGCCCGGCTCATTCAGCAGTACACCGGCCAGATCATGCCCGGCATCGTGCAGACGAGGGCGTACTCGCGCGCGCTGTTCGAGGTGTACAACCCGAAGGCCACGGTCTACGAGATCGATGAACTGGTCGCGGCGCGAATGAGCCGACAGGAGTTGCTGAGCGCCGACTCGCCGCCAGATCTGTCCCTGATCCTGGATGAGGCCGTCATAAGGCGCAGCTTCGGCGGACCGGCTGTGATGCGCGAGCAGTTGCAGCGACTGCTGGACCTGACGCTGACGCCGACGACCGTGGTCCAGATCATTCCGTTCGAGCATGGTGGGCACGCGTTGGTGGGTGGGTCGCTGAGGTTGATGACTATGGAAGACGGGTCGCAGGTCGTCTACGAAGAGAGCATCAGCACGGGCACGTTGCTTGAGGATCAGGAGGTCGTCGCGGCACGACGCCGGGACTACGATCTGCTCACAGCACATGCCCTGTCGCCGGAACAGACGGCGGCTTTCATTCGGTCAGCCTTGGAGGCGTTAGCGTGAGTGCGAACTTGGACTTGAACCGAGTCTCATGGGTCAAGTCGTCGTACAGCGGCAACGGTGGCGATAACTGCGTGGAGTGGGCACCGTCGGCCATCAGCGTTGGTGTGGTTCCGGTTCGCGACAGCAAGGACCCGCAGGGCCCGGCACTGGTCTTCGACACGGCGGCTTGGTCGGCATTCGTCGGGGCTGTGCGTGACGGCGAGTTCGACTGAACCGCACGAACGGCTGGGGTCCCGCGCTTGAACTGGCAACTGGTCGCCCAGCGATTGGCGGCCTCCATCGCCGCCCCCACCTCGCGCTGGCGGGAACCACTTGCCGCGACGCCCCGGCACATCCTCGTGCCGCGCTGGTGGGAGTGGGAGGGCGGGCAGTGGTCCCTGCGTGATGGCCAGGCGGACGAGTCCGCCTGGCTGCGTGCCGTCTACGCGGATGACACTCTCGTCACCCGAGTCGGCGTCTTACACGCCGACGCCGCCAACCCCGACGATCACCCCTCCGGCCGCCCCACCTCGTCCAGCACGCTGCCCAGCCTCGTCGTCCGGATGCTGCGCCACGGCCTCCTGTACGACGGCGCCGACGTGGGCCTGATCGGAACCGGTACCGGAACGAGTACCGCTCTCGTCGCCCGTCGGTTCGGGTCGGACCGGGTGACGTCGATGGATGTGGACCCGTACCTGACCGAAGCCGCGACGCGGCGGCTCGACTCGATCGGGCTGGAGCCCAAGGTGGTCACCTGTGACGCCACCGGCCCGTTGCCCGGCACCTTCGACCGCATCGTGTCGTTGGTGGCCCTGCCCAACCTCGCCAGCGTGGTGGCCGCGCTTCGCCCGGGCGGGCGGCTCGTGACCACCCTCGCCCGGATGAACGTGATCGTCACGGCTGACAAGGAGCCGGACGGTAGCGCGCGAGGGCAGGTCGAGTGGGACCGGGCTGGGTTTATGGTCACCCGATCGGGAGCGGACTACCCGCCGGGAGGGGGGAGGCTAGGCGGGCGTCTCCGTGAGCGGGTCGGTCAGGAGGTCACCACCGGCCGGTACCCGGTATTCAACGTGAGTGGCGCATGGGACGTGCAAGCCATGCTGGAGTTGGCCGTCCCCGGCGTGGTGACCGACTACGAGGAAGACGGGGACCAACGAACGTCCTGGCTGGCACACCCTGACGGCTCCTGGGCCCGTGCGAGTGCGCATCGTATCCAGCCTCCCGAGGTGCACCAGGGAGGACCGCAGCGGCTGTGGGCAAGGCTTGAGCGCATTCGACATTGGCTCAACGTGGAGGGCGCTCTCCCCATCTACGGCAGCCGCGTCCACATCACCCCCGACGGGGTCGTCCACTTCGCCCGGGGCGCGTGGCGGGCCTCGTACGGAGACGCAGCGGCGGTAGCCGAAACAGCCGTCCCGACACGGCCGAGTGACCAATAGGGCAAGCCCTCCCCACAGGCGTGAGCTGCCCCCGGACCCGTCGCGTCCCCGTGGTGGGCGCCGGCCTGGTGGCTGCGAGTGCGACCTGCTCCACACCGGCGCGCCGCCATAGGTACCGTTCTGAGAGACGGTCTGAACGGATGGAGCCCTGATGCCCTGCCGATCGCTTGTCCACCGGTGGCCTGCCACGACCTGGGAGGTGCGCTGATGCTGGAGGAAGCCGAAGAGATCGGTCGTCGCGCGCGCCGGGCACGGCTGCGCCTTGGTATGCCGCAGGCCGATCTCGCTGCCGCTCTGAACAAGACCCAGGGCTGGGTGTCCAAGATGGAACGCGGCCTTATCGAGATAGACCGTGTCAGCCTGCTGAACCTGCTCGCATCTGAGCTACACGTGCACCCTAACGACCTGATCGGGCGCCCGTACCAGAGCAGCCCGAGCGAGAATCAGTGGCAGGTCGCTGCCGTGTCCATCCTGCGCGAGCTGCGTCGCTACGACCTCACACCAGTATTCGAGGGCACCCCTCGTCCCTCGCGCGACCTGTGGCGTGAGCTGACACGTCTGCACCGACTACGCGACGCGGCGGCGAACGTCGCCATCTTGCGCGTTCTGCCCGACCTGCTGCGCGAGGCCCGCGCACTGGCCGAAGTCTCCGCCGGGCATGAATGCGAAGAGGCGTATGCCGTGTACGCGGTGGCCTGTAAGTTCGCACACACGGCCGCGCACGCACTCGGGCATCCCGAACTTGTTGCTATGGCCGCAGAGCGCGCCGCATGGTCCGCGAGGCTGTCCGGCGATCCGCTCATGCCAGCGCTCGCCGACTGGATGCGCGTTTGGGACATGTGGGCAACGGCGGATTGGGCCGACTCTCTCGACCTGTCCGACAAGGCGCTTGCCAGCATCCAGGACCGGTATGACCGTGGTGAGCTGCCCGCCTTGCGCATGTGGGGCGCGCTGCAACTGCGCGCTGCTGTCGCCGCGGCGCGCGCAAACCGGGCGGGGGATGCCGAAGATCGCATCGGCGATGCCCGTGATGCGGCCAACCGAATGAGCAGCTACCAGGGCCCACCGGTCTACGACCGTCACTCGGTTACGTTCTCGCCCGGCAACGTTCAGATCCACGCGATCAGCGTCGCCCTTGAGAACGGCGACCAGGCCAAGGCACTTGCCATCCACCGACGCACGAGCCCGGACGTCGTGGCCAGCCTGCCCAACTCTCGTCAGGGTCACCACCACATGGATCTCGCCCGTGCCTGGCTGTGGGACGGCAGTCGTGACCGGGCGCTTGCTTCGTTGGAGACCGCTGAGCGGATCGCGCCGCAACTTGTGCGCAACCATCCCATCGCCCGGTCGACGCTGCGCAGCATCGTCCACGCTGAGCGCGCGGCGACGCGCGAGAAGCTTCGGCGGATGTCCGACCGTTTTCACCTGGACGGATAAGGGTCGTATTCCTCGGATTCATATTGGGCGCCTGAAGGGCTCCTAGCTTCAAGGGCATGACAGGCCGACGAGTCACTCATCTCCCTTGTCAAGCTTCCGAGTTGGGAGCCACAGCTCCGTTCTATCCGCGACTGGGCGACCTCGCTCGTGACACCACCCGCGACGGCCGGATCGGGGTCGTGGTGGCCCTACCTCAGTCGGGAACGACCACGTACCACTTGCGTTCGGCTCGCGGCGGCGACGAGTGGTCCGCGCCCGCTGACGGCACCACGCTGGAGCCCGTGCCTGCGGCGCTGACGCACGTCACCGCGCCCCCGCGCGATGTGGTCTACGACCACCGCACCGAGCAGGGCGTGATGCCCGTCAAGGTGCGCTATGAGGACGGCGGTCCCCGGCGGTAGGGAGCTCTGTGCCCACAAGGCCACCCGTCCTGCTCCCTACCCCATCGATGCCGCTACGTCCGCGGCAGTCCAGAACTCCCGCCCACCCGGTTGACTGGCCAGCCCCAGGTAGGCGGGACGCACGACGCACGTCCGACGCACCACCCGATCAAGGAGGCAAGGACCGTGACCGTAGTACAGCAACGTCCCGCGACCGACGCCCGCACGCTGCTCCCCGCCGAGCTGCGTGAGACCCTCGCACAGAACGTGCGCGTCAAGTTCCCGCAGATGACCGAGGAGTACGCACACCGCGGCGTTGGGCAGATGCTCGCTTTCCTCGCGGCCGGCGCGCACAGCGACACCCCGCTCAGCCCTTCGCCACTGGTCGACGACTTCTGGCATGCCTTCCTGCTGCACACCAAGGCGTATCAGGAGTTCTGCGCACATACGCTCGGTAAGTTCGTGCACCACCAGCCGGGATTCCTCGACAAGGAGGAACACGGCGGCGGCAAGGCGCTGCGTGCTCAGACCATGGAGGCGATCACCGCGATCGGGTTCGTGGTCGACGCGGAGTTCTGGCCCGAACTGGACATCGCCGACTGCTCGCAGTGCCACGCCAACTGCCACAACAGCCCCAAGCACGGCTGACAGTTCCGCGCCGACCCCCGACTTGTGCCAGGCTCTGGCAGAGCCGGGGGCCGGCTTCCGTACTGCACGAGACACGGCACGAGGAGAGACCACGGGTGGATCGCACCGCATGGACGGAACTCCCGTCCGCAGCACGAGAGGCGGTCGAGAAGCTCGCAGGGCCGATCGAACGCGGCGAGACCGCCGATAGCGGTGTCATGTCGCGCCTCGCCTGCACGTTGCACACCACCGCATCACGGGTGTTCCTCAAGGGCACGCGTCTCGATGACGAGACGGCTTGGTTGTACGACTACGAGGCGCGAGTCACCCGATCGGCACCGCGTGCCCCTCGTGTGCTGTGGCAGGTCGAGGCGGGTGGGTGGCTGTTGATCGGCTACGAGTTCCTTGAGGGGCGGCACCCTCAACTCGCGCCCGCATCAGATGACCTGGCAGCGCTGGTTGACATGCTCACCATGCTGTCGAGCACCCCGTGGCCCACCGAGGTACGCAAGAAGCCGTTGCACGTGCGATGGGCTGGCTTCTACCCCGACGACTGCGCGCAGTACCTCCAGGGCACGGCACTAACTCATACCGATGTGTCGCCGCTGAACATGCTCGTCACTGCTGACGGCATCCGGCTGCTCGACTGGGCGCTCGCCTGTCCCGGGCCGGACTGGGCCGACACCGCCTTTTCTGTCGTGCGTCTCGTGCACGCCGGGCACTCCCCCGAGCAAGCCGAGCAGGTGGCTCGCGCGGTGCCGGCCTACCGAGCGGCTGCTCCCGCAGCCGTCAGCACCTTCGCGCACGCCCTGCATGCCGTCTGGGCGAGCAGGGAGAAGGCGGACCCGCTACCGCACCGGGCCGCGCTTACGGCTGCGGCTCGCGCGTGGGCTGATCACCGGGCGCTGATCGGGGGCTGTGATCAGGTGACGGCGTAGGTGGTGGGTGGGCAGGGGAACGATCTCGGGAACCGCCCCGACATGCCCCACTGCCCCACCCCACCCCACCCCCGTACGCTGGCCCCCGACCGTCAGTGGAGGGCCGCACATGACCAGCGACAGCAGCTCCGACGCCTCAGACACCCAGTCCCGTCTCGCCGGCGCGAGCCGACGGCCCACCCCCGGCCAACTCGTCGCGCACTACGGACTGGAGCCGATACCGCGCGAGGGTGGGCGGTACCTGCGGACGTGGGCTGGGGCGGAGCGGGTCGACGGGCGGCCGGAGGGGTCGGCCATCGTCGTGTTGCTGACCGACGACGCCGACGGGTACTCGGCCATGCACCGGCTGGCCTCCGACGAGACGTGGCACTTCTACCTCGGTGACCCGATCGAGCTGCTGCTCCTGGCGCCCGACGGGTCGGACCGTACGGTGGTGCTCGGGCCCGACGTCCTGGGCGGGCAGCACGTGCAGTTCACCGTGCCCGCCGGCACCTGGATGGGTGGGGCCGTCGCGGGTGGCGGGGCGTGGGCGTTGCTCGGGTGCACGATGGCGCCCGGGTTCACGGACGACACGTACGAGCACGGCGACGCCGACGACCTCACCGCCCGCTACCCGCGCGTGGCCGAGCGGGTGCGCGCGCTGTGCCGGCCGTGAGGCGGGCGCGCGCGGCGGGTAACACCCTTCGGGACATGCGGCCCGTAGCCCTGCGAGCGAACCGAGAGGCGTACCCGACGTGAACCAACCCAGCACACACCCCACCCACCTGCCCGACCTCAGCGGGCAGGTGGCGCTGGTCACCGGGGCCGGTGGGTGGATCGGGAAGGGGATCGCGCGGCGGTTCGCGGCGGCGGGCGCGGCCGTCGTCGCGCACTACCGGAACAGCGAGGACGCCGCCCGCGCGCTGGTCGCGGAGATCGACGACGCGGGCGGGGCCGCGCTGGCGCTGGGTGCCGACCTCGCCGACGAGGCGGAGTGCCATCGGCTGGTGCGGGAGGCCGCCGCCTGGCGCGGTGACCGGCTGACCGCACTGGTCAACAACGCCGGCGTGCAGCCCGTACAGCCGTTGCCCGGCATGACGCTCGCCGACTGGTCCGCCGTCGTGGACACCAACCTGCGCGCCACCTTCGCCTGCACCCAGGCCGCGGCGGAGGTCATGCGCGCGGGCGGCGGCGGCACGGTCACGCACATCGCCTCCATCGAGGCGAGCCAGCCCGCGCCCGGCCACGCGCACTACAACGCCGCCAAGGCCGCCGTCGCGATGCACGCGCGGTCGGCGGCGCTGGAGTACGGGCCGTACGGGATCCGGGTCAACTCCGTCTCGCCCGGGCTGATCGGTCGCCCGGGACTCGCCGACGCCTGGCCCGACGGCGTGCGCCGCTGGGAGGCCGCCGTGCCGGCCGGGCGGCTGGGACGGGCCGAGGACGTCGGCGACGCGTGCGTGTTCCTCGCCTCGCCGATGGCCTCGTTCGTCACGGGCCACGACCTGGTGGTGGACGGGGGCGTGTCGGCGCGGCCGACCTGGTGAGGGTTGTGCGGCGGACCCGTAACCGCAACCCGAGCCGGCGGCTGGCCCTCACGGACCGTTCGGCAGACTACGGACATGGAGTTGCGGGGAGCGAAGGTCGTGTTGCGGTCCACTCACGATGCCGACATCACGCAGTTGGACGCCATCGTGCGCGAACCCGAGGTCGCGGCGTGGTGGTCTCCACCCGAGGACTACGGCGCGATGTTGTCCGTCGTCTTCGCGGATGAGGTGATCGGGGCCGTGCAGTACGAGGAGGAGGCCGCCCCGGAGTTCCGGCACGCCAGCATCGACATCTTCCTGACCGCTCGGCTGCACGGGAAGGGCCTCGGCACGGACGCGGTGCGCACGCTGGCACGCTGGCTGGTGCACGAGCGCGGCCACCACCGGCTGACCATCGACCCGGCTGCCGCCAACACCGCCGCGATCCGCAACTACGGGAAGGTCGGTTTCAAACCGGTCGGTGTCATGCGGGCGTACGCGCGCGACCACCGCACGGGCGAGTGGCGCGACGGGCTGTTGATGGACCTGCTGGCGGACGAACTGCTGTGAGCCGAGGCCGGCCCGGCCTGCCTTGACCGGACCAGCCCCTCCGGCACCGTGCGGCGGCCCCCCCGGCCGGCGCCGCGCCGGAGCCGCCCCCGCCCGAAGCCCAAAGCCCAACCCCGGCCGGAGACCGAAGCGGCCCCCGGCCGGGGGCCAGGCAAGGGGTCGGCCGGGGCAGCGGTCCCGGCCAACGTGCGGTCATCGGCGGCTGAGGCGCACGCCTCAGCCGCCCACGTACTCCCGCAGGTGCTCGGCCGTCAGCGTCTCGCCCTTGGCGACCAGGTCGGCCGGGGTGCCCTCGAAGATGACGCGACCGCCGTCGTGGCCGCCGCCGGGGCCCAGGTCGATGAGCCAGTCGGCGTGGGCCATGACGGCCTGGTGGTGCTCGATGACCACGACCGTGTTGCCGGCGTCCACCAACTGGTCCAGCAGGGCCAGGAGTTTGTCCACGTCGGCGAGGTGGAGGCCGGTCGTCGGCTCGTCCAGGACGTACGTCGAGGACTTCTCGGCCATGTGGATGGCCAGCTTGAGGCGCTGGCGCTCGCCGCCGGAGAGGGTGTTGAGCGGCTGGCCGAGGCGCAGGTAGCTCAGGCCCACGTCGCGCAGCCGGCCGAGGATGGTGTGGGCCTGGCCGGTGGGGAAGAACGCGTACGCCTCGGCGACCGAAAGGCCCAGCACCTCGCTGATGTTCTTGCCGCGCAGGGTGTACGTCAGCACCTCGGGCGTGAACCGCTTGCCCTCGCACTCCTCGCAGGTCGAGGCGACGCCGGCCATCATCGCGAGGTCGGTGTAGACGAGGCCGATGCCGTTGCAGTTCGGGCAGGCGCCCTCCGAGTTGGCGCTGAACAGGGCCGGCTTGACGCCGTTCGCCTTGGCGAAGGCCGTACGGATCGGGCCGAGCAGGCCGGTGTAGGTGGCCGGGTTGGAGCGGCGGGAGCCGCGGATGGGGGACTGGTCGGCGACGACCACGCCCTCCCGGTTGCTCAGGTAGCCGTGGATCAGCGAACTCTTCCCCGAGCCGGCGACGCCGGTGACCACCGTGAGGACGCCCACCGGGACGTCCACGTCCACGTTCTTCAGGTTGTGCGCGTCGGCGCCACGGATCTCGATCCGGCCGCGCGGCTCGCGGGGCCGCTCGCGCAGCCGCGCCCGGTGGCCCAGGTGGCGGCCGGTGAGCGTGTCGGAGGCGCGCAGGCCGGCCACGTCGCCCGCGTAACAGAGCTGGCCGCCCTCGGAGCCCGCGCCCGGGCCCAGGTCGACGACGTGGTCGGCGATCGCGATCACCTCCGGCTTGTGCTCCACGACCAGCACCGTGTTGCCCTTGTCGCGCAGCCGCAGCAGCAGGTCGTTCATCCGCCGGATGTCGTGCGGGTGCAGGCCGACGGTCGGCTCGTCGAAGACGTACGTCACGTCCGTGAGGCTGGAGCCCAGGTGGCGCACCATCTTCACGCGCTGCGCCTCGCCGCCGGACAGGGTGCCGGAGGCGCGGTTGAGGCTGAGGTAGCCGAGGCCGATCTCGACCAGCGACTCCAGGAGTTCGCGCAGCGACGTGACGATCGGGCCGACGGAGGCGTCGGAGATCTCCCGTACGAACGCGGCCAGGTCGCTGATCTGCATCGCGGAGCACTCGGCGATGTTCACGCCGTTGATCGTGGACGACAGGGCGGCGGCGCTGAGCCGGGAGCCGGCGCAGGCCGGGCAGGCGGCGAAGACCACCGCGCGGTCCACGAAGGCGCGCAGGTGGGCCTGCATCGACTCGCGGTCCTTGCTGAGGTAGACCCGCTGGACCTTGGTGACCAGGCCCTCGTATGTGATGTTGTTGGAGCCGATCTTGAGCTTGGTGCTCGGCTTGTGGAGGAAGTCCTCCCACTCGCTCTCGGTGAAGTCCCGCAGCTTGGTGTCCGGGTCGTACAGCCCGGAGCCCGCCATGACCTGCCAGTACCAGGAGTCCACGGCGAACCCGGGGACCGTTATCGCGCCCTCGTTGAGCGACTTGTCGCGGTCCACGAGCTGCTCGACGTCGATCTTCGAGACCTCGCCGACGCCCTCGCACTCGGGGCACATGCCCTCCGCCACGTTGAAGCTGAACGCGCTGGAGGTGCCGATGTGCGGGGTGCCCAGGCGGCTGAAGATGATGCGCAGCATCGTGTACGCGTCGGTCGCGGTGCCCACCGTGGAGCGGGAGTTGGCGCCCATCCGCTCCTGGTCCACGACGATCGCCGCGCTCAGGTTGTGCAGCGCGTCAACGTCCGGGCGGCCCAGGCTCGGCATGAACGACTGGACGAACGCCGTGTACGTCTCGTTGATCAGCCGCTGCGACTCGGCCGCGATGGTGCCGAAGACCAGCGAGGACTTGCCGGACCCGGAGACCCCGGTGAACACCGACAGGCGCCGCTTGGGCAGGTCGAGCGAGACGTTCCGCAGGTTGTTCTCGCGGGCGCCGCGCACCTGGATCACCGAGTGCTGGTCGGCCGCGGTGGTGGCTATCGCCATCGCCGCCTCGGTGGCCTCGGTCGCCGTGCCTGCGGGCGTCGCGGTGGCCGGCGTGGCCTGGGCGGCCTGTGCTGCCTGGGAGGCCGGCGTCACCGCCGGCGGGGTGGGCGTCGTGCCCGGGCCCGTGGTCGGGGTGAGGGAGACGGGCGGGTTGAGCGGCGGTACGGCGGGCATGGCGGATCTCCTCTTCTTGCCGGGCTCGGCGGCGCGGCTTCTTACCCGGGCTCGGTGGCGCGGCGACGCGCTGACGCGGCGGACGCGACGGCGCGGTGGCACGACGGCGCGCGAGCGCGACGGCGTGCCGGCATGGCAGCGCGACGGCACCGGGCACGGCGGGACGGAAAAAAGCGGGACGGTGCGCAGACATTACCTCCTCCGGGAAGTGCCGCGCGCGTTTTTCCGGCTCGATCCGTTGCCGGCGAGATTGCCGTTTTCGCCTACCGGAACACACGTTCTCGCCTGTCGGAATTAAGGCCCGGAATTCCGCTATGCGGACCGTGAATGACCTCGATGTGGTGGAGGAATTGGCCGCGTCGCTCGGTGGCCGGCAGGCCGCGAACCGCTAGCGTGGGCACCCCCGTTGACCGGCTCATACGCCGGGCCGGCCGTGGTGAGTCGCGGGTTACGGCCCGACAATTCCGTACCGGCGGCAAAGGGGAACCGACTGACGAGAGTGCGGAACGGAACCGCCCACCGGCCGGCGGGCGTGGCGACCGAGAGGACATGTGGACCATGACCACCTTCGCGACAGGAACACCGTGTTGGGCCGACGCGATGTTCACCGATTTCGAGGGCGCCAAGACCTTTTACGGGGATGTGCTCGGCTGGACCTTCGGCGAGAGTTCGACGGAGTACGGCAACTACACGCAGGCGTACGCGGACGGCAAGGCGGTGGCCGCCGTCGTGCCGCCCATGCCGGGCGCGGAGGAGCGGTCCGCGTGGTGCCTGTACTTCGCGTCGGACGACGCGGCGGCGACCGCCGAGGCGATCCGGGCGGCCGGCGGCGAGGTGGTGATGGGGCCGATGCGGGTCAGCGAGTTCGGGACGATGGTGATCGCCCGCGACCCGAGCGGGGTCGCCTTCGGCGTCTGGGAGGCGGGCCAGCACAAGGGGTTCGAGAAGGTCGCCGAGCCCGGCGCGTACTGCTGGGCCGAGGTGTACACGCGCCAGCCAGGGCGGTCCGACGCGTTCTTCGCCGCCGTCTTCCCCTACCGCGCGCAGCAGGTGGACGACGAGCAGATGGACTTCCGGGTCTTCAGCCTCGGCGAAGACCCGGTGCTCGGCCGGATGGCGATGGGCGAGGACTTCCCGGCCGAGGTGCCCTCGCACCTCCAGGTCTACTTCGCCGTGGACGACTGCGACGCGGCCGTGGCCCGGGCGACCGCCGGTGGCGGCCAGGTGCACTTCGGCCCGATGGACACCCCGTACGGCCGGTTCGCGTCCCTCGCCGACCCGCAGGGCGCCGGCTTCGCCGTGATCGACGTGACCAGGACGGCGGGCGAGACGCCGAAGATGACCGACGTGACGTGAGGGGGCGTGAGGCAGGGCGCGGCGCGAGGTGGGGCGCGGGGCCGGCCGCTCCGGGGGCGTGCGGGCGGCCGGGGCCGGGGCGGCCGGGGACTCAGCGCACTATCACCGCCACGGACGCGGTGAGGCCGACGGCCACGATGATGCCGCGCAGCACGGTCGGCGACAGCTTGCGGCCGATGCGGGCGCCGATCAGGCCGCCGATCGTGGCGCCGGTGGCGACCACCGCGGCGGCGGCCCACGAGACGTCCGCGACGATGATGAAGACGACCGCGGCCACGCCGTTGACGACGGAGCCGAGCACGTTCTTCACCGCGTTCAGGCGTTGCAGGTCCTCGTCCAGGAACGCGCCGAAGATACCCATCATCAACACGCCCTGGGCCGCGCCGAAGTATCCGCCGTACACCCCCGTGCCCAGCACGCCGCACCACACCGGTACGCCGCCGTCCTTGTGCCGGGGGCCGCTCTTGCGGTTGCTCAGCCAGCGGTTGAGGCGCGGTTGCAGCAGGACGAGCACGCAGGCGATCAGGATGAGGGCGGGCAGCACGGCGTCGAAGGTCGACTCGGGCAGCTTGAGCAGCAGCAGGGAGCCGATCAGCCCGCCGATGAGCGAGGCGACGGCGAACCGCAGCACGCGCCCGCGCTGCCCGCGCAGCTCGCGCCGGTAGCCGTACGCGGCGCTGATCGAGCCGGGCACCAGGCCGATGTTGTTGGAGACGTTGGCGACCACGGGCGGGTAGCCGAAGGCCAACAGGGTGGGGAAGGTGACGAGGGTCCCGGAGCCGACGACCGCGTTCATGCCACCGGCCACGACGCCCGCGGCCCCGATGGCCACCGCCTCAAGCGCTTCCACGGATCATCCTCCGATCGCTCGCGGCGCCGGAGGCTCCGGCTCGCGCCGGGCGCCGGCGTGCGCCGGGCCCGCCAGAGATCGTCATCCGTGGTGAAAGCCCACGTCAATCCTCGACATCGCTTGCGGGTCCCCCAGCGCTGGCTTGGCCCAGGGGTCGGCGGACCACCCGGGGGAGGCGGGCCGGGCGCGGGTTGGGGCCGCGGGTTCGGGGGGCGGGTTCGGGAGGTGGTGGGCTCGGTTCGCGCTCAGGTGGCGGGCGCGGGCGCCGTCTCGTGTCGGAGGGCGAGGGCGCGGGCGGCGGGGACGCAGTCCTGGGCGGCCTGCGCGTACTGCGCCAACTGCCGGGTCAGCCCCTCGACCTGGGCGGAGAGCTGGTCGTACTCGATCATCTCGGCCGGCGTCCACGGGCCGTCCTTGTCGCTCAGCCGCTCCGCGTGCGCCTTGGCCACCAGCGTCGCGTCGATGGCCGCGAGCGCGGCGTGCAGCCGGGCCAGCACGTCGGCGGGCGCGCCCCCGAGCAGGACGGTGAGCTGCTCGGACGTCGGCAGCGTGGGCACCTGGTGGTCGGCCCAGCGGTTGCCCCACAGGCGGTGGCGCCGCGCGTCGGGCTGGCCGTCCTCGTACACCGTCACCGCGCCCCGCGCGTCCCGCCCGATGCGTACGCCGCTGCGCACGGCCAGGTCGGCGACCATCTCGGACAGCCCGTCGCCGTTGTCGTGCATGTGCGCGCCGAGTTCGATGAGTTGGCGGGAGTGGTCGGAGATCTTGGGCAGGTGGGTCAGGTCCTCGTCGTCCATGGCGATCTCGGGGTTGGCGGCCACCATGCGGGCCTCGTGCGGCGCGGCGTGGCAGGCGGCGGTGACCAGGGCGACCGTCGCCGCGTCGGCCCACCAGGAGACGAAGGCGCGCGCGGCCTCCCGGTGGCCGAGGGCCGAGTGGGCCGAGAGCCTGGCCCGGGCCGAGGCGAGCGCCGAGGTCGGCGCGTACACGCTGCGGCCCGCCGCGCGGTCGCGGACCATCGTCTCCTCGTCGGCGTCGGTCAGCTCCTCCATCCGCCGCTCCACCGCCTCGGCCTCGGCCAGCACCTGGCGGGCGGCCGAGCCGAGTTCGGCGAGGAGGGCGTCGACGGCGTCGGGGGAGAGCGCGCCCCGCCCGCCCGAGGCCGCGTCGGGGTGCTGGTCGTCTTGCGGAGCGGGACCTTGCACGGGAGAGCACCTCCGGTCAGCGGAACCAGCCACCAGGTTCACCAACGCGCCAAGCTAGGGCCCCGCGTCCAGCCGCAGCGCCGCAACGAAGCGGCGATCACCCGTACGGGGGAAATGCTCGGCGGGTCCGGATCGCCGGCACGTACGGTGCGGGCCCGCGCGGTCGCGCATGGCCGGCCCCCGCGCGGCCCCGTACGCGCCGGGGCCGCGCGGCCCCGTACGCGCCGGGGCCGCGCGGCCGGGCCCGGCGCCCTCGGGGGTGGGGCGCCGGGTGGTGGGTGGCGGCTGGCGCCGGGCCCGCGCGGGAGCGACCGGGTGCGGTTACGACAGGCCCACCAGCTCCAGGTACTCCTCGTTCCACAGGTCCTCGTCCGCGTCCGGCAGCAGCAGGACGCGGTCCGGGCGCAGGGCGGCGATGGCGCCCTCGTCGTGGGTGACCATGACGATCGCGCCCGGGTAGGTGCCGACCGCGCCGAGCACCTCGTCCCGGGACGCGGGGTCGAGGTTGTTGGTCGGCTCGTCGAGGAGGAGCACGTTCGCGCCGGAGTGCACCAGGCCGGCCAGCGCGAGCCGGGTCTTCTCGCCGCCGGAGAGCACGCCGGCCGGCTTGGCCGCGTCGTCCCCGCTGAACAGGAACGCGCCGAGCACCCGCCGCACCTCGCCGTCGGTGAGGTGCGGGGCGGCGCTCGCCAGGTTCTCCCAGACGGTCCGGGCGCCGTCCAGCGTGTCGTGTTCCTGCGCGAAGTAGCCGAGCCGCAGCCCCGGGCCGTGCACGACGCGGCCCGCGTCGGGCCGTTCACGGCCGGCCAGCAACCGCAGCAACGTCGTCTTCCCGGCGCCGTTCAGGCCGAGCACCACAAGGCGGCTGCCCCGGTCCACGGCCAGGTCGACGCCGTCCAGCACGCGGCGCCGCCCGTACGCCTTGACCAGGCTGACCGCGCCGAGCGGCATCCGCCCGCACGGGGCCGGCTCCGGCAGCCGGAACCTGGCCACCTTCTCGCGCCGGCGGGCCGGTTCGAGGTCGGCGAGCATCCGGTCGGCGCGGCGGACCATGTTTCTGGCGGCCACCGCCGTCGCCACCCGGGCCCGCATCTTCTCCGCCTGCGCGTGCAGGGTGGCCGCCTTGCGCTCGGCGTTCGCCCGCTCCCGGCCGCGCCGCCGCTCCTCGGCCTCCCGCTGCGTGAGATAGGTCCGCCAGCCGGTGTTGTGCACGCTCAGGCCGGCGCTGTCCGGGTCGAGGTGGAAGACCCGGTTGACGGTGTCGGCGATCAACCCGGTGTCGTGGCTGATCAGTACGAGGCCGCCCTGGTGCGCCGCGAGGAAGGCGCGCAACCAGGTGACGGAGTCGGCGTCCAGGTGGTTGGTCGGCTCGTCGAGCAGCAGCGTGCCCTGCCCGGCGAACAGGATGCGGGCCAGCTCGACGCGGCGCCGCTGGCCGCCGGAGAGTTCGCCGACGGGCCGGCCCATGGCCTCGTCGGGCAGTCCGAGGCCGGCCGCGACCCGGGCGGCCTCCGCCTCGGCCGCGTACCCGCCGCGCGCCTGGAACTCGGCCTCGGCCCGCGCGTACGCGTCCATGGCCCGCCGCTGCGCGCCGGGGTTCGCCGCGTCGGCCATGGCGGTCTCGGCGGCGCGCAACGCGGCGACCGCCCGGTCGAGGGCGCGGCCGGAGAGCACCCGGTCGGCGACGGTGGTGGCGGGGTCGGCGGCCCGCGGGTCCTGCGGGAGGTAGCTGACCGGGCCGGTGCGGGTGATGCTGCCGGCGACGGGCCCGGGCTGGCCGGCCTGCCCGGCCAGCAGGGTCAGCAGGGTGGACTTGCCCGCGCCGTTGCGGCCGACTAGGCCGACGCGGTCGCCGGGGGCGATGTGGAAGGAGATGTCGGACAGCAGCAGACGGGCGCCGACGCGCACGTCGAGACCGCGAACAGTGATCATGGGGAGACGCTCCGGATAAGCAAAAGGACACACGGGTGGTGTGGAAGCGGGTCCTTGAGCTAGGAGATCCGGGGCGTGGACATGTCGCCAGGCTAGTTGGCGGGCGGCGCGGAGCGCATCCGTAATTCGCCGGGGGCGCCCAGCGGGGCGCGGTCGCTAGCGGGTGGCCTCGGCCCCCGTGGGTGGGTTCGGCGGCTCGCCGTCCGGGGCGTCCGTGGCCCGGGCGGGTGGGCTGGGCGGCAGCGCGGCGGCCAGGGCCGCGACCAGCGCGCACAGGCCGGCGATGGCCCAGAACGCGCGTTGGTAGCCGGCGACCGCGCCGGCCGCGGTGCCCGCGACCGAGACCAGCGCCGCGAGGCCGAACGTCCCGCCCACCTGCCGGGCGGCGTTCATCAGGCCCGACGCGGCGCCCGCGGCGTCGGGCGCGACCCCGGAGGTGACGGTGGTGGTGATCGGGGTGATCAACAGGCCCATCCCGGTGGCCATCACCAGGCCCGGACCGAGCAGCCCGGTCACGTAGTCGCTGTGCGGCCCGAGCGCGCTCTGCCACAGGAAGCCGGCCGCCGCGAGCAGGGCGCTAACCGCGATCAGCGCGCGGGCGCCGACGCGCCGCATCGCGAGCGGGGCGAGCCGGGCCGCCACGATGCCGGCCAGGGTGTGCGGCAGGAAGCCGAGGCCGGTGGCGAGCGCCCCGTAGTGCAGGACGTCCTGCATGTACAGGGACAGGAAGTACCACATCGGGATGAAGCACGCCCCGGCCAGCAGCATCACCGCGTTGCCCACCCGCACGCCCGGGGCGCGCAGCAGCGCGCGCGGGATCAGTGGGTCGCCCGCGTGCCGCGCCTCCACCCACCACAGCCCGGCCAGCGCCAGCGCCCCGCCGCCGAGCCCGGCCAGCGTGGCCGGGCCGGCCCAGCCGTGCCGCTCGGCCTGGGTCACGCCGAAGACGAGGCCGGTCACGCCGATCGTGGCCAGCGCCGCGCCCGGCACGTCCAGCCGCCGGGCCGCCGCGCGGGCCCGGTCGGCGGGCAGCAGCCGCAGCGCGAGCAGGCCGGTCAGTAGCCCGATCGGCGCGTTGATCAGCAGCGTCCAGCGCCAGGACAGCGACTGGGTGAGCACCCCGCCGACCAGGTTGCCGGCCGCGCCGCCGGCCGAGCTGACGGCGGTCCAGGTGGCCAGTGCCCGGGAGCGGCCCTGCCCCTCGGCGAAGGTGGTGGTCAGGATGGTCAGGGTGGCCGGCGCGAGGACGGCGGCGCCCAGGCCCTGGACGGCCCGCATGGCGATGAGCACGCCGGGCGCCCCCGCGAGCCCCCCGACCAGGCTGGAGAGCGAGAACAGCGCGAGCCCGCAGAGGAAGACCCGGCGCCTGCCGTACAGGTCGGCGAGCCGCCCGCCGAGCAGCAGCAGGCCGGCGAAGGCGATGGCGTACGCGCCGACGACCCACTGGAGCGCCACCGCGTCGAAGCCGAGCGAGTCCTTGATCGACGGCAGCGCGACGTTCACCACGGACACGTCGAGGATGACCATGAACTGCGCGGCGCACGCGAGCGCGAGCACGGCGCGCCGCCCGCCGCCCCGCGCGCCCTGACTGGCCTCTCGGTCTTGCGCGCCCTGGCGGTCCCGCGCGCCCTCCGCGCCCTGACCTTCGGGCGCCGGGCCGCCCGCGTCGCCACCCGTTCCGCTCGCCGCGTCGCCGGCCGCCCCGCCCCGCTCGGGGCCGGGCGGCCGGCCCGCCGTGGTCGGTGGGGGCCGGCGTGGGTCGCCCGCCTCGTGCTCCGCCATGGCACCCGCCTCCCGAGTTTTATGGTACGGCGGTATCATAAAGGTTCCGGGGCGCGTTGGGGAGCCGCCCCGACCGACGAGCAGGGGAGGCCGGCGGTGCCCAAGACCGTCGATCACGCCGAGCGCCGGGCGCGGATCACCGAAGCGCTGGTACGGGTCGCCGCGCGTACGGGCCTGCACACGGTCACCCTGCGCGCGGTCGCGGCCGAGGCCGGCGTGTCGCTGCGGCTGGTGCAGTACTACTTCGAGACCAAGGCCAACCTCGTCCACGCGACCCTGCGCACCCTGGAGCGGCAGAGCCAGCGGCGCTGGGCGGACCGGCTGGCCGGACTGCCGAGGCCGGTCACGGCGCGGGCGTTCACCGAGGCGTTCTGCGCCGAGGCGCTGCCCACCGACGAGCCGAGCCGCGCCTTCCACCTGATCTGGACCTCGTACGCGGTGCTCGCGATGACCGACCCGGAGCTGGCCGCGCGCCCCTTCGTGGCCGGCCCCAACCACCTTGAGGCCCGGCTCGCCGACGCGCTCGCGGCGGCGCGCGCCGCCGGTGAGCTGCCCCCCACCGCCGACCCCGCCGTCGAGGCCGCCCGACTGCTGGCCCTCAGCCACGGCCTCGGCACCAGCGTCCTGGTCGGCCAGCGCCCACCCGAGGCGGCGCTGGCCGTGCTCCGCCACCACCTCGCGGAGCTGTTCGACCAGCGGGCGGCGGGGGGTGGGGCGCCGCCGCCGGACGGGGCCCGGTCGTAGACGGGCAGCGGGGCGGCGGGGCAGCGGGGGGCGGGATCGGGGGCCGTCCGGTATACGTCGTTGCGGGGGGTTCGCCGCCTTCGCAGTCGGAGGAGCACGCCCATGGCCCTGCACCGCGCCAAGGAGACGCCCGCAAACGATCCGTACGTCGACGTCTTCGCCTCACCGATGAGCGCGCACGTCCTGCCCAAGCACCGGATGCCGGACGAGCACGCCCCGCCCGACGTGGTCTACGCGCTGCTCCACAACGAACTGCTCCTCGACGGCAACGCGGCGCAGAACCTGGCGACGTTCTGCACCACGTGGTCGGAGGACCAGGTGCACCGGCTGATGAACGAGTGCGTCGACAAGAACATGATCGACAAGGACGAGTACCCGCAGACCGCCGAGATCGAGGCGCGCTGCGTGAGCATCCTCGCCGACCTGTGGCACGCGCCGTCGAGTGGCGACGGCAGCGGTGACGGCGGTGACGAGGGCAGTGGTGGCGAAGGTGGCGGGGTCGGGCCACGGGGCGCCGTCGGCTGCTCGACCACCGGGTCCAGCGAGGCGGCCATGCTCGGCGGGCTCGCGCTCAAGTGGCGCTGGCGCGCCCGGCGGCAGGCGCGGGGCGAGTCCGTCGACCGGCCCAACATCGTCGCCGGGCCGGTACAGGTCTGCTGGGAGAAGTTCGCCCGCTACTTCGACGTCGAACTGCGCCAGGTGCCGCTGGAGCCGGGCGCGACGGGGCTGCGGGCGGAGCAGGTCGCGGCGTACGTGGACGAGAACACGATCGGCGTCGTCGCGATCCTCGGGGTGACCTTCACCTGCGCCTACGAGCCCGTCGCCGAGATCGCCGCCGAACTCGACCGGATCGAGGCCGAGCGGGGCTGGGACGTACCGATCCACGTGGACGCGGCCAGCGGCGGGTTCGTCGCGCCGTTCCTCCACCCGGACCTGGTGTGGGACTTCCGCCTCGACCGGGTCGCGTCGATCAACGCGTCGGGGCACAAGTACGGGCTCGCGCCGCTGGGCGTGGGCTGGGCGCTGTGGCGGGACGCGGACGCGCTCCCCGCCGAACTCGTCTTCCAGGTCGACTACCTCGGCGGCAACGTGCCCACCTTCGCCCTCAACTTCTCCCGGCCCGGCGGCGAGGTCATCGCCCAGTACTACGCCTTCCTGCGGCTGGGCCGGGCCGGCTACCGCCGGGTCCAACAGGCGTGCGCCGACACCGCCCGGTACCTCGCGGACCAGGTACGCCAGATGGGCCCGTTCACCCTGCTGTACGACGGCGAGGGCGCGCTGCCCGCCGTCTCGTACACGCTCACCGACCCGCGCGGGGCGGGCTTCAGCCTGTACGACCTGTCGGACCAACTCCGCATGCGCGGCTGGCAGGTTCCCGCGTACCCGCTCCCCGCCGACCGGCACGACACGGTCATCCACCGGGTGCTGGTCCGGCACGGCGTCGGCCGCGACGAGATCGCCCTGCTCGCCGACGACCTGCGGCAGGCCCTGCGCCGCCTGTCCACGGGCGCCCCCACCGACGCCGAGCGCACCGGCTTCCACCACTGACCGGGACGGGGCCGGACGGCCCGTGGCGGGGCGCGTGCGCGGGCCTGTCGCGGAGCGCGTGCCCGGGCCTGTCGCGGGGTGCGTGCGCGGGCCGTCGTCGGGCGCGTGCGCGGGCCGTTTGGGCAGGTCAGGAGTACGCTGAGGGTACCGGGAACGCTCGCCCCGGGACCCTCGGTCGCGGGCCCCTCGGACCGCTCAGGCCCCTCGCTCGTTCGGGCCGGCGCCAGCAGGGAGGTGACAGCCGTGGAGACCCTCATCGTGGTGTTCGCGATCGCGGCCATGATCGCGCTGGGTGTGCTCGTGATCCACCAGCTCAACGCCCAACACGAGGACCGCATCGCCCACTACCCGTACGACCGCTCCCGGCGGGACGGCGGCGCCCACCCCGACGGCGCCCGGTCCCGCTTCCGCCCGCACCGCCGCCCCCGAGACTGACGGCGGGCCGCCCCGTCCCGTGACGCGCCCCCGCCCCGTGCCGTACGGGCCGGGGCGGCGGTGTTACGGGCCGGGGCCGCGGTGCTGCGGGACGGCGGTGCCGCGGCCGGACGGCGGTGCCACGGGCCGGAGCCGCTACGGGGCTATGTGCCGGTGGCCTCACGAACGCGCGGTCGGCACTCTGGCGTACCGACGCCCCCCGACTTACCTTGACGGCGGTGGGAAACCCCCGCTGAACGACTTGCCATGTCCACGTCCGATGATCTCTGACAGCGATCAGACCACGAGGTGAGTCTTGTTCCTCCGCCGCTCGCGCGCGCGCCGCGTACCCCGCTCCCGGCGCACCCGCCGCTCGCTCCGCGCCTCCCGCGCGCCCCACATATCGCCGACGACACGCCTCACGCGCCTGCCCCGCGCGCTGCGCCCGCGCTCCTCCCGTACCGGGCCCGTCGCCCCGCGCGCGTCGGTGCCCCGGCCGCCCCGGGGCGTCCGGCGGCTCGGCTTACTCGCCCTGGTGGTCGGCGTGTTGGTGGCGTTGGCCGTCGCCCCGGCGGGCGCGTCGCCCGACGCCGGCACCGACGCCGAGTCCGCGCAGCGGCCCCGGCTCGTCACGCCGATCGACCCGCAGAACTGGCGCAACCCGGACGACATGACCTGGGCCGAGTACCGCTCCGTCCCCGGCACCGACTGGGCCAACCCCGACCTCAAGCCCACCGACCGCACCTTCAAGGGCGCCCTCGTCCTGCTCGACTACCCCGACGAGGGCTTCTCGGTCAGCCAGCCCGCCGGCAAGGCCAGGTTCGGCAACCCGGTGCCGGCCGCGTCCAACGTGCCGCGCTCCGAACTGCCGCAGTTCTACGAGGACTTCCTCAACAAGCCGGGCAAGCTCAACCGGGGTCACACCATCAACGAGTACTGGATGGAGGACTCCGGCGGCCGGGTCGGTGTGGACCTGACCGCCTTCGGCGTCTACCAACTGCCGCACAAGTCCTACCAGTACGGCATCGAGCCCGGCATGAACCCCGGCGCCTGCCCGGTCGGCGACACCTGCGGCAAGGACATCCGCGCCGACGGCAAGCGCGCGTGGATCAAGGACGTGGGCCCCGACAAGCCCGGTGAGTTCGACTTCGTCTTCTTCCTGACCGCCGGCGTCGACGAGTCGGCGGCCTGGCAGGAGTTCGGGCAGATGAAGTTCAACGAGCCGAAGGACGTCCCCGCCCAGTGGGGCCCGCCCTCGCCCACCGCGGAGGGCGGCAACGCGGCCAGCACCCGCTACGTGCCCTGGACCTCCTGGCAGGCCGCGGCCCGCATCTGGCCCAACGCCGCCGACGGCTCCTCCACCCAGGCCGAGAGCTCCGGCATGGCCGTCTTCGCCCACGAGCTGAGCCACATCCTGGGCATCGCCGACAACTACAACAACCCCTACGGCAAGCCCCTCAGCCGCTCGTACTCCGGCATCTGGGGCATGCTCTCGCGGGGCTCGTTCAACGGCCCCGGCGGCCCGCACACCCGCTGGCAGACCCCGGCCACCGCGGGCGCCTCGATGGGCGCCCACCACGTGCTGCGGGACAAGCTCAAGCTCGGCATCGTGGACGAGGCGAACGTGCTGCGGCTCGACCGCGACGCCCTGAAGGACTCCGGGATGGTCGTCGCCGACGTGACCGCGCGCTCGGCGCCGCCCGGCGAGAAGGGGCTGACCGGCGTCAACATCACCATGGCCCGCGACCTGTCGCCGCAGTGCGACCGCGCCACCGACCCGCTGTGCGACGGCGGCGGCTACCAGAACTACACCGTCGAGGTCGTGGACCGGATGGGCATGGACTCCTTCACGCCCGACAACGGCGTGCTGCTCGCCAAGACGAAGAACGCCGACCGCGCCCCGTTCGCCTGGGTCGTCGACGCGCACCCCGAGGACATCGACCTGGTCGACTTCAAGCGCCCCGACGGCACCGAGCAGAAGATCACCATGGGCGACTACCGCCAGCTCAGCGACGCCCTCTTCCACGCGGGCGCCGACTCCGGCAGCAGTTACGAGTACGTCGACCAGGCCAACCGGCTGCACTTCTACGTGCTCGACATCAAGCGCGACCGCGCCGGCGTGCTCTCGTACACCGTCGGCGTGCGCTCCCTGGACGGCGCCGGGCGCCAGGACCGCGGGCTCGACCTCGACCGGGGCACCCCACACGGCAAGCCGGGCAAGGAGCGGGCCGTGTGCACCTTCCCGCTGACCAACACCGGCGAGACCGGCGCTGACTCCGGCGCCCATCCTTCGAGCGCCGCGCCGTACCTGGACTCGGACGTGTACCGGCTGTCGGCGGCGGCCTCCGGCCGAGGCTGGTCCGCCTGGCTCCCGAACCGGCTCGCCACCGCCAAGGCCGGCACCTCGGTCCCGGTGGACGTGGCCGTGACCGCCGGCCCCGGCGCCGAACAGCGCGGCAAGGTCACCCTGACCGCCCGCTCCGAGAGCGACCCGAGCAAGACCGTGCGGGCCACCTGCTCGCTGCGGAAGTCGGGCCGCTAGCCGTACCGACCGCACGCCCCGAGCCCGAAGGCGGCCGGGTCCCGCCCGCACGCACCGTGCGGCCGGGGCCCGGCCGTCCCGTGGCGGGGGCCACCGACAGCTCGTACGGCCGGCGGATAGGGTCCGCCCAGGCGCGGCCCGGCACGGAGGCGGCCGCGCGCGGGCCGGCCACGACGGGCCGAGGCCGGTCAGGCGTCGGCCGGTCAGGCGTGGGTGGCCGGGCGCGGGACGTCCCGGAAGACGTGCCGGGAGTGCCAGGTCAGGTGGGTGGCGGCGACGTCGCTCGCGCCGGCCCGGGGGCGGAGCAGCGGGCGGCCCGCCAGCTCCGTGACCTGCGCGCGGGCGGCCGGGCTGTCACCGGCGAACCGCTGGGACACCAGGACGCGGCGGCCGTCGTCGATGCCGAGGGCGCCACGGTCGAAGAGGTTGTGGTGCAACGAGCACAGGCAGAGCCCGTTGTCGACGGTGTCCGGGCCGCCGAAGGCCCACCAGTGCACGTGCGCCGCCTCCAGGCCGACCGTCAGTCCCCCGAGCTTCCCGTCGTAACCGCAGAAGGCGCACCGGTACGCGTACGCGCTCAGCACCAACTCCCGCAGCCGCCGGTCCCGCTGCTGTCGTCGCGCGGCGAGGAGCGGCAGGTCGACGGCGGGCTCCAGGTCGAGGCCGACCGCGTCGCACAGCTCGCCGTGCAACGAGGGCGGGAAGTGCAGGTCGAGCAGGACCCGCGCCATCCGACCGGCGAGCCCCGGCTCCCGCCGCAGCGCCGCCCGCAGCCCGGGCGCCAACCGCCCGGCGGCCCGTGAGCCCCGCAACTTCAGCACCCCGGGCCCCGGACTGCCCACTCCGTGCTCGGTGCGCACCTCCCACACGCCGTCGCTGGTCAGGTAGTGGAACGGGTAGGCGGGCGTCGTCCTGCGCGGCGGCCCGTACTCGACCAGCAGCCGGTGCAGGTCCCCCTCGACGGCGCTGTACAACAACACCCCGTCGGCGTCCTGTTGGAACCGGCCGAGGGCGTACAGGAGCAGCAGCGGCTTGTGCGGGGCGCGCGTGCCGTCGCGCGACCACTGCCGCAAGCTCGTGACCCGCTCCAGCCAGTCCATGGCCGTCGATCGTAGTGATCCCGCGTCGAACACGTTCGAGCGCCCTGGGCCCGCCGGCGCGCCCGGCGGCCCGGGACGGGCGCCGCGCGCACCCGCCCCGGACGCCGCACGCCTCAGCGGTGTGCCAGCAGGACCCTGGCGATGGCGACCTGGGCGGGTTCCAGGGCCGACCTGCCGTCCTCGATGTCCCACAGGCCGTTCTGCAGGACGCGGCCGAGCGTCCAGCCGGTGGCGCGCCGCCGGTCCAGGCCGAGCGCCTCGGTCAGCAGGTCGAAGCGGCGCAGCACCGTACGCGTCACGCCGTCGGGCACCACGACCTCCTGCCAGCGGTTGTCCATGGCCGGCAGCAGCTCGAACCCGGGGTCGCCGGCGAGCGGTTCGGGGTCGATGGCGAGCCAGGGCTCGCGCTCGCCGGCGAGGACGTTGTCGTAGTGCGCGTCCCAGTGCAGCAGCCGGTCGCCCGCCTCGCCAACCAACTCGGCGACCGCGGACGCGCACGTCCGCAACAACCGCCGCTCTTCCGCGTCGGCCAACTTGTCGACTGCCCCCGGTACTTCGGCGAGCATCGCCGTGGCGATGTCGGTCAGCCGCCGTACGTCCGGGGGCGCGGCCACCGCGGTCATCCGCGCCAGCAGCCCGGCCAGCACGCGCATCGCCGCACCGTCGTCGGCCACCGAGGACAGCGGCCGGCTCGCGTCCAGCCGCTCCAGCAGCATGCTCGACGAGCCCGGGTCGTGGTCGAGCATCCGCACCACGCCCCCGCCACCCCAGGCTCGCAGCCCACTCGCGGCCCCCGCGGTCTCCTCTCGATCCTGCTGCAACTTCAGTACCGCCAGCGTCCCGTCGGCCCGGGTCACCGGCAACACGACCGACGCCATGCCGTGCGCCACGGGCCCGCTGACGCGCAACTCCCAGTGGCTCAACATCGCGTCGGCGAGCTGGGGGAGCCGCGCGATCCAGGCGCGCCCGGACGGATTGTCACGGCCGTACGACGCGGCGAACGCGTCGGGGACAGTGAGGGAATACGGCGTACTCATGTCGAGGTGTCTCCTTCGTGGGATTCCGGATGGTCGCGAAGCCGAAGGAGCGTCGGTGGCGCCCGACATGCGGGCAGGCGTCATTGCACGGGGCCACGGTAGCGGGTGGCGGTCGGTCGGGCACGGGGTTTTCGGGGGCGGGTGGGGAGCGTCCCCGTATCGGGTGGCACGAATTCCGGATATCCGGCCCGGGCCCGGCAGGGCGCTGGGGAAATGGCGCGGGCGAAAACCGCGAATTGACCGGGCGGCGCATGGAGGCATGCGTGATATGGGGGGCGTGCGGGGCGCTGAAAGCTGCTGCCGCACGCCCTTTCGGGCGAGGCCGTGGGGGGAAATAATTACCGCGAGGGGGGCGGAGTGGCCGGTCCGTCAGGTGATGAGAGGAAGCGAAGAGAAACCGATGGTCGTTGATCGTCGTTGGGACAGCATCTTTCGTTCGGGACGCACCACGTCGTATCCGAAGGGCCAGCGTGTGTTCCTGAAAGGCCAACCGGGGGGAAGTGTTCTCCGCGTGGTGAAGGGGTGGGTGCTGGTGACCGAACCGAACCCGGATGGTACCGAAACGTTTTTGGAAATCCGTGGACGTGGACAACTCATCGGCGAGACGTCCGCGTTCTCGGGTGGGGTACGGAATGCGAACGTGGAGGCCACCTGCAAGACCATCGTCCAGGTCGTCGAGAGCGGACGTTTCCTCGCCGGCGTCGAGCGCCGCGACCTGATGAAGGATCTGTTGGTGCACGTGCAGGAACGACACCGCCAGGCCAACGTCAGGGTCGGCGCCCGGGGCCTCGGCGTGCGGAGCAGCCTGAGTTGGCTACTCCTCGACCTGGCTCGTACGGCAGGTGAACCCCTCATCTCGGGAATTCCACAGAAGACGCTCGCATTCGCCCTGGGCGTGACCCCGCGAACGTTGTCCAACGCCGTCTCCGAGTTGGAGCGAAACGACGTGATTTCCGTCCGCTGGCCCGCTCTCCGCATCCGCGACGAGCGGGCACTGCGTCGACTGGCCCGCCGCGGAGAGGAGTAGGGCACCGCGCGCATTCCCCGACCGGCAACGGCCGGGGAATGTGGCGGACATCACCGCCTCAGAAGGAAGTTCTTCCGCCGGGGAAGTTCTTCCGCGCGGGATTCCCGGGGAGCGCCGACCATCGATTCGGCACAGCCCAGTCGGACGCCTCCCCTAAGGAGATTCCCGAATGACCAAAGCCCCGCGTACCGGAACCCCGCACAGCAGCCCGTTGCCGCCCCACTTCGGAATCGTCGCGGTCGACGCGATGGGTTCCACCCGACTCCCCTCCATCGCGCAGGGCCCGCTCAGCGCGACCATCACCGACCTCGTGCGGCGCGCTCTCGAAGCGGCCGAACTGGGCGACATGCCCCGGGAATTCGAGACGAACACCGGAGACGGCCTCTCCTTCGGCTGCGACCCGGTGCTGGTCCCGTACCTCGTGAGCCCCTTCGTCGACGAGTTGAACGCCCACCTGCTGTGGCACAACGTCGGGCCGCAGCCGCCCGTCCGGCTGCGGATGAGCGTCCACATCGGCCCGCTGCCCGTCGCGCCGGGGCGGGCCGGCGACGGCAACGCGGCAGCGCGCGGCGAGAGCCAGCGACTGCTGGACTCCGAACCCGTGCGCCGCCGCCTGAAGGAGACGGACCCGCGGGCCACCCCGCTCGTCGCGGTCCTCTCCGACCGCGTCTACGACACGGTGGTCCGGGGCGGCTACTGCGGCCTGCCGCCCGCGCGCTTCACCGAGGTCCTGGCCGAGGTCGCGGGCAAGGACTTCCGGCAGACCGCCTGGATGTACGTACCGACCCCGTCCGGGGACATGCTCCGCCAGGCCGCCGCGACCACGGACCCGGCAGCGTCCGGACAGAGCCCGGCAGCGCCGAACCACGCACGGGGAGCCGCCGACCCCGCCCCGGCCGAGGCCGGGCCTCCCCCCGCCCGTCACCAGCACGTGGAGTCCGGCGTCGCGGTCATGGACTGCGCCGTCCGCGACGTCCACCACCACACGGCGCCGCGACAGGACCCCGGCCATCCGTGAGCGCCACGTCCGACGGGGACCACCCCGACCAGTGCGGCTTCCCGCGCCACGGCGCGAGCCAGTACGTGGGCCTCGGCGCGGCCATCAACGGCGCGTCGGCACAGCGCATCGTCGTCAACAACTTCGGATCGACCTGCCACCCGCCGTGTACGCACGCCGCGCCACCCGGTCCGCCGGCCCCCCTCACCCGCGCCCTCACCCTGACCCGGAACCTGGCCAGTCGCATCGACGCGCTGGCCGCCCTGGCCCACACCACCACAGCGGTGCTCCTCGCCCTCGCCCCGACCGGGCGACGCCCGCCGAAGTCACCTTCTACTCCCACCCCCGGTGCGCCGGACCGCACCGGACACCGGAGAGCCGACCACCGGAGAAGCGTGTGACCTTGCCGCACCACACCAGCCTGTTCGACACCATCGAGGCGCACGTCGCCGCCCTCCCGGACGACGCCGGAGCCAGTGCCCCCGGACCCGCCGCTCCCCGGACCCCACCGCTGCACCGGTGCGCGGCGCGCGCCCTGGTGCACGGGCCGGCACGCGACGGAGCGCTGGCCCAGGCCATCTGGTCCGACGTCCTGGGCGAGGCGACCACGGCGCCGGCCCCCGGCGACACCGCCACGCTGCTGGTCGTCTGGTACGCCCTGCCCCGACTGCGCCGCAGCGTATGGCGCATCGCCCGCCGCCTGCCGGCCGAGCGCGCCGACCTGGAGGCCGAGACCGTACAGGGCCTCCTGGAGGGGCTGCCCACCGTGGACCCGCTCCGCGCCGGCGCCGCCGAGCGGGTGATGCGGCGCGCCGCGAGCCGTGCCTGGCTGTTCGCCCGCGGCACCCGGCACGAACGGGCCTTCCCGGACACCAGCCCGGTCTGGCACACCCTCGCCGTCTCGTACGAGCAGGCCGCCGCCCCGGACGGTTGGGCCGTCCACATCACCCCGCCCGACCGCGCCGACGGCCTCGCCACCACCCTCCGCTTCACGCGGTTCCGGCAGCGCGTCGAAGGCGAGCGCATCGGCGCGCTCGCCGACGGCATGGGGCTGCGGCACCTGGTCCACCGCGCCCGCCGCCCGGGCCCCGGGCGGCCCATCGGCACCTTGACCCTCCAGCCTCACGGGAGCCTGTGATGAGCTACACCCACCGAGTCCTCACCTTCGTGGAGGCGTTCGACCTCCCGACGACCGTCAACCTGCCCACGGCGGCCCGCGCCTTCGCCGTCAGCCTCGGTACGGCCTACCGGCTGGTCCGCCAGGGCGACTTCCCCTGCCCGGTGCTCCGCGTCGGCGGCCAGTACCGCGTCCCGACCACCTGGCTGCTGCGGTCCCTCGGCATCGAGAACCTCCCGGTCTACGCCACGGACATCGATGCCGGCGCCACCGCGTCCGCCCTGCTGACCCGCGCCGAGACGGAACAGGAGGAGACCCCGTGAGCCCCGAGCACGACACGACGCCCGACGAACCACCGTCGACCACCCCACCGAGCTGCTTCGTGATCGGCCCCATCGGTGACAAGCACGCCGAACACGGCACCCCCGAGCGCCGGCTGTACGAGGAGTCCATGCGCGTGTACGAGGAGGTCATCGTCGCGGCCTGCCGGGAACACCACATGACGCCGGTACGCGCCGACAGCCTCACCGACACCGGCGAGGTCACCGAACAGATCTACCGCCGACTCGAACAGGACGACATCGTGATCGCCGACGTCAGCGGCGGCAACCCCAACGTCACCCTCGAACTCGGCTACCGACTCGGCTGCAAGAGGACCGCCATCCTCATCGGTGAGACAGGCAACCTCCCCTTCAACATCCGCCAGTTGCGCACGGTCCGCTTCCGCCGCACCGAGGTCGGCCTCCCCGAAGCCCGCGACCAGCTCAGCCGCTTCCTGGCAGCGGGCGTCGCCCGGGGCTTCGGCCCCGTCGCCGACCTCGGCGCGGCCCCCCAACCCCTCGGCCACGGCGTCGGGGAAGCGTCCGACGAGGAGCCCGACGCCCCCGGCCTCGTCGACCGGGTGGCACAGGCCGAGGAACAGATGGAAGCGGTTCTGGTGGACATCGAGGCGATGGGGGAGGCACTGCGACAGATCGCCGAGGTCGCCTACGAGAGCACGCCGCAGATGGACGCGGTGACAGCGGCCAATGGCTCGACGGGCGCGCGGCTCGCGGTGGTCGGGAGCTTCGCGCGGAAGCTGACGAAGCCAGCCACCGCACTGCGCGAGAGCAGCGAGGCGTTCGCCGCGCGCATGACGGACATCGAGGCGGGCATTCACGCGGCGTTCGACATCGCGGAATCCCACCCCGGCGGCGAGATCGACGCCGACAACGAGAACTTCCTCCACCAGATCATCGACATGGCCGAGTCCACGCGCGCGGCGGCCACGGAGGTCACCGAGTTCGGCACGATGATGAAGACGTTCATCGGCTACTCCCGCACGCTCCGCGGCCCGGGCGGCGACATCCTGACCGCGGTACGCGTCATCGCGTCGGTCCTCACCCGCGTCAACTCCCTGGAGGCCCGGGCCCGCGCGCTCCTCCCCGATCCCCCCGCCCCCCTCGCCACCACCAGCCAGCCGAACCGCTGACATCGACGGGAGGCCCCGACCACCCAAGGTCGGGGCCTCCCGCGCCGTCCGTACGCCTGCCACGCCTGCCACGCCTGTCACACCTGCCACGACGCCCGCTGCCTCGCGGGCGCGGGCGCGGGCGGCTACCAGCCCCGCTCGCCGTCCAGAAGCTCCCGCAGCAGGTCCGCGTGCCCGGCGTGCCGACTGGTGTCCATCGTGACGTGCGACAGGGCCCAGCGCAGGGTGTAGTCGCCGGTTCGCTGGGCGCCAAAGCTGTCCAGCGGGAGGGACTCGATGACCTTGTCGCTGGCGTCGCAGGCCGCGCGGTAGCGGTCGAGCAGGCCGTCGAGGCGGTCGTGCTCGGCAACCCGCCAGTCCCCGTCCGGGTCGTCAGGCCCGAACGGCATCGGGTGCTCCTGGCCGCCGAGGACGATGCCGAACCAGTGCTGTTCCACCGTGACGAGATGGCTGAGAATCCCACCCACCGTCGTCTCCGACGGCACCAGCCTGGCGCGCAGTTGTTCTTCGTTCAGCCCGGTCGCCTTGGCCACGACGGTCGCCCGGGCGAAACGCAACCAGGCCCACAGCATGTCCTTCTCGCCGAGTTGGTGGCGGGGAATTCGGCGTTCCTCGGTGTGCGGAGCCACCGGGACGTGGTGCGCCATCGCTGGGACTTCCTTTCGCTGAGCGGGTGCGGGGCGATCGGGGAGCGGACAACGGATCGCGACCCGGGGTGGGCCGGGTGGGATGGATGGGACAGAGGGACCAGGTGGGCCGGGTGGGTCACCACCGCGCCTGCCGAGGAACGTGCCACCCGACGGGAGAGCACTCACCCGGCCGACAGGCCCCACCTCGCACGCACCGGATGGTGGTCACACCGAACCCGAGGCGGTCCCCCTCCTCGCTCTCCGTATCGATCCGATCCAGATCGCCTGAACCGAGCGTAGCGCCCCGAAAGGGGCGCCCCGTCGCCGCCAACGACGTTCTTGAGCCAGCCAGTTGACAGCGCGAGGCGACGAGATCAGGCCACCTCGGGTGGAGCCCCCGTCCCCCCGGCGGCTCCACCCGGCCCGACGCTCAGCGATCGCAGGCAATCCCGTCGCCATCGCGGTCCAGACCCGATCGGTACCCCGGCTGACCCCGCCGGATGGGGTCGGCCCCGGCCGCGCGGACGGCGGCGCAGTTCTCGTAGTAGACGCTGCCTCCTCCGGTGCTCCCGGAGGAGCCCTCGGTCGTGACGTCCGTGATGCCGATCTTCTCCACAGAGGCCGACGCGTCGGCGAACGTCTGGCTCACCACATCCGGCATCTCTGGCCAGGGCACCGGCTCCCCGTCCGCGGCTGGGCCGGGGGCTGCAAACGTCGAAGGGCCCCGCTGCAAGCAGCGGGGCCCTTCGACAACGTGCCCGGTGAGAGCACTGGCGGAGGATACGAGATTCGAACTCGTGAGGGGTTGCCCCCAACACGCTTTCCAAGCGTGCGCCCTAGGCCACTAGGCGAATCCTCCGCCGCAAACAATACAAGACCGAAAGCAGTGCTCGCGAACCCGATCCGGGGAGGGTGGGAGAGGGAGGCGGGGGCGGTCCCGGAGAGGGGTCGGTATCCGCTAGGGTGGGGGTCAGCCCCTCACGTGGCGCTATCTCACCTAACTCCCCCAGGGCCGGAAGGCAGCAAGGGTAAGTGGGCTCTGGCGGGTGCGTGAGGGGCGCTTGCGTTGGTGGGGAGCGGCACGGGGCGCGGGAGTCGCGCGAGGGTGTGACCAGTGCCTCAGTGGGGATTTTCGCCGGCCCGGCGCGGCGACGGTGCCGGGAGGCGGTCCGTGGGTCGCGGACGCGGGTCGGTTGTCAGTGTGGGCCGATATCGTCGTATGCGTGTCGTCCCTCGCGCTTTACCGTCGCTACCGCCCCGAGACCTTCGCCGAGGTCATCGGGCAGGAGCATGTCACCAGCCCGTTGCAGCAGGCGCTGCGGAACAACCGGGTCAACCACGCGTATCTGTTCAGTGGGCCGCGCGGCTGTGGCAAGACGACAAGCGCGCGCATCCTCGCCCGCTGTCTGAACTGTGAGCAGGGCCCGACGCCGACGCCCTGCGGCACGTGTCAGTCCTGTCGGGACCTGGCGCGTAACGGGCCCGGTTCGATCGACGTCATCGAGATCGACGCCGCCTCGCACGGTGGTGTGGACGACGCGCGTGACCTGCGGGAGAAGGCCTTCTTCGGGCCGGCCTCCAGCCGGTACAAGATTTACATCATCGACGAGGCGCACATGGTCACCTCGGCGGGCTTCAACGCCCTGCTGAAGGTGGTCGAGGAGCCGCCGGAGCACCTCAAGTTCATCTTCGCGACGACCGAGCCCGAGAAGGTCATCGGGACGATCCGGTCGCGTACGCACCACTACCCCTTCCGACTCGTGCCTCCCGGGACGCTGCGCGAGTACCTGGCCGAGGTCTGTGGGCGCGAGGACATTCCCGTCGAGGACGGCGTGCTGCCCCTGGTCGTGCGGGCCGGGGCCGGGTCGGTGCGTGACTCGATGTCCGTCATGGACCAGCTCCTCGCCGGCGCGGCCGAGGACGGCGTGACGTACGCCATGGCGACCGCCCTGCTCGGGTACACGGACGGGTCGCTGCTGGACGCGGTCGTGGACGCGTTCGCGGCGGACGACGGGGCCGCGGCGTTCGAGGTGGTGGACCGGGTCATCGAGGGCGGGAACGACCCGCGGCGGTTCGTCGCCGACCTGCTGGAGCGGCTGCGCGACCTGGTGATCCTCGCGGCGGTGCCCGACGCGGCGACCAAGGGGCTCATCGACGCCCCCGCGGACGTGGTCGAGCGGATGCAGGCGCAGGCGTCGGTGTTCGGCGCCGCCGAGCTGAGCCGCGCCGCCGACCTGGTCAACGAGGGACTCACGGAGATGCGCGGGGCGACCTCGCCCCGGTTGCAGTTGGAGCTGATCTGTGCGCGGGTGCTGCTGCCCGCCGCCTTCGACGACGAGCGCTCGGTGCAGGCCCGGCTGGACAAGCTGGAGCGGAGCGCGTTGACGAACGGCATCGTGGGCGCGCCCGCCGGTGCGCCGCCGATGGGGTACGTACCGGGGCCCGAGGGCCACGGCGTTCCCGCTCCGGCGCAGCCGATGGCGCCCCCGGCCCCGGTGCCTCCAGCCCCCGTGCCGGGCCCCGCTCCCGTCGCAGCGCAGCCCGGCCCTGCCGGGGGCGGTGCGGGTGGCGCGCCCGGCAGCTGGCCTGCGGCGCCCGGAGCCGGCCAGCAGCCCGCCGCCGAGCAGGGCCAGGCCGCGCCCAGCGGCCCGGGTCCGGGCCCGGGCGATGGCGCGGGGCAGCCCGGCGGACAGCCGGCCGGTGGCCAGCGCCCGGGGGCCTGGCCCACGCGCGCGGGTGCGGGCGCCGGCGCGGGAGCCCCGGCCGCCGGCGCCGGTGCGGGCCGCCCGGCCGGTGCCTGGCCCGGGGCGGGTGGGGCGACCGGCGCGCAGGCCGGCGCGGGCGGTAGCGCGTACGGCGCGGGCGGTGGAGCGTACGGAGCGTCGGCGGGCGGTGGCGCTCCGGCCGGTCCGGCGAGCGGGGCGGGACCCTCGGGGGCCGCGCCCGGCGCCGCGCCGCAGGGGGGAGACGCGGGCCAAGGAGCCGCGCAGGTGCGCGCCATGTGGCCCGACATCCTGGAGGCGGTGAAGAACCAGCGCCGCTTCACCTGGATCTTGTTGAGCCAGAACGCGCAGGTCACGGGGTTCGACGGCACCACGCTCCAGGTGGGCTTCTCCAACGCGGGGGCCCGCGACAGTTTCGTCGCCGGCGGCAGCGAGGACGTGCTGCGGCAGGCGCTGAACAGCCGGTTCGGGGTGCAGTGGCGGATCGAGGCCGTCGTCGACCCCTCGGGCGGCGCGGGCCAGGCCCCGGCCGCCGGGCCCGGCGCCGGCCCCGGCGGGTTCGGGGCGAACGGTGGCTTCGGTGGTGGTGGGGGCGGCGGCTTCGCCCCGGGCGCGGGCCCAGGCCCGGGTGCGGGCGGTGGCGGGTTCGGCTCGGGCGCACCGGCCGCCCCGCCCCGACAGGCGCCCCAGCCGCCGGCGGCCACCACCACCGACGGCGGCCAGGGCACGGCCGGCCCGGCGGGCGCGGGCGGTTCCGGCGGGCCCGGGCCGGGCGGCGGCCCGGGGGGCGCGGGCGGCCCGAGACCCGGCGGCGAGGGCGCCCAGCGCGCCCGGCAGGCCGCCGCGGCCGGTGCGGCGGGTGGCCCCGGTGCGGGCGGCCCGGCGCTGGACGGCCCGGGCGGCGGCAGCGCCTACGGGGATGGTCCGCCCACGCCCGTGGCGCCGGAGTACGACATGCCGGCCGAGGACGATCCGGACCTGGTCGAGAACGCGCTCAGTGGCTACGACCTCATCGTGCGCGAGCTGGGTGCGACCGTGATCGAAGAGATCGCCAACGAGTAGTGAGTAGCGAGTAGCGCGCAGGTGCGTGAGCGCGGCTCGCGGCGAGAGTCGGGAGTCGGGTGGCGCGTGGTGCGCTCGGTGAGAGTCACCGCCGCCCCGGCCCACCGTGGGCGCTGCCCGGGCCCACCGTGGGCGCTGCCCGAGCCCCGTGGCGTCGCGTCGCGCGGGGCTCAATGCTTGCCCCGGCCCCCGTAGCCCGCTACCGCCGAGGTATCCCGGCAGCGCCGCGCGGCCCGCACCCGTGGTCGTACTGCTGCCTCTGGCCTCCTCCGTACGGCGTAGGGCGTGGGAACGGCCGAACACGTAGGCTCGGGCTACTGAACATGTTCGTCTACAGCCAGGAGCGAGCCCGTGATTCCCGGTGGCGGCCAGCCCAACATGCAGCAGTTGCTGCAGCAGGCGCAGAAGATGCAGCAGGACCTCGCGGCGGCTCAGGAGGAGCTGGCGCGGACGCCGGTCGAGGGTTCGGCGGGTGGTGGTCTCGTCAAGGCCACGGTGACCGGGGGCGGCGAGCTCCAGGGCCTGGTCATTGACCCGAAGGCGGTGGACCCTGAAGACACGGAGACCCTCGCGGACCTCGTCGTCGCCGCAGTTCGGGACGCCAACCAGTCCGCGCAGGAGCTCCAGCAGCAGAAGCTCGGGCCGCTCGCCCAGGGGCTCGGCGGGATGCCCGGGCTCCCCTTCTGACGCGTTCCCGGCGCCCCTACTCCTCGATACGTCAGCCGAACCCCGGCCATCCGGCCAGGGCGCACGACCCGGGGCCCGTTCCGGTCCCGGCCGCGGGCCCTGGGCGGCCGGCCCCGGCCCCGCTCCCGACCGCTCCCGCGCCGCGTTCGGACCGCTCCGCTCCGGTCCGGTATCGGCCCCGGCCGGCCGTGCTCCGTACAGGACGCGTACAGGCCGCCGACACACCAGCCACATCAGCCACTGACAGAGATACACACAGAAGGAGGAGGCGTTCCGTGTACGAAGGCGTGGTCCAGGACCTCATCGACGAGTTGGGCAGGCTTCCCGGCGTCGGTCCCAAGAGCGCGCAGCGGATCGCTTTCCACATCCTGCAGGCTGAGCCGACCGACGTACGTCGCCTGGCGCACGCCCTGACCGAGGTCAAGGCGAAGGTGCGGTTCTGCGCGGTGTGCGGCAACGTCGCCGAGGCCGAGCAGTGCCGTGTCTGTCTCGATCCGCGCCGCGACGTCGCGGTCATCTGCGTCGTGGAAGAGCCGAAGGACGTCGTCGCGATCGAGCGGACGCGCGAGTTCCGCGGCCGGTACCACGTGCTCGGCGGGGCGATCAGTCCCATCGAAGGCGTCGGCCCGGACGACCTACGGATACGGGAACTGCTGACCAGGCTCGCGGACGGCGCCGTCACCGAGCTGATTCTGGCTACCGATCCCAACCTCGAAGGGGAGGCCACGGCCACGTACCTCGCGCGCATGGTCAAGCCCATGGGCCTGAAGGTCACGCGGCTGGCGAGCGGCCTGCCCGTCGGGGGAGACCTGGAGTACGCCGACGAGGTCACGCTGGGACGTGCCTTCGAAGGGAGAAGACTTCTCGATGTCTGACGCAACGCTGCACGACAGCCACCACGACCCGGCCGACTTCGCGGTACAGATCTCCGACCAGATCGAGAGCTTCATCGTCGCGGTCACGGAGGTCGCCAAGGGGGACGAACCGGATAGCGCGGTTCCCTTCCTGCTCTTGGAGATCTCGCAGTTGCTCCTCGCGGGCGGGCGGCTCGGCGCCCACGAGGACTTCGTACCGGACGAACGCTACGAGCCCGACGTCGGCCCCGAGCCGGACGTGGACGAGCTGCGCGAACGGTTCGCCACGCTGCTCGACCCGATCGACGTGTACTCCGAGGTCTTCGACCCGTACGTGCCGCGCTCGCAGCCGGTGGCCTGCCGCATCTCCGACGACCTCGCCGACATCATCACCGACCTGCGGCACGGCATGGCGCACTACCGCGACGGCCGCGTCAGCGAGGCGCTGTGGTGGTGGCAGTTCTCCTACCTGTCGAACTGGGGCACCACCGCGTCCGCCGCGCTGCGTGCCCTTCAGTCGCTCGTCGCGCACGTCCGCCTGGACAGCCCGCTCGACGAGCTCGACGGCCTGGACACGGACAGCAACGCCGACGGCGACGACCAGCTCGCCGAGGAAGCGGGACGGGTGATGGCCGCGGAGATCGCCGCCCCGCTCGGCCTGCCGTCCTCCGCGCGCCCGTAAGCGCGTCGGTACGTACGTTCGAAGGCGTGCTCGTCAGGACGCTCGTAGGCACGTTCGTAGGCACGCCTGCGAGAACGCGTGTGGCCGGCCCGCCGGCCGGGGCCGGATCGCCGGCCGGCGGGCCGTCGCCCGTCAGCCGGCTGGCCCGGCCGCCATCCGCCCGGGGCGCAACGCCGGCCCCGGGCGCAGCCCTGGCCCCGGGGTGCCGACTGGCCGGGGGCGGTCGTGCCACGTGGCTGGTTCACCCGCCGTACGTCCGCATTTCGGTGTGAGGCCCTGCGGGGCGACACCCGGATGGGTGGTATTTCGGCCGCCTGCGTGTAGCCGTCGCATTGTGACCTGAATTACGTTCCTGTGTGCCCTCGCGTGAAGCGGGCAGGGTTGCTCGCTGAGCGGGTGAGTGTGGTGCGTCCTGCCTGATCATGAAGTGAGTTATGTGTCTCGCTATGTGATATTGAGAGGGCTTATCCGACTTGCTCGTTAGACTGAGCCGACCGCAGTTCCCCCTGGTGGGGGTCTGGGGGGTGACCCCAGAAGAGACAAGCGAGGAGCGCACGTGGGCCTTGTCGTGCAGAAGTACGGCGGCTCCTCCGTTGCGGATGCCGAGGGCATCAAGCGCGTCGCCAAGCGAATCGTGGAAGCCAAGAAGAACGGCCACCAGGTGGTCGTCGTGGTTTCCGCGATGGGCGACACTACGGACGAGTTGATCGACCTCGCTCAGCAGGTTTCGCCGATTCCTGCCGGGCGTGAGTTCGACATGTTGCTGACCGCTGGAGAGCGAATCTCCATGGCGTTGCTGGCGATGGCGATCAAAAACCTCGGGCACGAAGCACTGTCCTTCACGGGCAGCCAGGCAGGTGTCATTACCGACTCGGTCCACAACAAAGCGCGCATCATCGATGTCACGCCCGGTCGCATCCGGGACGCGCTCGATCAGGGCGCGGTGGCGATCGTGGCCGGATTCCAGGGTGTCTCTCAGGTCAAGAAGGACATCACCACGCTCGGCCGCGGCGGCTCGGACACGACCGCCGTCGCGCTGGCGGCGGCCCTCGACGCCGAGGTGTGCGAGATCTACACCGACGTGGACGGCGTCTTCACCGCCGACCCGCGTGTGGTGAAGAAGGCGCGCAAGATAGTCGATATCGCGTTCGAAGACATGCTCGAACTCGCGGCCAGCGGCTCAAAGGTGCTGCACCTGCGCTGTGTCGAGTACGCCCGTCGCTACAACATCCCCATCCACGTCCGGTCGTCGTTCTCCGGCCACGTGGGCACCTGGGTGCGGAACAAGCCCGAAGGAGAAGAAGGCATGGAGCAGGCGATCATCTCCGGGGTGGCCCACGACACGTCGGAGGCCAAGATCACGGTCGTCGGCGTGCCGGACAAGCCCGGCGAGGCCGCCGCCATCTTCCGTACGATCTCGGACGCCCAGCTCAACATCGACATGGTGGTGCAGAACGTCTCCGCCGCGTCCACCGGGCTGACCGACATCTCCTTCACGCTGCCGAAGACCGACGGCCACAAGGCCATGGAGGCGCTCACCAAGGCGCAGCCCGAGATCGGCTTCGACTCGCTGCGCTACGACGACCAGATCGCCAAGATCTCGCTGGTCGGCGCGGGCATGCGGACCAACCCCGGGGTGACGGCGACCTTCTTCGAGGCGCTGTCGAACGCCGGCGTGAACATCGAGCTGATCTCCACCTCCGAGATCCGCATCTCGGTCGTGACCCGGCAGGACGAGGTCAAGGACGCGGTGCGCGCGGTGCACAGCGCGTTCGGCCTCGACAGTGAGAGCGACGAGGCCGTCGTGTACGGCGGCACCGGGCGATGACCGGTGTCGGCGGCGGACGCGGTGAGAGTGGTGTGAACGTGGTGAGTGGTGTGAGAGGCGTGACGAGCGTGAGTGGCGACAGCGGTGCCGCGGGCCGTGCGGGCAAGCCGACGCTGGCCGTCGTCGGCGCGACCGGCGCCGTTGGCACGGTCATGCTCGGCATCCTTTCGGAGCGGGCGGACATCTGGGGCGAGATCCGACTGATCGCCTCACCGCGCTCGGCGGGCCGCAAGCTCACCGTGCGCGGCGAGGAGGTCGAGGTTGTCGCGCTGAGCGAGGAGGCGTTCGAGGGCGTCGACGTCGCGATGTTCGACGTACCGGATGAGGTCTCCGCGCAGTGGGCGCCGATCGCCGCGGCCAAGGGCGCGGTGGCGGTCGACAACTCCGGCGCCTTCCGGATGGACCCGGACGTTCCGCTCGTCGTCCCCGAGGTCAACGCGCACGCCGCGCGCGTACGCCCGCGCGGCATCATCTCGAACCCCAACTGCACCACCCTGTCGATGATCGTCGCGATGGGTGCGCTGCACGCCGAGTTCGGGCTGAGCGAGCTGATCGTCTCCTCCTACCAGGCCGTTTCCGGCGCGGGCAAGGAGGGCGTGGACACCCTGCGCGCGCAGCTCGCCAAGGTCGCCGGTACGGAGCTGGGCACGCAGCCCGGCGACGTGCGCCGCGCGGTCGGTGACACCGGCCCCTTCCCCGGGCCGATGGCGCTGAACGTGGTGCCCTTCGCCGGCTCGCTCAAGGAGGACGGCTGGACGTCGGAGGAGCTGAAGGTCCGCAACGAGTCCCGCAAGATCCTGGGGCTGCCCGAGCTGCGTGTCACCGCGACCTGCGTCCGGGTGCCCGTGATCACGACCCACTCGCTGACCGTGCACGCGCGGTTCGAGAACGAGGTTACGGTGGCGGCCGCGCACGAGATCCTGGCCAGCGCGCCGGGCGTGGTCCTGTGCGACAACCCGGCCGAGGGCGAGTTCCCGACCCCCGCCGACGTCGTGGGCACCGACCCGACCTGGGTGGGCCGCGTGCGCCGCTCGATGGACGACCCGAAGGCGCTCGAACTGTTCGTCTGCGGCGACAACCTGCGTAAGGGCGCGGCGCTGAACACGGCCCAGATCGCCGAGGTCGTGGCCGCGGAACTGACCGACAGCCGGAACTGATCCTCTGCCGAAAGCGGCCGCCGGTCGGAGTTGGTGTACTGCCGACACCGAATGGCGGCCGAAACCGGCCAATGGTTGGAACTGGCCGAGTTAGCACTGCCTGACAGCCGGAACTGACCGAAGCCGACACCAACCGAGCGTCCCCGACCAGCGCTGCCCCTGACGCCCCGTCACTGACCGGCAGCCGCCGACCGACGGCCCACAGGCCCATCGGCCGCAAGCCCCCGCCAGCTCCTCCGTCTCGCGATGCACCACACCGCGAGATGGACGCGCAGCGGGGGCCGTGGTCTTTGCGGTGTCATACGCGCTGTGTGTCTTTGCGATGTCATAAGTCGCTGTGCGCTGTCGGGTGTGCCCTCGTCGCGTCCCCTCCGTGCTTCCCGGCCGCCGCGTCCGACGCGGAGCGCGTACGCCGCGGGCCCGCAGGTGGCGGAGAGGTTCGCCTACGTCGCTGGTGGGAGTCGTGGGGTGAGCTCGGAGGGGCCGGGCCTGGCCGTGGCGTGCTGGTTCGGCCGCGCTGTGCGGGGGGTCGGCTTCGTGCGGTGAGTGACGCGTGTGGCGCGGTGGGCGGGGTGTGGCGCGTTGCATCTGTGAACGGGGCTCGTGGTGGTTCGGGGGTGGTGGGGGCGGGTGGTGGCAGTGGGGTGGCGTCGGTGACGTGGTGGGTGTGAGCGGTGCTCTGGGCGAGGGGCGAGGGGCGAGGGGCGAGGGGTATGGGGTCTGGGAGAGGTGTGGGGCGTGCCGGAGGTCTGGGGCGTGCAGGAGGTCTGGGGCTGTAGTGGCGCGGCTGGTGCGGGGGTGGGGCGAGGTGCGGGCGCGGTGTAGGGCCGGGGAGGTGTCGGCGCGGGGCGTGCGGTGCGGGTGCCGTGGGTGTTGCTGCTGGGCGTGGGGCGCGTGCGGGGGTGGGGGTCGCTTCGTGTGAGGGCGGCCTGTAGGGGTGGGGCGGTGCGAGGGGGCCCGCCGGCCTGCGGTACAACATGTGAAGATTTCGTGGCCGAATGACGGGGTCGCTTCGCTTGATCTGCGACATCATTTTGTTCGAGTATTCGCTCTCCGCTCGCCGCAACCACGGATCGCGGGGGAGCGTCTTCGTCACCGCCCCTCACGGGCGCTGTTACAAATGGGGCATTGAGGGAGGGTCGTTGCGCATGGGGGTAATTGCGGCATTGCTCGGAACGGCGCCTCGCGCGTACAACCCTGACGGGGGGAAGCGTGTCCAACAGGCGTGGCAGAGGTACTTGGCATCGCAACAGCCCTGGGTGGCGGCAGCGCGGCAGTGCGCCCGCCGCGCCCGCGTACCTCTGGCGGTATGCCGGTGATCGCGCCGTGGCCAGCCGCTCGTCCCGTCCAACTACCTTCACAGCGCGGGGACATTGACGAGGCGATGGCAGCGGGCACCACAGTCGATCACCTCACCGAGACCTATCGCGCCCATTATCGGTCGCTGCTCGGTCTCGCTGCGCTGCTTTTGGACGATACGGCGTCGTGTGAGGATGTCGTCCAAGAGGCGTTCATACGCGTCCATTCCGCGCGTAATCGCGTACGCGAGCCGGAAAAGACGCTCGCCTATTTGCGTCAGACCGTCGTCAACCTTTCCCGTTCCGCATTGCGCCGCCGCATTCTCGGGCTGAAGCTGCTTTCGAAGCCCATGCCCGATATGGCGAGTGCCGAAGAGGGCGCGTACGAACTGTTGGAGCGCGACCAACTGATCCAGGCGATGCGTGGATTGCAGCGCCGGCAGCGCGAGGTGCTGGTTCTGCGCTATTTCGCCGACATGACCGAAGCGCAGGTTGCGGAAACCCTCGGAATATCGCTGGGTTCGGTCAAGGCGTACGGATCGCGCGGTATCGCGGCGCTGCGCGTCGCCATGGAGGCCCCGGCATGAACCACGAGCACGCGAGGCCGGGTGGGTCCGACCGGCAGGATGGTCATGGCCGTTACGCGACCCACGAGGCGCACATCGCCGCGGAGAACTCTTCCGATGAACCGGGCGGTACGGCGGGTTCGGCCGCCGGCCCCGACGCCGAGGAACGCACCGCCGGCGGGCCCGATGGAGCCCCCGCCGACGACGCCCCCGAACCACCCGCTCCGGCCGGCACTCCGCTCGGCGCCGCGCGGACCAGCGACCAGCCCGAGGCCGACTCCACCGGAGCAGGCCGACCCGAGTCGCCCCAGCCCGACCCCGACGGGCTAGGGGAAAGCCAGTCCGAGCCCGAGCAGCCACCCGCAGCCGAGCAGCTCGCGGCGGAGCGGCCGGCGGCGGGGCGACCAGCAACGGGGCGGCCCGCGGCGGAGCGAGCCGGCGCCACGCGGTCTGAGGCCGAGCGGTCCGAGGCTGTGCGACCCGAGGCCGAGCGGGCCGAGATCGAGCGATCCGAGCCCGAGCAGTCCGAGCCCGAGCGGTCTGGGGCCGAGTGGGCCAAGCAGGGTGACGGCGCGGATGGCGGCGGTGGCGCGGCGAGTGCGGACCGGCCCGCCGACGCGTCGGCCGAGCGCGACACCGCTGGGGAAGAGTTCGGCGGCGGGTTGGCGGGGCTCGGCGGAGAGTTGGACGAACAGGCCCTGCGCCGGATGCTCCAGGGCGCCGTGGAGAACCTGGAGCCCACCCCGGAGGCACTCGATCACCTGCGCCGCGCCGTACCGGCCCGTCGTACGCGCCGCCGCCAGGCACTCGTCGGCGCGGCCGCGGCCATCGTGCTCGGCGGGGCGGCGATCCCCGCCTTCGTACACGTGACCGCCATCGGCGACGACTCGCACGGCCGCCCGGCCAACGCCGCGAGCAGCGAGCGCACCCCCGAAGCGGTAGCCGGCGGCCACCACGGCGAGGGCGGTCCGAAGGAAGAGCAGTCGAAGCGGCCGTCCGAGAAGGACAAGGAAAAGGCGAAAGAAGACAAGAAGGAAAAGAAGAAGGACAAGCCCACTCCACGGGCCACCCGCTCCGCTGACCCGCCCCCGCTCAACCCGTCGAGCACCCTGGCCGCCACCTCGCCGACCTGCGCCAGGGACCAACTCGGCGACGGCGGGAGCAGCGCGAGCGCGGCCGACGCGGAGGGCCAGGTGTACGGCTCGTTCCGTGTCGTCAACACCTCGGGCGACCCCTGCACCGTCGAGGGCAGCGGCGTCGTCGGCGCGATGGCCCAGGGCGCGGCCGACCCGTCCAGCGTTCAGGTCGTCGACCACACGGTGGGCGACCCGGCCACCCAGCTGCCCCCGCCCTCGGCCGCCACCGAGGAACTCATCCTCCAGCCCGGCCAGGCGTACGAGGTGCGGTACGCCTGGATTCCCGCCCCGGGCGGCGGCGCCTCGGGGTGCTCCGACACCAGTACGCCGAGCCCCACGCCGACGACCGGGGAACCCCAGAAGACCCCGGCGGAGGGCGCGCCGGCCTCCGAGGCACCGGGTGACACCGCGGGGCCGGGCAGCGGTACCGGTGGCGCCGGTGGTGGGGAGGAACCCACCACCCCGTCGAGCGTGATCATCAGCCACACACCGGACGCGGGCGACCCCGTGGTGGCGAGCGCCACCGTCCCCGAGGCGTGCGCCGGCACCGTCTACCACACCGGAGCCCTGCCCAGCCCGTAGGGCGAGCGACGGCGCTGGCCTTTACCGCCCGCCGGGGGGCGTGGAGTGCCTTGGGGGCGGGTGGCTGGTGGCGGGCGGTATGGCGGGGGAGGTTGGTTGCGGGGCTGTTTGGTTATCTCTCCCCCGGGGGCCCCTCCCCCCGTTATCTTCTTTGCGGTTCCGCAAGGGGACCGCTGGCCTCCGGGCCCGGCATGGCTGTTCCCCCTCTGTCGAAGAGATGACCTGGGGGGTGGTGTTACCGGGTCCGAGAGGCGCCGTTGGAGACGCTGATGAGAGGTCCGACCACCGCCTGGCCTGGCGCAATGCCAGGCCGCTCGCGGGCGAGTAGGTCTGCATAACGTGGATGCGCGCAAACGACGCCAACGCCCTGGCCAGCACCGCACGAACCCCGCTCGGGAGGATGGGTTGGACGACATCGACGACGTGGGCGTCTTTCTCGGCCTGGACGTCGGCAAGAGCGCCCACCACGGGCACGGGCTGACCCCGGCCGGCAAGAAGGTCTTCGACAAGCAGTTGCCCAACAGCGAACCGAAGCTGCGGGCCGTCTTCGACAAGCTGGCCGCGAAGTTCGGCACCGTACTGGTGATCGTCGACCAGCCCGCCTCGATCGGAGCCCTGCCTTTGACGGTCGCCCGGGACGCCGGTTGCAAGGTCGCCTACCTGCCCGGACTCTCGATGCGGCGGATCGCCGACCTCTACCCGGGCGAGGCGAAGACCGACGCCCGCGACGCGGCCGTGATCGCTGACGCCGCGAGGACGATGCCGCACACCCTGCGCTCGCTGCAACCGACCGACGAGATCACCGCCGAGCTGACCGTGCTGGTGGGCTTCGACCAGGACCTGGCGGCCGAGGCCACCCGCACCTCCAACCGGATACGCGGCCTGCTCACCCAGTTCCACCCCAGCCTGGAACGGGTGCTCGGCCCGCGTCTGGACCACCCGGCCGTGACCTGGCTGCTGGAACGCCACGGATCTCCATCCGCCCTGCGAAAGGCCGGTCGCCGCAGGCTCGTTGAAGTCATCCGGCCCAAGGCCCCGCGCATGGCTCAGCGACTGATCGACGAGATCTTCGACGCGCTCGACGAGCAGAGCGTCGTCGTCCCCGGGACCGGCACGCTCGACGTCGTGATCCCATCGCTGGCCCGCTCGCTCGCGGCCGTCCACGAACAGCGACGAGCTCTGGAAACACAGATCGCACAGCTGCTGGAGGCCCACCCTCTTTCCGCGGTCCTGACCTCGATTCCGGGGGTCGCGGTCAGGACCGCCGCCACTTTGCTGGTCACCGTCGGCGACGGCACCAGCTTCCCCACCGCCGCCCACCTCGCCTCCTACGCCGGCCTGGCACCCACGACGAAGTCCTCGGGGACCTCGGTCCACGGCGAACATGCGCCCAGAGGCGGCAACCGGCAGCTCAAACGGGCGATGTTCCTGTCCGCCTTCGCGGCCCTGCACGATCCCGCCTCCCGCACCTACTACGACCGCTGCCGGGCCCGAGGCAAGACCCACACCCAAGCCCTCCTCCGCCTGGCCCGCCAGCGGATCAACGTGCTGTTTGCGATGCTCCGCGACGGCACCTTCTACGAACCCAGAACCCCACGCACCGCTTGACGAAAGACATAGAGGCACCCCCGCCCCCCACCCCACCCCTCCTCCCACCCCCTCCGAACCCCGGTGGCCGAGGCCCCTCCTGCTTCCACCGCGGTGCCAGCCCGTACCGTGGTGGTGTGTATCGGTTTCTGCTGACGCCCCGGTGGTGGGGGATCAACGTCTTCGCCGCGCTGAGCATCCCGCTGTGCCTGTTCATGGGTAGCTGGCAGCTCGGCCGCTTCGAGTCGCGGGTGGACTCGCACCAGGAGCAGCAGGACCACGCCGCCGAGGCGGAGTCGGCCTCTGCCGCGCCCCTCGCCGAACTGCTGCCCGTGACCACGGAGACCTCGGGCCGGCAGGCCAAGGCGGTCGGACGGTACGACGCCGCGCGGCAGTTGCTCGTCCCGGACCGTTCGCTGGACGACCGCGAGGGTTTCTACGTCCTCACACTGCTGCGCATCGACGGCGACCGCGCCCTGCCTGTCGTACGCGGCTGGCTGCCCGGCGACGCGGACTCCCCGGCGGACCGGGCCAAGGTGCCCGCCGTACCGGCCGGCGAGGTGACTGTGGTCGGCGCGCTCCAGGCGTCGGAACACAGCACCAGCAACGGCGTCCAGGCACGCGGTGGCCTGCCGAAGGGGCAGCTCGGCATGATCAGCGCGGCGACGCTGGTCAACCTCGTGCCGTACGACGTGCACAACGCGTGGGTCACCGTCACGAAGGCGACCGCCCCGTTGAAGCCCGTGCCGCCGGCCGCGGCCGAGGGTACCGGGCTCGACCTGAAGGCGTTCCAGAACCTGGGCTACACCGGTGAGTGGTTCGTCTTCGCTGGCTTCGTCATCTTCATGTGGTTTCGGCTCTTCCGTCGCGAGGTGGAGCACGCCCGCGACGTGGCCCTGGGCATCGTTCCTCCTTCCGATGATTCCGGTCCCGGCCCCTCCGACGGACCGGACGGCCCCGACGACCCCGGGCCCGCCCCCGACGCCGCCTCGCCCGACCCGGCCCCGGAGGCGTCAGCCCCGGAGCGGCGACCCGACGAAGACCGCGCGCCGGAGTCGGCGCCCGCCCCCGAGGCGGCCGGGGCGACCCGCGGCTGACGAGCAGCCTCGCCGCGACGCGCGGGGCTGCCTTCGCCTCGCGCGCTGTGCACCACCCCGCGCGCCGTGCCCTGCCCCGTCGCCGCGCCCCTGCCCCGTCCCCCGGCCGGCGCACCGGACCCGCGCGGTACCGCTCCCCCCGGCGCATCCGGCCCCCGGCGCACCCGGGCCACGGCCTACCGCGCCCCGGCGCCCCCGAGCCCAACGGCGTACACCGGCCCGCAGCGCACCGCTCGCCCGCTCCCTCGCTCCGCCAGCCCCTCGCCCCGTCCGCACCCTCACCCCGCCCGCCCGCCGCTCGCCCGTCGGGCGGTGGGCCGGGCCGGCGGTACGTCCCGCCCCCCGCGCCCCACCGCCTCGTGGGAAGCCCAGCGCTACGGGCCGGCGACAGCGGCCGGGCCGGAGGCGGCACCGCCCGTCACCCCGCCCACGAACCCGCGCGCGGACCCGCCCGAGGCGCTGGCGGGGCTGGCCGGGCGGGCCGGCCGGACTGGCAGTGGCACTCGTCGAGGTCGGCTGACTGGCAGTCGTCGAGGCCGGCTACCCGGTCGGCTGGCCGCCGCGCCCGAGATGCCGCTCGGCGAACGCTATCTCCATCCGCACCTGCTTGATCCGTTCCTCCACAACGAGTGAGCCGTGCCCGGCGTCGTACCGGTACACCTCGTGCACCGCGCCGCGCTGCTCAAGCCGGGTGACGTAGTTCTCCACCTGGCGGATCGGGCAGCGCGGGTCGTTCACGCCGGCCGAGATGTAGACCGGCGCCCGGACCTGGTCGACGTAGGTGAGCGGGGACGAGGCCGCGAACCGCTCGGGCACCTCCTCCGGGGTCCCGCCGAGGAGCGTGCGGTCCATCGCCTTCAGCGCCTCCATCTCATCGTGGTACGCCGTGACGTAGTCGGCTACCGGCACCGCGGCCAGGCCCACGGCCCACACGTCGGGCTGGGTGCCGAGGCCGAGCAGCGTCAGATAGCCGCCCCACGAGCCGCCGCTGAGCACCAGCCGCTCCGGGTCGGCCAGCCCCGAGGAGACGGCCCACGCGCGCACCGCGTCGATGTCCTCCAGCTCGATCAGCCCTACGCGGTGCTTGAGCGCGTCGGTCCAAGCCCGCCCGTACCCCGTCGAGCCCCGGTAGTTCACCCGCACCACCGCGTAGCCGTGGTCCACCCAGGCGGCCGGGCCGGCCGCGAAGGCGTCGCTGTCGTGCCAGGTCGGCCCGCCGTGGATGTCGAAGACGGTGGGGAACGGTCCCTCGCCCGCCGGGCGTTGCACCAGCGCGTGCACCGGGCCGGCCGGGCCCTCCACCCACGCGTCCTCCACCGGCACCGAGTCCGGGGCCCGGCTGAGCCCGCCCGGCAGCGGCGGGGGCTCCAGCACGACGCGGCCGGTCGTCGAGCGGACCTGCGGGGGGTGTTGGGCGGACGACCACAGGAACTCCACCGAGCCGTCGGGTCGGGCCGTCGCGCCCGAGATGGTGCCCTTGGGCGTCTCCACTCGCGACAGTTCGCCGGACGCCAGGTCGTACCGCCACAGCTCGCTGCGTGCCTGGTAGCTGTGGTCGACGAGCAGGGCCGTGCCGTCCGGATACCACTCGGCGCCCACGTCACCGGGCAGGTCGATGGTGAGCGCGCGCTCCTCGCCGGTGAGCGGGTTCCAGATCATCGGCTCCCACCGGCCGCTGCGCTGGTGGCCCACGAGCAGCCGCGCGTCGCCCGCCACCGGCGCGAAGCCCAGCACGGCGAGTCCCAGCTCCTCGGCACCGCCCTTGGTGTCGTCCAGCTCGGCGACGGCGGTGCCGTCAAGGCGCACCACCCGGATCGCCGAGTGCATCGCGTCGCCGTGCTCGGTGTGCTCGATGGCGACCAGGGACGAGTCGTGCGAGAGGTCGCCGACGCCCGCCGACTGGCGGTGTCGGTAGATCTCCACGCAGGCGGGGGCCTGGTCCCCGCCCGGCTCGACGTCGGCCGCGTCCGCGGCCCCGGAGCGGGCCGTCTGGGTGCCGGTGCCGTCGCCGGTGCTGGCACCGGTGTCGCCCGCCGCGCGAGCACCCCGTACGACGTGGATGACCGAGCCGTCCTCGTCCGTGGAGCGGCCGATGACCGCCGTGCCGTCCAGGCCGAGCGCGAGCCCCGCGGGGTAGGAGGGAGCGAGGCCCGGCACGGCCGGCTCGTCCGGCCCGCCCGTGAACGGCTGCCGCTGCCATATTCCGAACTCGTCCCCGTCGGTGTCGGAGAACCACCAGATGGACTGGCCGTCGGGGGACAGCACGCCGTCCGTGGTGCCGTTCGGCCGGTCGGTCACCTGGCGCTGCTCGCCCGTGGCGCGGTCCCAGGCGTACAGCTCGTACGTCCCCGTGGCGTTCGAGACGAACAGTGACCGCTCGGGCGCGCTCTCCGCCCAGTCCGGCAGCCCCACGCGCGCCGCGCGGAACCGCTTCTCCCAGTCCGGCCACTCCGCGCTCACGGCGCCGGCCGCGCCCGCCGCCGAGCCGCCGCCACCCTCCCGGCCGCCGTGCTCCGCGCTTCCGCCCGCGCTCCCGTCCGCATGGCCGTCCCCGCCCCGCACCGCTTCGCTGCTCTCAGTCATGACCCCATTCTGCGCCGACCGACCCACAACTCGCTGGCGAGCCCTTCTGCCTGTGGATAACCTCCCGGGCATGGCACATCTCCCTGCCCCCGATGACTGGCGAGAAGCGAACCGCGCCATGTGGGACGAGCGGGTTCCCATCCACCTGGCCAGCGGTTTCTACGACCTCGACGCCTTCCGCGCGGGCAGGGACGCGCTCTGCGACTTCCAGGCCGACGAGCTCGGTGACGTCACCGGCAAGAGCGTCCTGCACCTCCAGTGCCACATAGGTCTCGACACCCTCTCCCTCGCCCGCCGTGGCGCGTCCCAGGTCGTCGGCCTCGACTTCTCCGCGCCGGCCGTGGAGGCCGCCCGCGACCTCGCCGCCGAGCTGGGCTTCGGCCCCGACCGCGCGTGCTTCGTCGCGGCCGACGTGTACGACGCGGTGGAGGCCGTGCCGGACAGCGCGTACGACATCGTCTACACCGGGGTCGGCGCGCTGTGCTGGCTGCCCGACATCGTGCGCTGGGCGGAGACGGTCGCGGCCCTCGTCGCGCCGGGCGGCTTCCTCTACCTCTCCGAGTTCCACCCGCTGGTGGACGCGCTCGACGAGGTCACCGCCAGCCGCATCGCGTACGACTACTTCAACCGCGAGCCGTGGATCGACGAGACGCCCGGCACGTACGCCGACACCACCGCCCCGACCAGCTGCAACCGGCGGGTGGAATGGCAGCATCCGCTGGGCTCGGTGATCAGTGCCCTGGCCGCCGCGGGGCTGCGCGTCGAGTTCCTGCACGAGCACGACATGACGCTCTTCAAACGCTTCGACTCGCTCCAGCCCGAGGCCGGCACCCCGTACTACCGGCTGCCCCCCGACCAACCGCGCGTTCCCCTGATGTACTCGCTGCGCGCCTCCAAGCCCCCGGCGCACCACTGATCCGGCCGCGGGCACCGCTCCGTAGCCGTCTCACACCGTCCGCCCCGCGCACGCGCCGGCGCGGCCGCGCCCTGACCCCGCGCCTCTTCTCGCGCCCCACGGCCCGGGACCAGGGCTCGCGCGCCCGCCCCGTCACCCGGTCGTGAAGACCAGCACCGCGTTGTGGCCGCCGAAGCCGAACGAGCAGGTGATCGCGGCGGACATGGCGGCGCGGCGCGGCGCGCCGGCGACCACGTCCAGCTTGTGGTCCCCGTCCTGGTAGCCGAAGTTGGCGACCGGCGGGATCGCCTGGTGCTCAAGGCTGAGGACCGTGTACGCGGCCTCCAACGCCCCGGCGGCGCCGAGCGCGTGCCCGACGACGCTCTTGGGCGCCGTCACCGGCGGCGGGTGCTGGCCGAACACCTGGCTCAACGCGGCCGCCTCGGCGGCGTCGTTGAGGCGTGTCGAGGTGCCGTGCGCGTTCACGTGCCCGACCTCGTGCGGCGCGCACTCGGCGTCCCGTAGGGCGATCCGGATCGCACGCGCCGCGCCGCTACCGTCCGGGAGCGGCGCGATGGGGTGGTGGGCGTCGCTGGTGGCGCCGTAGCCGCGCAGGAGCGCGCGCACCCGGGCCCCGCGCGCCCGCGCGCCGGCGTACCGCTCCATGACCAGCACCGCCGCACCCTCGCCCAGCACGAACCCGTCGCGGTCGGCGTCGAAGGGGCGGCTGGCCAGCTCGGGTTCGGCGGTCCTGCGGGACAGCGCCCGCAGCCGCGCGAAGCACGTGGCGCTCATCCGGCAGCAGGCCGACTCGCTGCCGCCGGCGAGTACGACGTCGCACGCGCCCCCGCGCAACAGGTCCCGGGCCACGCCGATGGCCGTCGCGCCCGACGCGCAGGCGCTGGCGGTGGTGAAGCCCGGCCCGCACGCTCCCAGGTCCATCGCCACCTCCCCGGCGGCCATGTTCGGCACGCTGCGCGGCAGGGCCAGCGGCGACACACGGTCCGGCCGCTCGGCGCTCAGCTCGCGGAACTCGGCGGTGTACGTGCGCAGGCTGTTGGACCCCACACCGAGCACCACGCCGACCCGCTCGCCGTCCCACGCGCCGGGGTCGAGCCCCGCGTCGGCCACCGCCCGCCGCGCCGCGGCCACCGCGAACTGGCTGAACCGGTCGGTACGCCGCGCCCACCGAGCCCCCAACTCCGCCGTCGCGTCGAACCCGGGCACCCGGCAGGAGAAGTCGACCGGCAACCCCGCGAGTTCCGCGTCGTACGCGGCGACCGAGCGCCCCCGACACAGCCCGGCCCAGTTCGCCTCGGGCGTCAGCCCCACGGGCGAGAGCACCCCGAGCCCGGTCACGGCGATGTCGGCGGTCCGCGCCGTGGCGACACCCATCGTTCTCCTCACGGACCGCTCCCTCGGCGTTGGTGCGCACACCGCCCGGAGCGGGGAGACGGTGCGCGGCCACGTCCTCGACGCGTAGGACTGTGCCAGATCAGGCACCCGGTGCGGCCGTGCCGACGTGCGCCATCGGGGGGAGAACGATGTTCGAGGCCAGAGGGGTACGGCGGCCCGTCCCACCACACCCGACGGAGGCGGCGCACGGGCCGCTGACGCGTGCCGCGAGCACCTCACTACGCCGTCCCCGCGCGCCGCGCGCCCCCAACCCCGGGGCTCGTGGGCGGCACCCGCTGTCTCCACGCCATCGAGGCCGTCGCACGCCGTCTCGACCTACCCCCGAGGACGTGATCGCCGCCAAGAACGTCGTCGACTCCGGCAACACCTCGGCCGCGTCCGTCCCGCTGGTCGTCCTGGCCAAGCTCACCGAGCCGAGCGCGGCGACCTCCCCTCCGTCGCCCCTGTTCCGCTGCTTGCCTGCGGTGGCGACCTCTCCTGGTCGGGCCAGGGAGTTACCTGCCCACGACCAGACGCGCGGCTCCGACGTGCGGCCCGGCGCAAGGGACGTTCCCGCCAGCCTCCATCACGCCCGCCCGCACGGTTTGCGTGGAATGCGTAACGCACTGTTATGGCCCATCGCGCTCATAGGCGCATATGTCACGGAAGGTGATGCCCGTGGTCGGCTGATCGAGCAACCGATCCCCGCTGCCCTGGCCGACTCCCGCCCTACCTGGGGATGATCCGCCCTGCTGCCATGGATGGAGAGCGGCTTGGGCGACATCGTTGGGGGCAATGTGGGGACATCCACGCGATGGCAGGGACCGAACGGCGACCAGTGGAGCTCCGCTTCCCGACGGCTGGCGCACTGGCGCGACGACTCGCGGAACGCGGGGCGACGACTCGAAGAGATAGCCGCGGACCACCTGCGCGCCCTACACGAGACCCTCCGCGCCGATCGATCGGCCTTTGGGCTCTACGACACGGCCTGTGCGGCCGGGGAACGACTCGCCAGAGCCCTGGGCTCGCTGTCCACCGAGGGCGCGGAGTCGGAGAACGCGCTCATCGCGCGCCTCGTCTCGGAGGCCGGCGGCGACGGCGGCACACTCGCCGACGCCGCGGTCCGCAGGGGGGTGGCAGCGGCAGTTCGGGATGTCCGGAACAGACACCCCGAACTAGACGACGCCATGGCCAAAGGCGCCGCAGGCGCCGGCTTCTCCTGGGACCTCCTGTGCGACCTCTACCAGTTGTTCTTCGCCGCCACGGTGGGGGAGTTCCTCCGGTCCGTCGTCGCCGAACACGTCAAGCTGGCCGTGCCCGTGCTGATCGCGACCGATCCGGAAAGCACGATCGCCGACTGGGTCGCGGACAAGGTGGTGGACCTGGTGCCGAGCCCTTGTGAGGAAGCGGCCGAAGGAACGCGTCTCACACGGGCCGTGGACACGACGCGGTCGCTGGTGGGCTCTGCGCGGGACCCGTCCGCGCTGCCCAGGATCGCCGAATCGCTGGTGCCACGGGCGGTCGGAAGCGTACTCGGCCTGATCACACAGGAGACCACCGGAGAAGGGGGAGCCGCTGCATGACCGAATCCGACCACCTCCTGTGGTGGCGCGGCTGTCGCGCGGACCGGCCTCGTCACGGCCGGTGGATGGAGATCGGCGAGGAAACCTTCCAGGAAACGGAGCGCCGCAGCTACAGCCGACACCATCTGCCCGGCCCTGTCGCCGACTGGGCCGAGGACCTGTTCCGCGTCGCCAGGGCCGCGTTCATCGCCGACAAGTACGTGCGCCGCACCGGCGCCCGAGACCGGTGGACCCGCCGCATCAGCCTCTCCGTGCCGGTCACGGAGTACGAGCGGTGGCAGAGCACGGCCACCCGTAACCACCTCACCGCCCTCCTCCAGACCTTGACCGGAGACCTCTGGAGCGTGGACTTCCGGCCGCTCACCGGCCACTACGTCGAGGAGCCGATGGCCTCCCCCGACGACGTGCGCGCCTCGGAAGTGGCGCTGTTCTCCGGCGGACTGGACTCCCTGAGCTGGGCCGCCACCCGTTCCCTGGCCGACGACACCCGACCGCTGTTGCTCGTGATGTTCCGCGAGATCGGCCTGCTGCGCCTCCAGCAGCGGGTGTACAAGGCCGTCAAACGGCTGAGCGAGTGCCGGCGGGTGCTTCTGCTGCCGATGAGTCAGACCCCGGCGGGCGATGGCACCGGACTACGTCTGGAAACCTCGTCCCGTACCCGCGGCCTGCTGTATGCGGCGGGCGCGATCCGCGCCGCTACCGCGCATGGCGTGGGCACCGTCCACATCCCCGAAAACGGCCAGCTCGCCCTCAATCCGCCTCTGACGCCGGCACGTTCGGCCGCGTGTTCCACCCGCTCCGTACACCCGTGGACGCTGGTACGTCTCAACGCTCTGGTCACCGCGGTGGCGGACGTCGGGAGCGAGGTAGAGGTGGTCAACCCCTTGGCTACGCTGACGAAAGGAGCGGTGTGCAAGGCAGCAACTGACGCGGGCCTTACCCCGTCCGATCTGGAGTCCACCCTGAGCTGCGGCAAACCCCCCACCCGCCGTGCCGGTGGCCCGCCCACGGCCAACTGCGGCGTCTGCTTCCCGTGCCTGGTACGCCGCAGCGGCCTGCTCCACGCGAACGGCACCGACGACACCCCGTACGAGGCCTTGCCTTGGGCCGACCACGCGCCCCCTGCCCGTCGCACCGACTGGCGAGCACTGCAACGCTGGCTGCTGGACCAGTACACGCTTACGGACCTCCTCACCGACACGCCGCTGCCACCGGGCACGGACCCGGTGGCAGCCTTCGAGCTGATCACGAGCGGACGACGGGAGCTGACCCGCCTGCTGGAGATGGCTGGCGCGGACGGGGGCGCCGAAGCGATCTAGCGGGTGTCGGACCTCGGCAGGCTCGGCGGTAACACCCACCGGGGCCCCTGTGCCCTCCAGCGTGAGCCCATTGCCAGGGCGAGCATCGCGGTACCGGAGCCGTCACCCTCCTCGTGGCCGCAGCCGCGAAGAAGCGAGGCTGAACACCGGCCTCGAAATGACCGATAACGAGTCAGGGCCACCGACTCATGCGAGTCGATGGCCCTGATCTGCTACTTCACAGTCGGGGTGGCGGGATTTGAACCCACGACCTCTTCGTCCCGAACGAAGCGCGCTGCCAAGCTGCGCTACACCCCGAAGCAACGAGCTCTACTTTAGCGGACCCGCCGCCGTAGACGAAATCCGGTTCCGAAGCCCCCTTCGACCCCCATCCCGGCCCCACCCACCGGGCCGACCTGGGCCGACGCTCGGGCGGGCGGATTCCAGCACTGAGCCCGACGTCGGGGCGCGCTATCCGCCGCCGGGGCGGGCGGGGGACAGGTAAGCGCCGGCGCCACCGCCACCCCCGTGAGCCGCATCACCGCAGCACCACCTCAGCCCCGCCCCCCCACACACCTGCCCCCTACCCCTCCCGCGCCGTCAAGGTCAGCAGGGTGGCCTCTGGGGGGCAGGCGAAGCGGATGGGGGTGTAGCGGTTGGTGCCGCAGCCGGCGGAGACGTGGAGGTAGGAGCGGTTGCCGCCGGCGCGGTGGGTGGACAGGCCCTTGACCCGTTCTGTGTCCAGGTCGCAGTTGGTGACCAGGGCCCCGTAGAAGGGGATGCAGATCTGGCCGCCGTGCGTGTGGCCCGCGAGGATCAGGGGATAGCCGTCGGCGGTGAAGGCGTCCAGGCTGCGCAGGTACGGGGCGTGCACGATCGCCAGGGACAGGTCGGCGTCGCTCTCCGGGCCGCCGGCCACCTTCGCGTACCGGTCGCGCTTGATGTGCGGGTCGTCCAGGCCGGTCAGGGCGATCTCGAAGCCGTCCAGCTTCAGCCGTCCCCGGGTGTTGGACAGGCCGATCCAGCCCGCCGCGTCGAACGCGTCCCGCAGCTCCTCCCACGGGTTGTGCACCGCGCCCACGACCGGCGGGTTGCCGTTCAGGCCGTGCCGGCCGCTGGCCTTCTCCAGCAGGTAGCGGGCCGGGTTGCGCAGCTTGGGGCCGTAGTAGTCGTTGGAGCCGAAGACATACGTGCCGGGGAACTCCAGAAGCGGCCCCAGGGCGTCCAGCACCTCGGGTACGGCCTCCGGGTCGGAGAGGTTGTCGCCGGTGTTGACCACGAAGTCGGGCCGCAGCCCGGCGAGCTTCTGGAGCCAGTGCCGCTTCTTGCGCTGCCCGGACACCATGTGGATGTCGGAGACCTGGAGCACCCGGAGCGGTTCCGCGCCCGGTGGCAGTACCGGAACGCTGACGCGTCGGAGCCGGAACGAGCGGGCTTCGAAGCCCGCGGCGTAGGCCAGGCCGGCCGCGCCGACTGCCGTGATTCCAGCGGTGATTCCCAGGGGTGCTCCGTATCGCGCGCGCATGATCCCATCGTCGCAGAACCCGCGGCACCCCTGAAATCACAGGGCGTCCGGCCCGGCCTCCTGGCAGACTCGACGGCATGACCACGCTCAAGACCAGGCTTCAGGACGACCTCACCGCAGCCATCAGGGCCCGCGATGAGCTGCGCTCTTCCACGCTGCGGCTCACCATCACGGCCATCACCAAGGAGGAGGTCGCGGGCGAGACCGCCCGCGAGCTGTCCGATGCCGAGGTGGAGAAGATCATCGCGCGCGAGGCGAAGAAGCGTCGCGAGGCGGCCGAGGCGTTCGCCGAGGGCGGTCGGGCGGAGTCGGCGGAGCGGGAGCGCGCGGAGGGCGAGGTGCTCGCCGAGTACCTGCCCAAGCAGCTCACCGACGACGAGCTGAACGCGCTGGTCAGCGACGCTGTCGCGGAGGCGAAGGCCGCCGGGGCCGAGGGCCCGCGCGCGATGGGCGCCGTGATGAAGATCGTGAACCCGAAAGTCGCGGGCCGGGCCGAGGGCGGCCGGGTGGCCGCCGCGGTCAAGCGCGCCCTGGCCGGCTGACCCGGCGCCCCGTAGGGGAGCGCCAGTAGGGGCCCGGCGCCATACGGCCCCCGCTCGGCGGGCCACCGCCAGGCGGGAGGCGCGCGGCGGGGGCGTGCGGAGGAGCCGCGTACGCGGCAGGGGGCGGGCGGCGCCACCGCGCCACCCGCCCCCTGCCGTAGTGGTACGACGGCCCTCCGCCGTACCACCGACCGCTACCGCCAGCTACTGCTAGCGCTAGCCGCCGCTACCGCTCCGCCTCGGTCCGGTTAGCCGAAGTCCGGCCAGCCGCCGTTGCCGCGACCACCGCCGTTACCCCGGCCACCGTTGCTCCGACCATCGCTGTCGCCGTCGCCGCCGCCGATCACGCCCGGCGGGATGGTGATGTCGGGCCACGGGTCGTCGTCGCCCTTGTCGCCACCGGGGCGCGCCGGCTTGTGGGGCTTACGCGGCTTGTCGTCGTCGCCGCGCCCCGGCTTCTTCTTTTTCTTCTTGTCGGGATCGTCGATGTGCACGGTCTTGAAGCCGGGCGCCGGCTTGCCCTCCAGCGCGCCGCTCATCGCGTCCTTCCAGATCGGACCCGGAGTGTCGGCGCCGAACACCTTCTCGTGGTGGACGCCACCGATGGTGATGTCCACCATCTCGACGTCCTTCGGACCGGGGCTGCCGACCCATACGGCACCCGCCATGTTCGGCGTGTACCCGACGAACCAGGCGGCCTTCCGCTCGTCCGTCGTACCCGTCTTGCCCGCGCTGGCCCGGCTGCTCAGCCCCGCCTTCCTGCCGGTGCCGTCCTCGACGACGCCGCGCAGCAGGGTGTTGATCGTGTCGGCCGTCTTGGTCGACATGGCCCGCGAGCACGACGACTCCGGCACCTTCAGCTTCTTGCCGCCCGGCCCGGTGATCGAGTCGATGAAGACGGGCGTGCAGTAGATGCCGCGGTTGGCGAACGTCGCGTACGCGTTGGCCATGGTCAGCGGGGACATGCCCTCACTGCCGAGGGTGACGGAGGGCACCTGCTTGATCTTGTCACCGCTCGCCGGGCGCATCCCCATCTTGTCGGCCAGCTCGGTGACCGGGCAGACACCGATCTCGCTGATCAACTGGACGAAGTAGGTGTTGACCGACTTCGCGGTCGCCTCCTGCATCCGGTACGGGCCGACCTCCGTGCGGTTTTCGTTCGCCACGGTCGCGGGGTCGTTCTCGTCGTTCCGCCAGTGGCCCTTACACGTGGCCACCGGGCTCGGGTACTCCATCTCGTACGGCGACGAGTACTCCTGGTGCGGCGGCTTGCCCTTCTCCAGGGCCGCGGCCGCGGTGATCGGCTTGAACGTCGAACCAGTCTGGAAGCCGTAGTTCGAGCCGCCCATCTTCCGGTCGGCCGACAGGTTGATCTGGGTCTCGTTGTCGCCGAAGCCGTACGGCCGCGACTGCCCCATCCCGACGACCCGGCCCGAGCCCGGCTCGACCAGCGTGACGGCGGTGGCCACCGAGTCCGTCTGGTAGACGTGGTCGGTGATCGACTTCTGTACGGAGTTCTGCGCCCGAGGGTCGAGCGTCGTACGGATGGTCAGGCCGCCCTGGTTCCAACGCTTGGCCCGCTCCTTGGACGTCTTGCCGAAGACCGGGTTGGTGAGGAAGGTCTGGCGCACGTAGTCACAGAAGAAGCCGGCCCCGTGGACGGCGGTGATGCAGCCGTTCTTGGGCTCGCTGACCTTCAGGCCGAGCGGCTTCTTGCGCGCGGCCTCGGCCTGCTGCGGCGTGATGTCCTTCACATCGGCCATCCGCTTGAGCACCATGTTGCGCCGTTTGGTCGCTTCGCGCGGATCGTTGACCGGGTCGTACCGGCTCGGCGACTGGACGAGACCGGCGAGCAGCGCCGACTGCTCCAGGTTGAGGTCCTTGGCGCTCTTGCTGAAGTAGCGCTGGGCGGCGGCCTCCACGCCGTACGCCTGCTGCCCGAAGAACGTGATGTTCAGGTAGTTCTGCAGGATGCGCTTCTTGCCCAGTTCCTTCTCGACCTGGATCGCGTACTTCAGTTCCTTGATCTTGCGGCCGACGCTCTGTTCGGTGGCGGCGGCGAACTTGTCCGAGTCGTTGCCGGCCTCTTCGATGAAGACGTTCTTCACGTACTGCTGGGTCAGCGTGGACGCGCCCTCGGAGACGCCGCCGGACTGCGCGTTCTTGTTCAGCGCGCGCAGCACCCCCTTGAGGTCCACCGCGCCGTGCTCGTAGAAGCGCGCGTCCTCGATGGCGACGATCGCCTTCTGCATGTACGGGGAGATGTCCGCCAGGTCCACCACGGTCCGGTCGCGGGAGTAGATCTTCGCGATCTCGTTGCCCTTGACGTCGAGGATCGTGGTCCGCTCGCTGAGCGGCGGCGTCTTCATGTTGGCCGGTATCTCGTCGAAGCCCTCGACGGAACCCTTGGCCGCCAGGCCGAGCACACCCGCCGCGGGCAGCGCGATGCCCGCCAGCACGGCTCCGGCCAGCACGCTGACACCGAGGAACTTCGCGGCCTGCTGGGTCGTCGTGAGACCTCCGCCGGAGCGCTTCTTTCCCATGGAGGCAGCCTACGTTCTCATTCGCCGGACAGGCGCCCGCCTGTTCGCATACGCTGTTTCTCGCCAGCCCCAGTCGTACGCTGCCGCAACACCTCTGCTGTCACTCCAGTGAGTGATGAGACCTGTCCGCATTGTCGGTAGGTGTCGCGAGATTGCCCCAAATGTTGAGGGGAATCTGCACCGCATTGTCGGAAAAGACGTCAATGTCGTCAGGTCACTCCGTTGGGTGATCTGCCGCGTACGCATAGTCCGTTCGGGCCATTCAAGATTGGGCCCGCAGGGGGTGTTGCGCCCTGCTTGCCTTCCGTAACGTCCTCAACTGGCGACGGTGAATATGCCGTTTGTCGCCGTGGGGGAGCCTCAATTCGGGAGAGGACGGCGCCAGCATGGGCTGGGTAACCGACTGGAGTGCGCAGGCAGCCTGCCGCACTACCGATCCGGATGAACTTTTCGTACAAGGCGCGGCGCAGAACAGGGCCAAGGCCGTCTGCACCGGTTGCCCGGTGCGCACGGAGTGCCTCGCGGACGCGCTGGACAACCGCGTCGAGTTCGGCGTGTGGGGCGGCATGACCGAGCGGGAGCGGAGGGCGCTGTTGCGCCGCCGTCCGACGGTCACCTCCTGGCGCAGACTGCTGGAGACCGCGCGCACGGAGTACGAGCGCGGCGCGGGCATCCTGCCCGTCGGCCTCGATGACGACGAGTACGACCACTACGACAGCGACTACGCGGCGGTCGGATAGCCGCTGGCGGGCCGCGACCGCCCTGCGGGGCACACCCTTTCGGTCGACTCGCACGCGCGCTCACCAGGAGCGTTGCCGAGCCGATCCCTGTTCGCCGGTTCCCGTACGGCCTCGACGACCGAGGCCACCTCGGCCCGGTGCGACGCGTGGGGACGCCCGCGACGTGCGGGCACTGCCGCGCGTTGGGTTCCTCCTTCGCGTTCCTGTCGCGCCGTCACGCCGCGTCCCCCTGGCGTCGTACGGTCCGATCGGTGACGCGCGGCACGCTGACGTCTCAGGGCTTGTCGTTCGCGTTGTCGCTTGCCGTGCTGTTACGCGGCATCGCTGCCACCGTCGCGGTGTCGCGCCTGCCATGGTTCGCCCAGCGGGAGCTGCTGGCCTGGGCCCTTAGCGGGCGGTGCTGGTGGTCGCGGTGGTGCGCTTGGGCAGTGCGTCGGCCCCGCGCGTGTTCCGCCGAGGAGCGTCGGTCTGAGTGGGTGCACGAGAGTGGCTGGAAATGAGTCTCGCATGCCGGGCATAGCGCGCTTTCTGCCCACCAACCGGCTGGCGGCCCCGTAGCCCGTCGGCGCTCAACCACCATCTCGTGGTGCGTCCGTGGGGCACGCCTTCGCGGCGCGGTCCGGGGCGCCGGAACCCGGCCCGGCGCCGCCGGTACTTGGTTCAGGAGCGCTGCGCCGCCAGGCGCTCGCCCACGGCGCGCAGGCCGACCAGGTCGTGCACGTCGCCCGGGAGCGCCGCGACCTCGGCCACCGGGACCTCCGGGTGCAGGGCGGTGAAGCGGTCCCGCGTGCGCTGTTCGCGCGCGAGCAGCGACATGCGCTCCGCGTGCAGCAGGAGGAGCCCCGCGGCCAACTGTTCGGCGTTGGCCCTGTCGGGGTCGCCGTCCGTGGCTGGGGTGGTCGCGGCGGGCTCGGTCGCGGCGGCGGTCACCTCCGCCGAGGTCTCCGGGGGAGTGGTGGCCTCGATGTCGGTGGCGGCGGCCGGGTCGTCCGATCCCGTGGCGGGCGCGCTGGCTGGGGTCTGCGGTGTGGTGGTGGCGTGCGGCCCCTCGTCATGGGCCAGGGCGCCGGTGGGGGCGGCGTGCTCGGCCGTGTCGTGCGGTTTGCGGGTCGTGGGCGAAGACGAACTGCCTTCCCCCTGCCCGGCGGGACGATCCACAATGCCACCGACTGGCAGATTTTCCTTTGAGTTGACCGGAGCCGTCTCCTCCACAGGCTCCTCGTCGGCGGCCCGCAGGCTCTCCGCCACCGCCAGCGCCCGCTCGGCCGACAACTGCGCGGCACCACTGCCGTGCACCCGGTTCAGCACGAGGCCGGCCAGCGGCATCCGCTCGGCGGCCAGCCGCTCGACGAAGTACGCCGCCTCGCGCAGCGCGTCCCGCTCCGGGGCGGCCACGACGAGGAAGGCGGTGCCGGGGGCCTGGAGCAACTGGTACGTGGCGTCGGCGCGCGTCCGGAAGCCGCCGAACATCGTGTCCATGGCCGCCGCGAACGTCTGCACGTCGCGCAGCAGTTGACCGCCGAGGAGCTTGCTCACCGTGCCGGTCATCATCGACATGCCGACATTGAGGAACTTCATGCCCGCCCGGCCGCCGACCTTCGCCGGGGCCATCAGCACCTTGATGAACTTCCCGTCGAGGAAGGAGCCGAGGCGCTTGGGCGCGTCCAGGAAGTCGAGCGCCGAGCGACTCGGCGGGGTGTCCACGATGATCAGGTCCCACTCGTCGCGGGCGCGCAGTTGACCGAGCTTCTCCATGGCCATGTACTCCTGCGTGCCGGCGAACCCGGCCGACAGGGACTGGTAGAAGGGGTTGCGCAGGATCGCGGCAGCGCGTTCGGCGTCCGCGTGCGCCTCGACGAACTCGTCGAAGGTCCGCTTCATGTCCAGCATCATGGCGTGCAGTTCGCCGCCGGCCGTGTCGTCGATGCCCTTGACCTGGCGCGGGACGTTGTCGAGCGAGTCGATGCCCATCGACTGGGCCAGTCGGCGGGCCGGGTCGATGGTGAGCACGACCACCTTGCGGCCCCGCTCGGCCGCCCGTACGCCCAGCGCCGCGGCCGTCGTGGTCTTGCCGACCCCGCCCGAACCGCAGCACACCACGATGCGGGTCCGCGGGTCGTCGAGCACCGCGTCGGCCTCCAGCCGTGGCGCCGTGTCCATCGTCATGCCGCCTCCTGCCCGTACGCGCGCACGGCGTACCGACTCGCGCCGCGCGTGCGCGCCGCGTGCGTACCCGTTCCGTGCGCCCGTGCCTCGTCCGTACGCGCCCCGCGCGTGCCCGTTTCCTGTGTGCGCTTGCCGCGTGTTGGCACGTCGTGCCTGACGTGCGTGGTGTGCCTGCCGTGCCTGCTCGTGCTGCTCATGCTGGATGTGCTCGGGTCGTACGGGCGCGTGCCGCGCGCGCCCGGCGTGGGTCGGGCTCCGCCGCGCGACCCCGCCGCGTGCGCGTGCCCTCGCGTACGCGGGCGCGCCGTGCGGCGACCGCTGCCGGCGTACGGAACGCCGGAGAGCCGGAGCGTCGTGCGCCGGTTCGTCACGCCGGCCACTGCTTCCGCAGGTCGGCGGCGAGCCGGTACAGGCCGGCCAGGTCGACGCCGTCCGGGAGCATCTCCAACTCGTGGGTGGGGAGGTTGAGTTGGGAGAGTTCGGCGCGCTGGACACGTTCCAGGGAGACGCGTTCCGCGTGCTCGTGGGCCTGCGCGAGCAGGGGATCGACCAACTGCTCGGCCCGTCCGCCGGCGTGCGCCGTGCCCAGGCCGGCGCGCGCGAGAACCTGGGCGATGCCGGCGCGTTCCCGGGTCGCGGCGATGTCGACGGCCGCCGCGTCCAGCACCGCGGGCCGCACCATGTTGATCACCACGCCGCCGGTCGGCAGGCCCTCGGCGCGTAGTTCGGCGATGCCGTCCATGGTCTCCTGCACCGGCATCTCTTCCAGCAGCGTCACCAGGTGCACCGCCGTCTCGGGCGACTTGAGGACCCGCATCACGGCCTGCGCCTGGTTGTGTATGGGGCCCACCCGGGCCAGCCCCGCGACCTCGTCGTTGACGTTGAGGAACCGGGTGATCCGCCCGGTCGGCGGGGCGTCCATGACGACCGAGTCGTACGCGAAGCGGCCGTCCTTGCCCTTGCGCCGCACCGCCTCGCACGCCTTGCCGGTCAACAGAACGTCCCGCAGTCCGGGGGCGACCGTGGTGGCGAAGTCGATGGCGCCGATCTTCTTGAGGGCGCGGCCGGCGCTCCCCATCTTGTAGAACATCTGGAGGTAGTCGAGCAGGGCCAACTCGGGGTCGATGGCCAGCGCGTACACCTCGCCGCCACCCGGCGCGACGGCGATCTTGCGCTCCTCGTACGGCAGCGCCTCCGTCTCGAAGAGTTGCGCGATGCCCTGCCGGCCCTCCACCTCCACCAACAGCGTGCGCCGACCCTCGGTGGCGAGAGCCAGCGCGAGTGCCGCGGCGACCGTGGTCTTGCCGGTGCCGCCCTTGCCACTAACGACATGGAGCCTGCTCACATCTGTGAGCCTAACCAGTCCCCTTTCGGGCTACGCACGAGGCTCCCGGGGAGAGGCATTACAGTCGGCACCATGACCAAGTGGGAATACGCGACCGTGCCGCTGCTCGTACACGCGACCAAGCAGATTCTGGACACCTGGGGCGAGGACGGCTGGGAGCTCGTCCAGGTCGTTCCCGGCCCGAACAACTCCGAGCAGCTCGTGGCCTACCTCAAGCGGGAGAAGGGCGCGTGAGCGCCGTCGAGCGGCGGATCGCCGACCTCGGGCTGACGCTGCCCGAGGTCGCCGCACCGCTGGCCGCGTACGTTCCCGCGGTGCGGACGGGGTCGTACGTCTACACCGCGGGCCAGCTCCCGCTGGTCGAGGGCAAGCTGTCGGTGACCGGCAAGGTCGGGGCCGAGGTGACGGCCGACGAGGCCAAGCAGCAGGCCCGGATCTGCGCCCTCAACGCCCTGGCGGCCGTGAAGTCGCAGGTCGGCGACCTGGACCGGGTGGTCAGGGTCGTGAAGGTGGTCGGCTTCGTCGCCTCGGCGACCGACTTCACCGGGCAGCCGGGCGTCCTGAACGGCGCGAGCGAGCTGCTGCACGAGGTGCTCGGCGACGCGGGCGTGCACGCGCGCAGCGCGGTCGGCGTCTCGGTGCTGCCGCTGGACGCGCCGGTCGAGGTCGAGATCCAGGTCGAGGTAGCGGACGCGTAGTACGGCGGGTGCCCGCGAGGTCTTTCGCGGGGCCCTGTGACGTCGTGGGTGTGAGCGGGCGCGCGGTCATCGGGCCGCGCGCCCGCTCGCGTGCCGGCTGGCGGGCGATGCTTGTGCTGGCGCGCGTGCCCGTGTGTGCCGGCTGTGGGCGCCGGCTCGGGTGCCGGCGCGCGTGGGCGTGGTGTGATGGCGCCGTGAGCCGCGCCGTAGAAGAGAGCAACCGTCGCATGCTGCGGGCCCGGGACGCGATGGACCGCTCGTACGCCCAGCCCCTGGACGTGCCGACCCTGGCCCGGATCGCACACGTGTCGCCGGCGCACTTCGCGCGCGTCTTCCGGGCCACGTTCGGCGAGACGCCGCACCGCTACCTCCAGCGCCGGCGCGTCGAGCGGGCGATGTTCCTGCTGCGGGAGACCGAGCGCAGCATCACGGACATCTGCTTCGACGTCGGCTTCGGCAGCTCCGGCACCTTCAGCCGTACGTTCCGCGACATCGTCGGCCAGTCGCCGCGGGCGTACCGCAAACAGGCGGCGGCCACCGGCGTGCCGACCTGTTTCACGATGGCCTGGTCGCGGCCGAGCGACTGACGCAGCAGCCGTCCACGGAGTGAGCAGTTTTGGATAAGTTTTCGGCCGCGCCGCTCACTAACGTGATGGACATGTTCAACGCCATCACACATTCGCAGATATACGTTCTCGACCAGGACGAGGCCCTCGACTTCTACGTCGGCAAGCTCGGCCTTGAGGTCGCTGCCGACGTCGACATGGGCTTCATGCGCTGGCTGGCCGTCAGCGTCCCCGGCCACCCGGAGCGCCAGATCCTGCTGGAGAGGCCCGGTGCTCCGGCGATGTCCGAGGAGACGGCGGCGCAGGTGCGCGACCTGGTGACCAAGGGGGCGATGGGCGGATGGCTCATCTTCACCACCGAGGACTGCCGCAAGACGTACGAGACGCTGCTTGGGCGCGGCGTCGAATTCACAGAGGAGCCCACCGAGCGCCCGTACGGCATCGACTGCGGCCTCCGTGACCCGTTCGGCAACCGCATCCGCTTCACCCAGCCGAAGGGCTGAGGGCGCGCGCTCCGGGGCGCTGACCGGGCCGCGTGGTGCGCGGCGGCCCGGGCGCCGGCGCGTCAGCGGGGGCGGCACGCCGTACGCGGTGCGCCAGCGCGGGCTGCCCCTTGGCCCGCCCCGCCACAGCGCCCGGCGCGAGCCCGCCCCACCCGTGTACACCCGGCCCGCCCTGACTGTCACCGGCCCGTCCCTGACTCATCCTGGCCGTCACCGGCCCGTCCCCGACTCGTCCCGACCGTCCCCGGCCCGTCAGCGCCCCCCGTACGCCGGCGCGCCTGTCGCGCCGGCGCGCGGCCGTACCGAAACACCTCCCGCATCACCCGGCGCACTCGGGGCAGGCGCTCGTCCGGGGGTGGGCTCGGTCTCGCCCTCCGCGGCGCCACGGTCGGGTGAACGCGCCCGCGGGGCCCGGCTTCATCCCGCCGTCACGGTTGCCTCTCGAACATCCGTCGACCAGCGCATAGCATCCGGCCCATGTCCACTACGAATGGTCTGGGGCCCAGCACGTCGAAGGCCGTCGCGGAGCCGGGGGCCGGGAACGTGGCACCGAGCGCCGCACAGTGGTACCCGCCGGAGTGGCCCGAGCGCATCCGGGCGCTGGCGAACGGCACGCTGGTGCCCGTCGAGCCGCGGCGGGCGGCGACCGTGTTGCTGCTGCGCGACACGGCGGCCGGCCCCTCGGTCTACATGCTGCGCCGCCGCGCCTCCATGGCCTTCGCCGGGGGCGCGTACGCGTATCCGGGCGGGTCCGTGGACGCGCGGGACGAGGAGCGCGACACCGGGTGGGCCGGCCCCTCGCGCGCGCAGTGGGCGGAGCGGCTCGGGACGGACGAGGGCACGGCGCAGGCCATCGTGTGCGCGGCGGTGCGGGAGACGTTCGAGGAGGCCGGGGTGTTGCTGGCCGGGCCCGACGCGCGGACCGTCGTCGCCGACACGACCGGCGACGACTGGGAGGCGGACCGCGCCGCGCTGGTCGCCCGCGAGCTGTCCTTCGCCGACTTCCTCGCCCGTCGCTCCCTCGTGCTCCGCTCCGACCTGCTCGGCGGCTGGGCACGCTGGATCACCCCGGAGTTCGAGCCGCGCCGCTACGACACCTGGTTCTTCGCCGCCGCGCTCCCCGCGGGCCAGCGCACCCGGAACGCCTCCACGGAGGCCGACCGCACCGTGTGGATCACGCCACGGGAGGCCGCCGCCGGCTACGACCGGGGCGAGCTGCTGATGATGCCGCCGACCATCGCCACGCTGCGCGAACTCGTCCCGCACGCCACGGCCGCCGCCGCGCTCGCCGCCGCGGCCGACCGGGACCTGACGCCGATCCTGGCCCGCGCCACGCTGCGGGACGGCGAGATCGAGCTGAGCTGGCCGGGGCACAAGGAGTTCACCCGGCACGTCACACCCGACACACCGACCACGCCACCCCCTCCCGCCGCCACGGACGGAGCCGGAACCAGCGCATGACCCACGCCACGGACGGAGCCAGCGCATGACCAACGCAGCCGCACTTCCCGGCCAGCCGCGCGGCGGCGCCATCGGCGGCCCGGCCACCGCCCGGGCCCATTGCGTGCTCGCGCCCAACCCGTCGGCCATGACGCTCGACGGCACCAACACCTGGATCGTGGCCGAGCCGGACTCGGACCTCGCCGTCGTCATCGACCCGGGGCCGCTGCACGAGGGGCACCTGGCCAACGTCGTGGCCACCGTCGAACGGGCCGGCCGCCGGGTCGGCCTGACGCTGCTCACGCACGGCCACGCGGACCACGCCGAGGGCGCGTCCCGGTTCGCCGACCTGACCGGCACCCACGTGCGCGCCCTCGACCCGGCACTGCGGCTCGGCGACGAGGGGCTGGCGGGCGGCGACGTGGTCACCACCGGTGGCCTGGAACTGCGCGTCGTGCCCACGCCCGGCCACACCTCGGACTCGCTCTCCTTCCACCTGCCGGCCGACGGCGTGGTGCTCACCGGGGACACGGTGCTCGGCCGCGGCACGACGATGGTGGCCCACCCGGACGGGCGGCTCGGCGAGTACCTCGACTCGCTGCGCCGGCTGCGTTCGATGACCGTGGACGACGGCGTGCACACGGTGCTGCCGGGGCACGGCCCGGTGTTGGCCGACGCGCGGGGCGCGATCGAGTACTACCTGGCGCACCGGGCCAGCCGGCTGGCCCAGGTGGAGACGGCCATCGAGAACGGCCACCGCACCGCGTCCGAGGTCGTCGCGCACGTGTACGCCGACGTCGACCGCTCGCTGTGGCCCGCGGCCGAGCTGTCCGTACGCGCCCAGCTCGAATACCTGGGCGAACGTGACTTGATTTGACCTGTGGGTGTGGTCTGGGCTGGCCCGACCTGGCCGGTCCCCAGGGCTCGCCCCCGGGGCTCGACCCCACCCGCGCGCCCCGTACGCGCGGGCGTGCGGCGGGCGTGCCGGGCCGGCCGCACGCGGGCGCACGGGACGCAGGGACGGCCGTAGCCGGCCTCTCCCGGGCCGCGTACGGGCCGCGTGGGCCGGTTGGTGCGGCTGGGCCGTATGGGGCGGCGGCGCAGACACGCCGGGGCTCGTGAGCCGCGCGGGTGCGCGCCGAGGCGCAGAAGGAGGCGCCGGGGCTCGCGGGGCTACGTCAGGCCGGGCGAGCGGCCTGAGGCAGCGTGAAGTCGCCGGCGCGCCGGTGAGGGGCCCGCGAGCCGGCGTGCGCCAGGGCGGTGCGCCCGGCGCACGGCGGGCGGCCCGAACCAGTCGGGCCGCCCATGGCCCCGGGTCAGCGGCTGCGCTTGGCCAGCCGCTCGACGTCGAGCAGGATCACGGCGCGCGCTTCGAGGCGCAGCCAGCCGCGGCCGGCGAAGTCGGCGAGCGCCTTGTTGACGGTCTCCCGGGAGGCGCCGACGAGCTGGGCCAACTCCTCCTGCGTGAGGTCGTGAACGACGTGGATGCCCTCTTCCGACTGCACGCCAAAGCGCCGCGAGAGGTCGAGCAGTGCCCGGGCCACACGGCCGGGGACATCGGAGAAGACCAGGTCAGACATCTGGTCGTTGGTCTTGCGCAGCCGGCGCGCGACCGCGCGCAGCAGCGCCGTCGCGACCTCGGGCCGGGCGTTGAGCCACGGCTGGAGGTCGCCGTGGCCGAGGCCGAGCAGCTTCACCTCGGTCAGGGCGGTCGCCGTGGCCGTACGCGGGCCGGGGTCGAACAGCGACAGCTCGCCGATCAACTCGCCGGGGCCGAGCACGGCCAGCATGTTCTCGCGGCCGTCGGGCGAGGTGCGGTGCAGCTTCACCTTGCCGTCCGTGACCACGTACAGGCGGTCGCCGGGGTCCCCTTCGTGGAAGAGCGCATCACCCCGCGCGAGGGTGACCTCCCCCATGGAGGCGCGCAGCTCAGCGGCCTGCTCGTCATCGAGCGCCGCGAAGAGCGGGGCGCGCCGCAGAACGTCGTCCACGAGATCTCTCCTTGTCGACATGCACAGGGGACCGTGGTCTCCATGATGCCGGACGGTAAAACAGTGCGATCAATCACAAGTTTGACGCACCGACATCAAGGACCCTACGGCAGGGGTCCGATCGTGCAGTGGTTTTCCGGCGCTCGGGGCGGATGTCGGTGGCTGGCCTTACGCTGGCCGAGTGTCCAATACGCCGGTGAGAGCACAGGGCAAGGGGCCGGGAGGGCCCGCCGACGGAGGCAGGGGGAAGCCACCCGCATCAGGTAGTTCTGCTGTGAGCGAACGCTCTCAGCCGCCCGCCGCGAAAGCCGCCAAGGCCGCGAAACCGGGCAAGCTCGAATCGCGCCTCGCGCTGGTCCGCCGCGCCCGGCGGATCAACCGCGAGCTGGCCGAGATATATCCGTACGCGCATCCGGAGCTGGACTTCGAGAACCCGTTCCAGCTCCTGGTGGCCACGGTGCTCTCGGCCCAGACCACCGACCTGCGGGTGAACCAGACGACGCCGGCCCTCTTCCGCGCCTACCCGACGCCCGAGGACATGGCGGCGGCCGAGCCCGAGGCCCTGGAGCAGCTCATCCGCCCGACCGGCTTCTTCCGGGCCAAGGCGAAGTCGCTGCTCGGCCTGTCCGCCGCGCTGCGGGACCGCTTCGACGGCGAGGTGCCGGGCCGCCTCGAAGACCTGGTGACGCTGCCCGGCGTGGGCCGCAAGACGGCCAACGTCGTGTTGGGCAATGCCTTCGGAGTCCCTGGACTCACTGTGGACACCCACTTCGGACGCCTGGTGCGGCGCTGGAAGTGGACGACGCAGGAGGACCCGGAGAAGGTCGAGGCGGAGGTCGCCGCGCTGTTCCCGAAGAGCGACTGGACGATGCTCTCGCACCGCATCATCTTCCACGGCCGCCGCGTCTGCCACGCGCGCAAGCCCGCGTGCGGCGCCTGCCCGATCGCCCCGCTCTGCCCGTCGTACGGGGAGGGCGAGACCGACCCGGAGAGGGCGCGGAAGCTGCTGAAGTACGAGATGGGCGGCCAGCCGGGCCAGCGGCTGCGGCCTCCCGCCGACTTCCCGGGCCAGCCCGCCCCGCCGCTGGGGGCCGCGTGACGGACGGATCGGGAGACGTGGCGGCCCCCGGCGCGGCCGCCGCGCGCGGTGGGGGCCTCGCGGCCGGCGGCCCGCATCCCGGTGGCTCGAAGGCTGGCGGGCCGGCGCTCGGCGGCGGTCCGGGCGGGGGCGGCTCGGGACCCGGTGGCCCGGCAGGGGGCGTACGCGCCCCGGCGGCCGGGGGAGCGGCCCGGGGCGGCCGGCCGGTGCCCGTCAGCGAGCAGGGGCTGCCCGACTGGCTGCTGCCGGTCGCGCGGGCGGCGCGCACCATAGAACCGCGCCAACTCAGCCGATTTCTGCCACCCGAGAACGGCTCGGGCCGGCAGTCCGCCGTCCTCGTCCTCTTCGGCGAGGGACCGCCCACCGGGCGGGCCACGGCGCGGGGGCGCGGGCCAGCGCCGACCGGTGAGCCGGCGTGGGCTCCCGCGCCCGCAGACGCGCCGGACCAGGGCGCGGCGACCGCGGAGGCAGGGGCGGCCGGCGGGCCCGCGCACGGCGCGTACGCCGGCGCGCGTCACCCCGAAGCCGGAGGCACCTCGGTACGCGACGGCGACTCGGCACGCGACGGCGCTCGCGAACCCGAACGCGCCCGCGAGGCCGCCGTCTCCGCACCCGTCCCCAGCCCTCCGTTCGTGGGCCCGGGCGGCCCCGAACTCCTCCTCATGGAGCGCGCCGGCACCCTGCGCTCCCACGCGGGGCAGCCCTCCTTCCCCGGCGGGGCGCTCGATCCGGAGGACGGCGATCCGGCGGGGGACGGGCCGTTGCGCGCGGCGCTGCGCGAGGCGGAGGAGGAGACCGGCCTCGACCCGTCAGGCGTGCAGCTCTTCGGCGTGCTGCCGCGGCTGTACATCCCGGTCAGCGAGTTCGTCGTGACCCCGGTCCTCGGTTGGTGGCGCCGGCCGAGCCCGGTCGCGCCGGTGGACCCGGCCGAGACCGCGAGGGTGTTCACGGTGCCGGTGGCCGAGCTGACGGACCCGGCCAACCGCGCCGTCGCCGTGCACCCCAGCGGTCACCGGGGGCCCGCCTTCCTCGTGGGCGGCGCGCTGGTCTGGGGGTTCACGGCCGGCGTCATCGACCGCATCCTGCACTTCGCTGGCTGGGAACGGCCGTGGGACAGGGAACGCCACGTCCCGCTCGACTGGCGTGCGTGAGACGGTGACTTCGTGAACGTGCTGGACATCCTGCTGCTGGTCGCCGCCGCGTGGTTCGCCGTCATCGGCTACCGCCAGGGCTTCGTCGTCGGCGTGCTGTCGGTCACCGGGTTCCTTGGCGGCGGCCTGGTCGCCCTGTACCTGCTGCCGGTCATATGGGACCGGACCACCGACAAGGCATCGCCGGGCTCGTTCGGCGCGATCTCCGCGGTCGTCATCGTGATCGTGTGCGCCAGCGTCGGCCAGGCGTGCACCACCCACCTGGGCAACAAGCTGCGCCGGCACATCACCTGGTCACCGGCGCGCGCCATCGACGCCACCGGTGGGGCGCTGGTCAACGTCATGGCGATGCTGCTGGTCGCCTGGCTGATCGGTTCCGCCATCGCCGGCAGCTCGCTGCCCACACTGGGCAAGGAGGTCCGCAACTCCAAGGTGCTGCTCGGCGTGGCCCGCGTCGTACCCGAGGAGGCCAACACCTGGTTCGACGACTTCGGTTCGGTACTGGCGGAGAACCGTTTTCCGCAGGTGTTCTCGCCGTTCGCGGAGGAACCGATCACCTCCGTGCCGGCCCCCGACCCCAAGCTCGCCAACAGCCCCGCCGTGGAGCGCGCCCGGCAGAGCATCGTCAAGGTGGTCGGCACCGCGTCGAGCTGCGGCAAGGTCCTGGAGGGCACGGGCTTCGTCTACGCGCCGCACCGCGTGATGACCAACGCCCACGTCGTCGGCGGCGTCGACGAGCCCACCGTGCAGATCGGCGGGGAGGGCAGGCTGTATGACGCGGAGGTCGTGCTCTACGACTGGAAGCGCGACATCGCCGTACTGGACGTCCCCGCGCTGCGCGCCCCCGCCCTGCGGTTCGCGGAGGGCGACGCGGGCAGCGGCGACGGCGCGATCGTGGCGGGCTTCCCGGAGAACGGCGACTTCAACGTGCAGGCGGCTCGCGTCCGCGGCCGCATCGAGGCCGACGGCCCGGACATCTACCACCGCGGCACGGTCCACCGCGACGTCTACTCCCTCTACACCACCGTCCGCCAGGGCAACTCGGGCGGCCCTCTGCTGACCCCCGAGGGCCGCGTCTACGGCGTCGTCTTCGCGCGCTCCCTCGACGACGCCAACACGGGCTACGCGCTGACCGCCAGCGAGGTCCAGGAGAACATCACCGAAGGCCGCACGGCCGACGACCAGGTGGACACCCAGGGCTGCGCCATGTGAGCGGGCGCGTAGGGGAGCGGAACAGGCGAACCGCCCCGCTTCCCTACGCGCCCGCGCGCGTTCTGCTGAGGCTTGCGCAACCAGCACGCCCGCGCCGCCACGCCCGCGCCACCAGTACGCCCGCGCCAGCGCGCGCTCCAAGGCAGCGGCACCCGCGCGGCCCTGGGCGCGCGGCGACCCACGTGGGCGCGAGCGCCGGCGCACACCGGCTAACCGGAGGCGCCCACGCCGCGCGCACACGCGGTACGTCAGCGGTGTGTCCGCAGTGCGCTGAGGGCGAGCGGCGGGTACGAACGGGCCCGGCACGGCGGAGAACGGTCCCTGGCAGGGCCGTGTCACGCGGCGCGCGGCACTCGACGGGCCGGGCTTCGCACGCGGCCCCTCATCGCTCCGGGAACACGCTGACCGCCTGGCGCGCGGTACGGGAAACCGGGGAACCGACGGGAGGAGTCCGCCGCACGGGGTGGGCGCTCCGCTCGCCGGAAGTGCTGCTATCGGCTACGCGGATGGCGCAACCGCGCCGACACCCACCGGGCGCGGCGCCGGATGATGCGGGGAATGCCGATACGAGGATCATGGCCCGGTGCTTGCCCGGGGCCGCCCCGCTCGGAGACGGTTAGCGCGGCGTCGAGGCCGCGATCGTTCGCTGCGTCACGGTAGTCGTGCGTCCAGCCCATACCTGGGACTCTGCCCCTGGCCCAAGGTCCGTAATCACCTGTAGGTCCGTCAATTGGCCTATGCGACAGGCAAGCGGAAGCCCCAGGTACGCGGGGTTGGACCGCTCCGGCAAGCCGCCGAACGCGCCGGCGCACTCCGGGGCCTCGCACACCCGCGAGCGGCGTACGACAGCGACGGCGAGCCACGTGCCGGGGGCGGCGGCCAGCGCACGCGCCGGTGGCGGTGGCGAGCGTACGCGCCGGCGGCGTCGTACGGCAACGCCACCCGGCCCCGCCGGGCGCCGGCTTGGGCGCGGCGCACCCGAGGGCCTGGGCGGACGGGAAGGGCGTACCGGACGCCGGGCGCCGGCGCGCGCGACGCGGCCCGCCGCTCGACGGCGACCGCTCCGCTCCGGTGGCGTACCCATCGTCGTACGGGCCGCGCCCCGCCTGCCGCGTCAGCGGTCGGGCTCGGGGTCCCGCAACCAGTTGATCAGTTCCGTGGAGAACGCGATCGGGTCCTCCTCGGGAGGGAAGTGGCCCAACCCGTCGAAGAGGCGCCACCGGTACGGCGCCTCCACGTACTCGCCGGACCCCGCCGCGCTGCGCACCCGCGTCACCGGGTCGAGCGAGCCGTGCAGGTGCAGCGTCGGCACCCGCACCGGGCGCTTCATCCGACGGTAGAACTGCACGCCGTCCGGGCGCGCGAGCGAGCGCACCAGCCACCGGTAGGGCTCGACGGAGCAGTGCGCGGTGGAGGGGATGCGCATCGCCTGTCGGTAGACCTCCACGGCCTCCTCGTCAAGCGGCCGCGGCCCGGACCAGTCCGTGACCAACCGTCCGACCAGCGCGGCGTCGTCCGCGACGAGTTGCCGCTCGGGCAGCCACGGGCGCTGGAAGCTCCACACGTGGCCGCTGGCCCGGCTCTGCTTGACGTCGCGGAGCATGGCAGAACGCCAGCGGCGCGGATGCGGCGCCGAGCACACGGCCAACCGGCGCACCAACTTGGGCCGCATCACCGCCGCTGTCCACGCCAGGTAGCCGCCGAGATCGTGCCCGACGAGCGCGGCGTCCGGCTCGCCGAGAGAGCGGATCACCCCGGTGACGTCGAGCGCGAGGTTGGCCGGGTCGTACCCGCGGGGCGTACGGTCGCTGCCGCCCACCCCGCGCAGGTCCATCGCCACCGCGCGGAACCCGGCCTCGGCGAGCCGTGGCAACTGGTGCCGCCACGCCCACCAGAACTGCGGGAAGCCGTGCAGCAGCAGAACCAGCGGCCCTTCGCCCATCTCGGCGATGTGAAACCTGGCGCCGTTCGCCGCGACGTCCCGGTGTGTCCACGGGCCGTCGGGGCGTACGACGGAGGCGAGCCGAGCAGGGGGTTCAGGAGCCGTCATGCAGTCGAGCGTGTCACAACATGGGCGCCCGAGGGGACGACCTCGCCCGGCGTGCGGGGGTGGGGCTTGACGTTGCCCAGCACGGCGGCGGTCTCCTTGGCCGAAGCGATGGACTTCTGCGGCGGCTTGACCTTCTTGAACTTCGCCAGCGCCAGCAGCCCGAGCACGATCGCGAGGAGCCAGTACAGGCCGCCCACGATCAGGAAGCACCAGGCCAGGCCCAGGTCGGTCCAGGCGTGGAAGCCGTACGCGAGGGCGAAGCTGAGCACCGGCAGCGAGAACAGCAGCAGGACACCGGCCACGATGCCCGCGGTGCTGCCCATCACGACGCGCTTGACGTCCTGCCGCAACTCGGCCTTGGCCAGCGCGATCTCGTCGTGCACCAACGCGGACAGCTCACTGGTGGCCGTGGACACCAATTGCCCGAGGCTACGGTTTCCGCCCTCGTCGGCTGCGCTCATCGCCTGTCTCCCTCGTTCCTCTGGCTGCCGGCCCCGCGGGGGCCGCGTACGGACGTACTACGGAGCTTCTACCGGCCTGGCGCGGATCTGAAGCCTCTTAGATCATGCCGGACCGTCGCCGTCGGTGCTCTGCGATGCCGCGGCGGCCTCCGCCAGTCTGCGGTGTTCGGCGGCCTTCTCCTCGTAGATCGCCGCCATTCGCAGGTGGTAGTCAGGCCGGTCGAGTTCGTAGATGTCCGGAACGCCGTCCTGATCCTCGTCGCGCTCCTCCTCTTCGTACAACTTCTTGTACTTGTTGTTACGCAGCTTGAGCAGCACGCTGGCGAAGACCGCGGCCAGCACCGAGCCGATCAGGACCGCCGCCTTCACCTCGTCGGCCAGCAGCGGGTCGTCGGTGAAGGCCAGCTCGCCGATGAGCAGCGAGACGGTGAAGCCGATGCCCGCGAGCGAGGCGACGGCCAGCACGTCGGCCCAGGCCAGTTCGTCGTTCAGCTCCGCCTTGGTGAACCGCGCGGCCAGCCACGAACCGCCGAAGACCCCTATGGTCTTGCCGATCACCAGGCCGAGCACCACGCCCAGCGTCTCCGGCTTGGTGAACACGTCAGCCACCGCGCCGCCCGAGATGGAGACGCCCGCCGCGAACAGCGCGAACAGCGGCACCGCCAGCCCCGCCGACACCGGCCGCACCAGGTGCTCGATGCGCTCGCCGGGGGAGTGCTCCTCGCCCTCGCGCACGGTGCACCGCAGCATCAGACCCATGGCCACGCCGGCGACCGTCGCGTGCACGCCGCTGGCGTGCATGAACGCCCAGACCACCACGGCCAGCGGCAGGTACACGTACCAGCCGCGCACCCCCAGTCGGAGCAGCCCCCAGAAGACGGCGAGCCCGACGAAGGAGAGCACGAGCGCGACCACGTTGATGTCGGTCGTGAAGAAGACCGCGATGATCAGGATGGCGAACAGGTCGTCAACGACGGCCAGGGTGAGCAGGAACGCGCGCAACGAGGCGGGCAGCGCGGTCCCGATCACGGCGAGTACGGCCAGCGCGAACGCGATGTCCGTCGCCGTCGGCACCGCCCAGCCGTCCATGCTGCCGCCACCGCTGAGGGAGACCACGGTGTAGACGAGCGCGGGCACCGCCATGCCACACACGGCCGCGATCACCGGCAGCGCGGCGGCCTTGGGGTCGCGCAACTCGCCGGCCACGAGTTCGCGCTTGAGCTCGATGCCGGCGACGAAGAAGAAGATGGTGAGGAGACCGTCCTGGGCCCACGCGCCGATGCTCAGGTGCAGGTGGAGGGATTCGGGCCCGAACGAGAAGTCCCGGACATCGTTGTACGTGTCACCGAGCGGCGTGTTGGTCAGCAGCAGGGCCGCCACCGCGGCGACGAGCAGCAGTACGCCGCCCACCGTCTCCGTGCGGAGGGCTTCCGCGACGTAGTTCCGCTCGGGGAGGGAGAGTCGTCCAAGGAACTTGCGGTTACCGGGCGTGGCCACGACGGGCTGACCTCCAGGAGCGGGGCGACTGCGGATACACCTGTGGTGTATGCCGACCAGACTTCCCGGCGCACCCTGTAACTTTGTCGCCAAATTTACGCGACGGCCCCCAGCTTAACCGGAACGGCCGATCCGCGCTCCGGTCGCGCAGCCGCGATTTTCCCCGGGTGCGTCCACCTCGACGCCGCTGAGCTGCGCTTTTCCGCCGCTGCGGGCATCCGCGACGCGGGCTCCTGTCGCTGTGGGCTCCTGTCGCCGTGGGGCCGCCTGGCGGGAGGTGCGGGGAGCGGCGTGCGGCCCGGCGCGGTCCGTGCGGGACGGGTCGCGGGGCGGGCGACTGCGGGTGTGGGCCGGCCCCTCGGGGCGAGTGTGGCGCTGTGGGCGTGCGGGCCAGCCGTGGGTGCCGCGGCCGGCCCGAGCTGGCTGGGCTGCGGATCGGTCACCGACGCGCCGGGCCGGTGGCCGGCCCGGCGCGTCCCCGTCTTCCGGGTGGTGTGCTGCCTACTCCCGCTCTCAGCCCCGCGCTCAGTCCTCGCTGGCGGCGCCCGGGAGCTGCGACTGGATCAGGTCCATGACCGAGGAGTCGGTCAGCGTGGTGACGTCGCCGAGGTCGCGGTTCTCCGCGACGTCCCGCAGCAGTCGCCGCATGATCTTCCCGGAGCGCGTCTTGGGCAGCTCGGCGACCGGGAGAATGCGCTTCGGCTTGGCGATGGGGCCCAGGGCCTTGGCGACGTGCGCCCGCAGCTCGTCGACGAGGCCCTCGTCCTCCGCCACCCCGCCGCGAAGGATCACGAAGGCGCAGATGGCCTGCGTGGTCTGCGGGTCAGCCGCGCCGACCACCGCCGCCTCGGCGACCTTGGGGTGCGAGACGAGCGCCGACTCCACCTCGGTGGTGGAGATGTTGTGCCCGGAGACGAGCATGACGTCGTCCACCCGGCCGAGCAGCCAGATGTCGCCGTCCTCGTCCTTCTTCGCGCCGTCGCCCGCGAAGTACCGGTTCTCGAAGCGGGACCAGTAGGTGTCCAGGTAGCGCTGGTCGTCACCCCAGATCGTGCGGAGCATCGACGGCCACGGCTCGGTCAGCACCAGGTACCCGCCGGACCCGTTCGGCACCTCGTTCGCGTCGTCGTCGACGACGGTGGCCGCGATACCGGGCAGTGGAACCTGTGCCGAACCCGGCTTCGTGGCGGTCACACCCGGCAGGGGGCTGATCATCATGCCGCCGGTCTCGGTCTGCCACCAGGTGTCCACGATCGGCGCCCGGTCCCCGCCGATGTGCTTGCGGTACCACATCCATGCCTCGGGGTTGATCGGCTCACCGACCGACCCGAGGATGCGCAGCGACGACAGGTCGTACTTCGCCGGAATGTCGTCGCCCCACTTCATGCAGGCGCGAATCGCCGTCGGGGCGGTGTAGAGGATGGACACCCCGTACTTCTGCACGATCTCCCACCAGCGTCCCTGGTGCGGCGAGTCCGGCGTGCCCTCGTACAGCACCTCCGTGGCGCCGTTGGAGAGCGGCCCGTAGACGATGTACGAGTGGCCGGTCACCCAGCCGACGTCCGCCGTGCACCAGAAGACGTCCGACTCCGGCTTGAGGTCGAACACCGCGCTGTGCGTGTACGAAATCTGCGTCAGGTAGCCGCCGGTGGTGTGCAGGATGCCCTTCGGCTTACCCGTGGTGCCCGAGGTGTAGAGGATGAAGAGCGGGTGCTCCGCCTCGAACGCCTCGGGGGTGTGCTGGTCGGACTGGCGCCCCATCACGTCGTGCCACCACACGTCGCGGCCCTCGGTCCACGCCGTGTCCTCCCCGGTGCGGCGCACCACGAGGACGCTTCGCACGTTCTCCGTGCCCGGGCGGGTCAGCGCCTCGTCCACGGCGGGCTTGAGGGCCGACGGCTTGCCGCGGCGGTAGCCGCCGTCGGCGGTGATCACGACGCGGGCGTCCGCGTCGTTGATGCGCGTGGCCAGCGCGTCCGCCGAGAATCCGCCGAACACCAGCGAGTGCGGCGCGCCGATGCGCGCGCACGCCAGCATCGAGATCACGGCCTCGGGGATCATCGGCAGGTAGATGGCCACCCGGTCCCCGGCCGCCACGCCCAGCTCCGTCAGCGCGTTGGCCGCCCGCGACACCTCACGCTGCAACTCCGCGTAGGTGATCGCGCGCGTGTCGCCCGGCTCGCCTTCGAAGTGGATCGCGACGCGGTCCCCGAGCCCGTTCTCCACGTGCCGGTCGACGCAGTTGTATGCGACGTTCAACTTGCCGTCGGCGAACCACTTCGCGAAGGGCGGGTTCGACCAGTCCAGCGTCTGGGTCGGCTCCGTCTCCCAGCTCAGCCGACGGGCCTGCTCGGCCCAGAAGCCCAGCCGATCAGCCTTCGCCTGCTCATACGCCTCCGCGGTGACATTGGCGTTCGCGGCCAGGTCGGCGGGTGGCGCGAAACGCCGCTCCTCACGAAGCAGGTTGGCCAGGCTTTCGTTGCTCACGACTTCTCCCATTCCCAGGGTGCCCGTTGTGTCCCAGCTCATAGCTCATCAGCCTGCGGCACGCTCTGACAAGGGCTGTTGATAAAAATTGGTGTAGACCTTTACCGGGTGACGCCTCATGGCCCCGTGCTTCCGGCCGCTTCCGGGAGTTTTATGGCATGGCTCGGCCCGACTGGTTGTGCGGGCGGCGATCACGGTGTGTGGCCCCGGCTTCGCTGGGAGCAGCCGCCTCGCCCGCGTGCTCCGAACCGGCCGAGCCCACGGTCTCGGAGGTGCGCGGGCCCGAGCCGGGCTCTCGACTGGTCTCCCCGCCCGTCGCCCCGCTCGAGCCCGTGCCCGTCGCCCGAACACCCTGGCCCGAATGGCCTGCCGAGCGGACCGCGCTGCCGGCCGGTTCGGGTACCCGGGCCGCCCCGGAGCCCGCCGCCGAAGGCGTGTGCTCGTGGGGGTGCGTTCGGCCGCCCGCAGGCTCCTCCTGTCGGGAGCCCAGGCACAGCGCGGAGGTCTCCGCCCGCTCCGACCCGCCGGTGTGCGGTGGCCGGGGGCAGGCATGGACGCCGTCCCACTCGCGCTGCTCATCCGGGTGCGGGCCCGCCCCAGGCAGGAGCGCGGCCTCCGGTGCCAGGAGGGCGTCGGGGAGTTGCTCCGCAGGGCCGGCATGCTCGGGAGCTGCCGGGCTCTCCGGTGCGACGGCGGAGAACACTCCGGAGGCGGGGTCCAGGACGTACGCCTGGGCTTCCGCCACGTGGAAGTACATTCCGTGCAGCGCGAGCGTGCCCTCGCGCACTCGGCGGGCCACGCACGCGTGGGCCATCAGGTGCTCAAGCTGCTGCTGCACGTTCACCAGGGCCAGCAGCTCCGTGTCGTCCGCCACCGGGCGTCCGTCGAGGGACACGGTCGGGTGCGTGCTCGCACCGCCGCCGGAGGCCTGCTCGACCTCTCCCTCCTTCACTCGCTCCAGCCGCTCCAGGCTGGGCCCGCCATGACGCAACCAGCGGGAGAGCGGGGTGTCGTCGGCGGGCTTGCCCGCGGAGTCGAGCAGCGCCTGCATGGCTCCGCACCCCGAGTGGCCGCAAACGGTCAGGGAACTGACCTTGAGCACGTCCACCGCGTACTCGATGGCCGCGGCCACCGAGTCACAGGCGCTGTCGTCGTCGGAGGGCGGCGTCAGGTTCCCGACGTTGCGCACGGTGAACAGGTCCCCCGGCCCGCTGGAGGTGATCATGCTGGTGACGAGCCGGGAGTCCGCGCAGGTCAGGAAGAGCTGGCTGGGGCGCTGGCCCTCGCGCGCCAACCGGGCCAACTCCTCGCGGACCAGAGGGGCGGTGTTGCGCTGGAAGGCGCTGACTCCGCCGATGAGCTGACTGCTGCTCGGCTTGTCCCGCCGCGCGGGGGCCAGGGGCCGGGTGCAGTGGTGGTTGCGCCATGGCATCCAGGGCCTACACGGCTGCGCGTGCGCGTGCGCGCTGGCCGGCTCGACCAGGGGGCGACCGGTGCGCCCGCCGAGCTGCACCCAACCGCCGGCCGAACGGTACCCCTGGGCCCAGGACTGGAGGGCGTCGTACGCCGCGTGGTCCATGAACGAGCCGTGCAGCTCGACCACCACGCTGCGGCGTTCCGGCAGTTGGCCCAGCACGCGGCTCAGCCGGGGAACGGCGAGGAAGGTGAGCTGGCCGTTGACGCGCACCCGCAGGCAATCGGTCTCGCCGGTGACCGTGATCTGGGTGCGGGTGAGGCGGCGAAACGCGGTGATGACGGCCACCACCCCACCGACGGCCACCCCCTGGAGTACTCCGAAGAGGACGACCGAGCCCAGGGTCGCCGCGTAGACCGGGAACTCGCGGTGCCGCTGCACGTGCTTGATGTGTGCGAAGTTCACCATCTGGATGCCGACCATCATGACCAGTGCCGCCAGTGCCGCCAGGGGGATGAACTCCAGCGCCGTGGCGAGCAGCCCGGTGCACAGCAGGACCCAGACCCCGTGCAGCACGGTGGAACCCCGACTCGCCGCCCCGGCCCTCACGTTGGCCGAGCCACGCATGGCGCCACCGGCCACCGGTAGGCCGCCGAGGAGACCGGAGGCCATGTTGGCCGCCCCCTGTCCGGCCAGCTCGCGGTCCAGTCGGGTCTGTGTCCCCCGCGTGCCGGGCCGCGCGGCCTGCAACCGATCGACCGCGACGGCGGAGAGCAGGGACTCCATGCTGGCCACCAACGTCACCGTCAGCACGGCGGCGGCCACACCGAGCACCGGGCCGTCCGGCGGCGACGGCAGGCCCTGCAACTGCAGTGAGGGCAGGTCGACGCGGGGGACGGCGAACCCGGCGCTCAGCGCGGTCCCGGCGCCGACCGCGGCCAACGGGCCGGGGACGAGCCGCGCCAGCCGCCCGCCGCGGCCGGGAAGTCGCGGCCAGGACACGAGCACGGCGACCGTCACCGCGCCGACCAGCAACGCCGCGGCGTGCGGGCGGAACAGCTCGGACGCGAGGGCGGTGAGGTTGTCGAGGGTCGAGCCGTGCGGGTTCTCGCCGAGCATGACCCTCAACTGGCCGATGGCGATGACCACGCCGATACCCGCCAGCATCCCGTGCACGATCGCCGGGCTGACCGCGAGCGCCGCGCGGGCGACCCGCAGCGCCCCCAGGGCCATCTGGGCCAGTCCCGCCGCCACGGTGATGGCGCACGTCGCGGACCAGCCGTAGCGCTGGACCAGGTCGGCCGTCACCACGACCAGCCCGGTAGCAGCCCCGCTGACCTGGAGCGGAGCACCGCCGAGCAGCCCCGCCACGATGCCGCCGACGACGGCTGCGATCAGCCCGGCCTGAAGGGGCGCGCCAGTGGCCAACGCCAGCCCGAGTGAGAGGGGGATGGCGATGAGAAAGATGACGATCGAGGCCGCGAGGTCCCTGCGCGCGGAGGCGCGATCGACCTGGCTCCAGAGCTGCAACATTCCCGTCTCCTCCGGGTCTGCGCGGTCGTGGACGAGGCCACGACCGTGGGCACGGCGTACTGCGGTGGGCTGCTGTGGGCTCCGATGGAGCCCGCGTACTGGTGGGCGGTCTTGAGGAAGCCGTGCACCGCTGAGCCAGGACTGCGGAAGGCGGCGGTGCCGGAGCGATGCCCGTGCGCCGGACGACGGGGTGGGTGACCGGCAGCGACTCGGGGATTCGGCCAGACATGGTGCTAAAAGGGGCGAACCCACCGCGAGTGATAACGGTACGTACTTGATCCGTTACTCTCAAGCATCGGTAAACGAATCGTAATGCCAGGTAAAGGCCGCGCGGAAGAGGTTCCGAGCGGCCGCGCCAGTCATTCCACCTATCGAGTGAGTGCCGGTTTAGGAACTCTCCCCGCTTCTTACCTATTAGATGACTTATGAGGTGTTTGCCCGCCTCCCCGTGGGCGCTCAGAAGTCAGGAAGCGAGGCGGCAGATGACGACGGCACGCAAGGCCACGGCGGGGCTGTTCCTGACGGCGATACTCGTCGGGATAGCCGGCTGCTCCGGCGGCTCAGGGGACTCCGACGCGGAGAGCGAGGAGAAGGCGCCGGCGCCCAAGGCCGCGAAGCCCTTGCGCCTGATAGGCGACGGCTCGACCGCGTACACCGGTGCCCAGCCCCGTCAGCCGAACTTCCAGCGACTGCGCGTCGGGCAGCGACCGCCGCAGTTCGTCGTCTTCTCCTGGGACGGCGCTGGCGAGGACAGTCAGCGACTGTTCTCCCGGTTCCGCGAGGTGGGGAAGCGGTACGACGCGACGATGACGTACTTCCTCAGCGGCGTGTACATGCTCCCCGAGGCCAAGAAGGGGCTCTACCGCCCGCCCAAGCACGCGCCCGGCGCCTCGGACATAGGTTTCAACGACACCAAGGGCATCCGGGACACCGCCGCCCAGCTCGCCGGAGCCTGGCGCGACGGCAACGAGATAGGCACGCACTTCAACGGCCACTTCTGCGGCCCCGACAGGGGCGTTGGCACCTGGTCGGTGGATGAGTGGCGCAGTGAGATCCGACAGGCCGAGTCGTTCGTCAAGAACTGGAAGACCAACACCGGCCTTCTCGACGCCCAGCCGCTGCCGTTCGACTACAGCGCGGAACTCGTCGGAGGCCGCGCCCCCTGCCTCGAAGGCCAGCGCAACCTGATACCCGCCGCCCGCTCCATGGGCTTCCGCTACGACGCCAGCGCCTCCGGCGGCCGGCAGGTCTGGCCCACCAAGCAGGGCGGCATCTGGGACTTCCCGCTACAGCAGGTGCCCATGCCGGGACGCGCCTTCGAGACGCTGTCCATGGACTACAACTTCCTGGTCAACCAGTCCGGCACGACCCGCGGAGACCGCGCCAAGCACGCCACCTGGGGCAACCAGATGCGCGACGGACTGTTGGCCGCCTTCGACCGCGCGTACCGCGGCAATCGGGCGCCGCTGCTGGTCGGCAACCACTTCGAGTCATGGAACGGCGGCACGTACATGCGTGCCGTCGAGGAGACCATCAAGAAGGTGTGCCCACGACCGGACGTGCGCTGCGTGTCGTTCAAGCAGCTCGCCGACTGGATGGACGCCCAGGACCCGCGAGTCCTGGAGAAGCTGCGCAAGCTGGACGTAGGCGAGCGGCCGAAGGGCGGCTGGGCCGCGTACCTCAAAGCCAAAACGGCCCCGTCGGCCGTGACCCCGCCGGACGGGCAGCGCCCCGCGAGCGACGTGGCGGCCGAGGGCCGCACCACGGACCAGAGTGCTGGGGCCGCGCGTACGCACGGCGCGCACCCCGCTCCCGGGCGGCCGGGGGCCGCACCGCGCGTCGCTGAGTGGTCGCCCGGAACCGTGTGGCAACCCTTCGGTAGCGGTCTCAAGGGTTGGGTCAGGCCGGCTGCCGGCTAGCGGCGGGTCGTTCGTCCAGGGTGAACGCCGGATCGACCTGGGCCGCCAGGTCCGCGCCGGTCCGCGCGTTCCCCCAGCTCTCCGCGTTCCTGAGGTGGAAGTGGACCATCTGGCGGGTGTAGCGCTCCCAGTCGCGTGAGGCGTACGCGGCGTCCGCGGTCTCGTGGAGGACGCGCAGCGCCTGCCGGTTGGCCGCTTCCAGGGTGTCGAACCTGGGCGGGCGGCCCTTCTCCATCGTTCGCACCCACTCCGAGTGGCCGAAGGTGACGAGCAGGTCCTCGCCGACCTCGTCGCGCAGGAAGGCGAGGTCGTCGGGGCCCTGCACCTTGTTGCCCACCACGCGCAGGGCGACGCCGAAGTCCCGCGCGTACTCCTTGTACTGCCGGTAGACCGCGGTTCCCTTCCTGGTCGGTTCCGCCACGAGGAACGTCATGTCGAAGCGGGTGAACATGCCGGAGGCGAACGAGTCGCTGCCCGCCGTCATGTCCACGACGATGAACTCGTGTCGGCCGTCGACCAGGTGGTTCAGGCACAGCTCCACCGCGCCGACCTTGGAGTGGTAGCAGGCCACGCCGAGGTCGGATTCGGTGAAGGGGCCGGTCGCCATGAGGCGCGCCTCGCCGTCGTCGAGACGGACCGTGCGGGCGCAGGCGTCGAAGACGGGGTTGTCGTCGCCGACCCGCAGCAGCCGCGATCCCGCTCCGGGTGGCGTCGTCTTGATCATGGTCTCGGTCGAGGCGATGCGGGGGTTGGTCCCGCGCAGGTACTCCTTGATGAGCGGGAGTTGGGCGCCCATGGCGGGCGGCGCGGAATCCGCGTGTTCGTCCAGGCCGAGCGCGGCTGCCAGGTGTTGGTTGATGTCCGCGTCGATGGCGATGACGGGGACCCGGGCGGCGGCGAGGTGACGGATGAAGAGCGAGGACAGCGTGGTCTTGCCGCTGCCGCCCTTCCCTACGAAAGCGATCTTCATGTTCACCTAGCGTAGATGGACGGGTGGGGCTGGATGCTGCTCTTGGTGAAGAAGACCACTCCAATGAGGGGCGCGGCCTCCGATGTGCGTAGTGTCGTACTCATGAGTAGTGCGACATCCGATCCGCTGTCCACATTGGTGGCCCTGCCTGGGGTCGCCGACTCCGTCGACGCCGTCCGTAAGGCCGTTGACCGGGCGTACGGCCACCGGGTCATGCGCCGGCGCAGCCACGAGGTCACGGCCGAGGCCGCGCTGCGCGGTGCTCGCGGGTCGGCGGCGCTCGCCGGTGCTGACTGGGCGCTGGAGGAGGTGCGGCGGCGCACCGACTTCGGCGCGCAGGGCGAGCCGCGCACCGTCGGCGCGGCCCTGCGCCTCACGGCCGAGGCCGGGCAACTGCTCAGCGTGTGGCGGCAGTCGCCCCTCCGGGTGCTGGCCAGGCTGCACCTCGTGGCGGCGGGTGATGTCGCGCGAGGCGAGTCGGCGGACGGCGAGACGGATGTGGTGGGACGGCCCAGGCTCGCCGGCGAAGGGGTGGACGAGCCCCTGATCGAACTGCCGTTGCCGGACGCTGACGAGGTGGCGGGTCGACTGGATGGGCTGGCTCGCTTGCTGCTCGCGGGCACGGAGGCTCCTGCGCTGGTGGTCGCGGCTGTCGTGCATGGGGAACTGCTCGCGCTGCGGCCGTTCGGCTCGCGCAACGGGCTTGTCGCTCGCGCCGCTGAGCGGGTGGTCCTGGTCGGTAGTGGGTTGGACCCCAAGTCGATCTGCCCGGCTGAGGTTGGCTACGCCGAACAGGGGCGGGCCGAGTACGTCGGCGCCCTTGAGGGCTATGCGTCGGGAACGCCTGAGGGAGTCGCCGCGTGGATCGTGCACTGTGGTCGGGCGGTCGAACTCGGGGTTCGCGAGACCACCGCCGTGTGTGAGGCGCTCCAGCGCGGAGCGGCCTGACGCACGGCGAGGCTCCTCGTCACGCGTGGGGTCGGTCGCGACTTCGCATGGACCTCAAGCGCCCCGTGCCGCCATGCGCGGGCGGGGGTGTCGCGAAGCTGGGCTGGTGGCGCTGCCGCCATGGGCGGGCCGACGCGCTCCTCGTGTTCCGCGGGCAGAGTTGCGGCGGCACCAGTTGCCTGTGGTGCCGCCGCTGGCACATCCGCTCGGTTACCATGCGTGCTCGAAACTGTGCCCATCAGGTCGGGAACTTTGCCCGCTACCTGGTGCGGCTGGCCCGTAATCGACGGGTCGGCGTCGCGTGGGTGCCGAATGTCTGTGCGCGGTCCGTGGGGCCTTGATACGAAGGGCTTCCTCTCGGATGTCCCCTGGTCTCGCGGGCCGTTGATTCCTTTCTACTCCCCTCGGTGAGGAAGCGGAACCCCCTCCCGCAGATATTTACTTTTGGTGTCAAACCTGGGCACTCTGCGCGGCCTGCAAGGCGAGAGCGCGTGTGGGCGTACGACGTCGAGATGTGTACCAGACCAGCCCCGCCGCGGCGGCGGCTCCTACGGCAGCGGCTGCCGCCAGCACCGGGGGCGGCGGCATGGACAGCGAGGGGACGCGTTGCTTCAGTCGAACCGGACGGTTGAAGTTGAGGATGGGCCAGCCGCGAGCGCTCGCTTCTCGGCGCAGGCTGCGGTCGGGGTTCACGGCGTGTGGGTGGCCGACTGACTCCAGCATGGGGACGTCCGTGACGGAGTCGCTGTACGCGTACGAGCGCGACAGGTCGTAACCCTCGGACTCGGCCAACTCGGCTATGGCTTCGGCCTTGGTGGGGCCGTACGCGTAGTACTCCACCTCGCCCGTGAAGCAGCCGTCCTCGACCACCATCCGGGTGGCCACGACCCGGTCGGCGCCGAGCAGCGCTCCGATCGGCTCGACGACCTCCGCTCCGGAGGTGCTGACGATCACGACGTCGCGGCCCGCCGCGTGGTGCTCCTCGATGAGGGAGGCGGCCTCGTCGTAGATGATGGGGTCGATCAGGTCGTGCAGAGTTTCAGCCACTATCTCCCGCACCTGCTGTACGTTCCAACCGCGACAGAGCGCGGAAAGATATTCCCGCATCCGCTCCATCTGGTCATGGTCGACGCCTCCGACAAGGAAGACGAACTGTGCATATGCGGTGCGTAGTACGGCTCGGCGGTTGATCAGGCCGCCTTGGTAGAAGGACTTGCTGAACGTGAGAGTGCTCGACTTCGCAATGACCGTCTTGTCCAGATCAAAGAAGGCGGCTGTGCGCGGCAAGGAGTGGTTTTCCACAAACTGAGCATAGGGCCCACCATTCGGCGTAAGCGGCGGCGAGTGGGTTTGCTTAGGAAGGCCCTCGGGTACACCATGGAAGTCACGGATCGTTCGCGACCGTGCTAACCCCGTCCGGCTCCTCCCCCCCCGAGTCGGTCGTGGGGACGACCCCCGCTCTCCCCCCCGGCGGGGGTCGTCGCATGTCCAGACGTCTTTCGGCGCGTCGCTCTTGATCATTTTTCTTCCCCGGTGTCCGTTCGTCGCGCTTCCACCATGAGTCTGCCCTGTAACCCTGCGTAATCGCGGCGTTGGCGTGGAAGTAGCCGGTTTAGGGGACGGCGATATTCACAACCGACGAGTTATCCACAGTTTTGGACCAAGATCCCCGAGATTTCTCGGATCGCTGCACAGTCGATTCCCGCGATGTTCGCGGGCTCGACAGCGGGTAGCGAGATGAGGAGGGGACCATGGCTGGAACTAACGCCTCCGGTCAACTGGGAGAGGCCACCGATCTACGGCGTAGACCGCTGATCGTGACGGAAGACGAAGGGCTTCTCGACGACTTGTTGCGGTTGTGTGCCGCGGCCGGCTCGGCACCGGAAGTGGCGCATGGAACGCTCGCCGGCAGCAGTGGTTGGGAAGGCGCGCCACTGGTTCTCGTCGGCGACGACTGCGCACGGCGCTTGGCGGGCGTACCCCGCAGGCAGGGCGTGCTGCTCATCGGCCGAGACCTCGATGACCCGGGCATCTGGCGGCGGGGCATCGAGATGGGGGCCGAGTGCGTGCTCTTCCTGCCCGATGCCGAGACCTGGCTCGTGGACCGGATCGCCGACGTCACCGAGGGCGTGGGCGACCAGGCCGTCACCGTTGGCGTCATCGGGGGCAGGGGCGGCGCCGGAGCCAGCACCCTGGCCTGCGCCCTCGCGGTGTCGGCCGCCCGGGCCGGGCAGCGCACCATGCTCATTGACGGCGATCCGCTGGGCGGCGGCCTCGACGTCCTGCTCGGCGGGGAGAGTACGCCGGGCCTCAGGTGGCCGGCCTTCGCCGAGTCGCAGGGCCGGGTGGCGGCGGGAGCGCTCGAAGAGTCGCTGCCCGAGCTGCACTCCCTGCGCCTGCTCAGTTGGGATCGGGGCAGCGTGGTGGCCGTTCCCTCGCCGGCGGTCCGCTCGGTCCTCGCCGCGGCGCGCCGCCGGGGCGGTGCCGTCGTGGTCGACCTGCCACGACGCGTGGACCAGGCCGCAGCCGAGGTGCTCACGCAGCTCGACATGGCGCTCCTGGTGGTGCCTGCCGAGCTGAGGTCCGTGGCGGCGGCCCACCGGGTCGCCTCCTGTGTGCGGATGGTGTTGCGCGATCTACGGGTCGTGGTCAGGGGCCCGACCGGGGACGGGCTGGCCGACGAGGAGATCGCCCGGCTGCTCGACCTGCCGCTGGCCGGCGAGCTGCCGCCCGAAACGGGCCTGCTCGCGGCGCTGGAGTCGGGTGAACCGCCGGGTGCGAGCGAGCGTGGTCCGCTCGCCAGGTTCTGCGCCGACTTCTGGGCTCGGGCGTTGCCCAGTGGGGGTGCCGCATGAGCAGCGCCCTGTTGGACGCCGTGCGCACCCGGTTGGCGGGCAGCGGAGCGGACCCGACGCCGGCGCGAGTCGCCGCCGCGTTGCGGGCGGAAGGACGGCTCCTCGGTGACACGGAAGTCCTGGGGGTCGTCCAGGACCTGCGCTCCGAACTGGTGGGTGCCGGGCCCCTCGAACCGTTGCTCGCCCTCCCGGACGTCACCGACGTGCTGGTCACCGCGCCCGACCAGGTATGGATCGACCGAGGCGCGGGGCTGGAGCGCACCGAGGTTCGGTTCGCCGACGCGGCAGCCGTGCGCAGGCTCGCGCAGCGGCTGGCGGCCGTGGCCGGTCGCAGGCTCGACGACGCGAAGCCCTGGGTGGACGCCCGACTACCGGACGGCACGCGGCTGCACGCCGTGCTGCCCCCGGTCGCCGTGGCGAGCACGTGCCTGTCGCTGCGCGTGGTGCGTCCCCGGGCGTTCACGCTCGCCGAGCTGGTGGCGGCGGGCACGGTGCCACCCGGCGGGGAAGCGCTGCTCCGGGCGATCCTGGACGCGCGGCTTTCGTACGTCATCAGCGGCGGCACGGGATCGGGGAAGACGACCCTGCTCAGCACCCTGCTGGGCCTGGTGGGACCGGGCGAGCGCATTGTGCTGGCCGAGGATTCCGCGGAGCTGCGACCTGACCACCCCCATGTCGTACGGCTGGAGACGCGCCCCGCCAACCAGGAGGGCCGTGGCCTGGTGACGTTGCGGGACCTGGTGCGGCAGGCGTTGCGCATGAGACCCGACCGGCTGGTGGTGGGCGAGGTTCGCGGGCCCGAGGTGACGGACCTGCTGTCGGCGCTGAACACCGGCCATGAGGGCGGCTGTGGGACGGTCCACGCGAACGCGGCGGGGGATGTTCCGGCCCGGCTGGAGGCGCTGGGCTCGACGGCAGGACTCGATCGGGCGGCGCTGCACAGCCAGTTGGCCGCGGCGCTGTCCGTGATCGTCCATCTGGCCAGGGACCGGCGGGGCCGCCGGCGGATCGCCGAACTGCACGTGCTGGAGCGCGATCGGGAGGGGCTGGTGACCACGGCGCCCGCGGCGCTGTGGAGCCCGCACGGATTCCAGCGGGCGCCAGGCTGGACCCGCCTGGAGCAGTTGTGCGCGCGGGGAGGTGGCGGCGCGTGATGGGTGGCGCGGTGACAGTTGAGCCTCTGGTGCTGTGTGCCGTAGTGCTCTGCCTGGTCGTGCTCCTGTGGGACGGCGCGGGTTCGGAACGCCACCTGCGGCGCGGCAGGCTGATACTGGCGGACTGCGCGGTGCCCCCGTCGGGCATCGGCAAGTCGAGGCCAGGCGAGCGCATGGGGCCGAGCGGCGGCCTCACGCGTCTGCTCGCTTCCTTGGGCCAGGGCGCTGGCTGGCCGCGTTGGCGCGAACGACTGCCGGGCCCGGTGCGGCGATGGGATCTCGGTGGCGAGCTGGCCTGCCTGCCGGCGGGGTGTGTCCTCGCCTTGCTGACCGACTCCGTACTGCCCCTGGTCGGTGCCGCCCTGGCGGCTCCCGTGGGCTGGCGGTGGCGCCGGGCCCGGGCGGTGGAGCGACACCGAGCACGAACGAGCGCGGCAGTGATCGCACTCTGCGCCGCCGTCTCCGGCGAACTGCGTGCCGGGCGGCAGCCCGGAGAAGCCTTGCGGGTCGTCGACGTGGCGGACCTGCCCGACGGGTGGGAAGCGGTCACGACGGCCGCGCGCTTCGGCGGCGACGTGCCCACCGCGCTGCGTGAGGTGGCCCGGTCGCCGGGTGCGGAAGGGCTGGCGGGGGTGGCCGCGTGCTGGCAGGTAGCGGTAGACGGAGGCGCGGGGCTCGCGGACGGTCTCGATCGCGTCGCGGCGGCTCTGCGTGCGGAGCGGAACCAACGTGAGGAGTTACGCGCGCAATTGGCGGGCGTGCGATCGACGGCGGTGATGCTCGCCCTGTTGCCCGCGTTCGGGCTCGTGCTGGGCAGTGCGCTCGGTGCTGGCCCGCTGCATGTCCTCCTCCACACCCCCGCCGGTCTGAGCTGCCTGCTGCTCGGTGTGCTGCTGGAGGTGGCGGGCTTGGCCTGGACCGCACACATCGTTCGTCGCGCCGCAGGCTTGGCGAAACACACCACAAAGCAGAACTAACAGGGGCGATTGGGTGAGCGCGTGATGGTCGGAGAAGTTATCCACAGGCTGGGGACGGTCGTTTCGCTGGCGTGCTTTGCTGGTTGTGCGGCGCTGGCGCTCAGCGCCGCGCGGGCCCGGCGCGGCAAACGGCGGTCGGCCGCACTCTGGCCAGACGGTTCGCGTGCTCCGCAAGGAGGCGCGGCCCCGGTGTGGCGCCGTTGGTCCCCCTTCGCCCGGCCGGCTGCGACACGGATCGGGATCGTACGAAAGGGCCTGACGGCCGGCGGCTGCGGGTGCCTCGGCCCCATCCTCCTCGACGGCTGGATGGGGTACGGAGCGGGGCTCGCCCTGACGTACGGCACCTGGCGGTGGCAGCGACAGAAGCTTGCCGGGCGCGAAGGTGAGCTGGCGGAAGGAGAGGCCGGCGCGGCGAGCGGCGCGCTGTCGGTCGGACAGAAGGCGCTGGCCGAGTCACAACTGCCGCTCACCGCTGAGATGTTGGCGGCCTGCCTGGCCGCGGGAGCGGGACCGCCGGAGGCTGCCGAGGCGGTGGGGAACTCGCTGGGCGGCCCCCTGGGTCGGCGGCTCGCCTGGGCGGCGGCGGAGCTGCGCCTCGGCGGCGAACCTTCCGCCGTCTGGGGACGCGTATCCGCCCTGCCAGGCGCTGATGGGCTCGCGCGGGCACTGGAGCGAGCAACGGTGACGGGCGCACCCGCTGTCGAGCCCGTCACGCGCCTGGCCGCCGACTGCCGAGCGGATCGCGGCCGAGCCGCCACGGCCAGGGCCAGACGCGCCGGGGTGCTCGCCACCGCGCCGCTCGGTCTGTGCTTCCTGCCCGCCTTCTTGCTGGTGGGCGTGGCGCCGGTGGTCATCGGGCTGGCCGACGGACTGCTGACTACCTGAGCAACACACAACAACGACGAGGAGATGAGAGAGACATGGGGACGATCAGGCTGGTGCGTTGGGGCGTCCGACGGTGCGTGAACTGGCGCGCGGCGCTTCGGAGCAGGCTGGACGCGGGGATGGCGACCGCCGAGTACGCGGTGGGGACGATCGCCGCGTGTGCGTTCGCGGCCGTCCTGTACAAGGTGGTGACGAGTGAGACCGTCACGGGTGCGCTCCAGTCAGTCATCCAGAAGGCGCTCGATGCGCAGTTCTAGGAGTCCAGTTGGGCGATCTGGGTGCGGCCCGACGCGTATGGCGAGGACACCAGGGGCCCGTGGTGCGTCTCCTCCACGCCCCGCAGGGCGTGGCGATCGCGGGGCCGTCAGCGCGGAGGCGGCGGTTGTCTTGCCGACGCTGGCCCTGTTCGCCCTGACGTTGATCTGGGGGCTGATGGCTGCCTCCGCGCACATCCAGTGCGTGGACGCGGCGCGGGCGGGCGCCCGGGCCGCGGCGCGTTCGGAGACACCGGCCGCGGCGATGGCCGCCGCTCGATCGGCCGCGCCGCGCGACGCCAGGATCACCATGAGCCGAGAGGGAGAACTCGTGCGCGTGCGGGTCGAGACCCGTACGGCAGGGCCAGGTCCGCTGGCTATGACACTCCAGGGGGAGGCGGTGGCCCTTGCTGAGGACACGGTCACGGCGGGCTGAACCGCGGCGGCCGACCCCTGACGCGGCGAGGTGGCGCGGCGGTGGGAGGTGGAGGGACAGCGGGATGGCGACGATCTGGGTCGCCGTGGCGGCCTCGGCGCTGTGCGTGGTGTTCACCGTGGTGCTGACCATGGGAGCGGTGGTGGCCGCCCGGCACCGAGCGGGTGGTGCCGCCGACTTGGCGGCCCTGGCCGCTGCCGACCACGCGTTGGAGGGCGAACGAGTGGCCTGCGACCTGGCGGAACGGGTAGCCCGAGCGCAGGGCGCGCGCGTGGTGAAGTGCGCGGTACGTGGCGAGATCGCGGACCTCGTCGCGGAGGTGCCGGCGGCCCGGGTGACATCGGTACTCCCCTCCGGAGCGTCGAAGGCGCTGACCCCGCGCGTGCGGGCGCGGGCGGGACCGGCGACCACGGATGTCGCGGCTCCTGTCGGTAGCGTCAGGCAGTTCGGTGCCGTGCGCGGTCCGACGGCGCCGGAGGCCGCCGGACCGGCCTCCGGCGGGACGAGTACGCCACACCCCGCGCCGGCGGCCGTGGTGTTCGCCATAGCGTTGACCTTCCCGGCGCACAGGAGGTCTGCCGGCTCGGCCGCTCCACTGCGCGGACCCAGGCGCTGGCCGACGTTGGGGCCGCCGATACCGGTTACGGCCCGGACTCGGCGGGCGGGGGCGAGGACTGGGCCAGTAGTTCGGCGAGGAGGCGCACGGCGGCCTTCTTGTCCAGCGGGTCGTTGCCGTTGCCGCACTTGGGGGACTGGATGCAGGACGGGCAGCCAGCGGCGCACTCACACGCGGCGATGGCCTCTCGGGTGGCGGTGAGCCAGCGGGCCGCGGTGTGGAAGGCCCGCTCGGCGAAACCGGCGCCACCGGGGTGCCCGTCGTAGACGAACACGGTGGGCAACAGGGTGTCGGGGTGCAGCGGTACGGACACGCCGCCGATGTCCCAGCGGTCGCAGGTCGCGAACAGCGGCAGCATGCCGATCGAGGCGTGTTCGGCCGCGTGCAGGGCACCGCCCAGTGCCTCGGCGGTGACGTCGGCCCGTTCCAACTGGTCCCCGGTGACGGTCCACCAGACGGCGCGGGTGCGCAGGGTGCGAGGTGGCAGGTCCAGTTTCGTCTCGCCGAGCACCTCGCCGGTGATGAGCTTGCGACGGAGGAAGGAGACGACCTGATTGGTGACCTCGACCGACCCGAAGCACAGCCGGGCCTCACCCCAGGGCACTTCGGCGCTGGTCTCCAGGATGGCGATGCCGGTGGTGTCGCGGGCCGTGGTCGAGTAGGGCGGGTTGGCCTCCTCCACCAGGGCGGCCGAGTCCTCCAGGTCGAGGTGGCGGACGAGGTAGGTGCGGCCTTGGTGCAGGTGGACGGCGCCCTCGTGGACGGAGCCGTGCGCGGCGGCGGCGTCCACGGTGCCGAGCAGCCGGCCCGTTCCGGCCTCCACCACCTGGACGGGCTTGCCGCCCTCGCCCCGGATGTCGGTGAGGTCGACGGCCCGCTCCCGCCGGGTCCAGTGCCAGGCGGTGGCGCGGCGGCGCAGCAGCTTGCGCTGTTCGAGCTGCGGCAACAGGCCGGCGGCGGCCGGGCCGAAGAGTTCCAGGTCGGCCTCGGTCAGGGGAAGTTCGGCGGCGGCAGCGCACAGGTGCGGAGCGAGCACGTAGGGGTTGTCGGGGTCCAGCACGGTGGACTCGACGGGCTGTTGGAACAGGGCTTCGGGGTGGTGGACGAGATAGGTGTCCAACGGATCGTCCCGGGCGACGAGGATGGCGAGAGCCCCCTGCCGAGCGCGTCCGGCCCGGCCGGCCTGTTGCCACAGCGATGCCCTGGTGCCCGGATAGCCGGCCAGCAGTACGGCGTCCAGGCCCGCGACGTCGACGCCGAGTTCGAGGGCGGTGGTGGCGGCCAGGCCGAGGAGTTGGCCGCTGTGTAGGGCCCGCTCCAGGGCGCGGCGCTCCTCGGGGAGGTAGCCGCCACGGTAGGCGGCGACCCGGTGACGCAGGCTGGTGGCGACTTCGGCGAGCCGTTCCTGGGCGATCAGGGCGATCAGTTCGGCGCCGCGGCGGGAACGCACGAAGGCGACGGTTCGGGTCCCCTGCACGGCGAGGTCGGTGAGGAGGTCGGCCGTCTCGGCGGTGGCGGTGCGGCGCACGGGGGCGCCGCGTTCCCCGTGCAGCTCGGTGAGGGGAGGCTCCCAGAGGGCGAAGACGAGTTCGCCGCGCGGTGAACAGTCCTCCGTGATCTCCACCGGCGTGACGCCGGTGAGCCGGGCGGCCGACCGCGCGGGCTCGGCCGAGGTGGCGGAGGCGAGGAGGAAGACGGGTTCAGCGCCGTAGCGGGCGCAGACGCGGCGTAGCCGGCGCAGCACCTGGGCGACGTGTGAGCCGAAGACCCCGCGGTAGGTGTGGCACTCGTCGATGACGACGTAACGCAGGGCCCGGAGGAAGGAGGACCAGCGCGGGTGCCCGGGGAGGATGCCTCGGTGCAGCATGTCGGGGTTGGTGAGGACGTAGTTCGCGTAGCCGCGGATCCACTCGCGTTCCTCGACCGGGGTGTCCCCGTCGTAGACCGCGGCGCGGACGCGGGAGCCGAGCGGCGCGGCGAGGTCGGTGACCGCGCGGCGCTGGTCGGCGGCGAGCGCCTTGGTGGGGGCGAGGTAGAGCGCGGTCGCGCGCCGCGTACTGGGCCGTGCGCCGGTGCGCGTGTTCGCCTGGGCCCGGGAGCCCTGACCGGTGGCGTTCGGGTCGCCGGGGAGTTCGGCGCCGTCGAGCAGGGTGCTCAGCACGGGGGCGAGGTAGGCGAGCGACTTGCCGGAGGCCGTGCCCGTGGCGACGATCACAGATTCGCCGCGGAGCGCGTGCTCCGCCACCCGGGCCTGATGGCTCCAGGGGCGGTCGATGCCCGTCGCCGCGATGGCATCGATCACTTCCGGCCGGATCGCTGAAGGCCAGTCGGCATGCTGACCCGTACGCGGGGGCAAGTGCTCCGTATGAGTGATGCGCGCTGCCCGGTCCGCCCCGGCGGCGAGGTGATTCAACATGGCCCGCGGGGAGCGAGGCGTCCCAGCGGACCGAGGGAGTTGATTGTGGGCCATTGACCCAGAGTCTGTCACTGGCGTGGCGGACAATGGGCTCAAGGCGTCGTGCGCGCCTACTGGTAAGTGATTGAATGCCATCGCGGCTGCCGATCCATGGGGGGCGACCGCTCGATGCAAGGTGCTGGAGGTTCCGTGGACCTGTCCCTGTCGACCCGGACCGTTGGCGACCGTACGGTCGTCGAAGTCGGTGGCGAGATTGATGTATACACCGCGCCCAAACTGCGGGAGCAGTTGGTCGAGCTTGTGAACGACGGCAGCTACCACCTGGTCGTTGACATGGAGGGCGTCGACTTCCTCGACTCCACCGGGCTCGGCGTGCTGGTCGGCGGGCTGAAGCGGGTGCGTGCCCATGAGGGCTCGCTGCGCTTGGTCTGCAACCAGGAGCGCATCCTGAAGATCTTCCGTATCACCGGCCTGACCAAGGTGTTCCCCATTCACACCTCGGTTGATGACGCCGTCTCCGCCACCGACTGACGGTGCCGGACGCCCCGCTCCAGTGGTGCGGGGTGGAAGATCGTCGTGGCGGGGGGAACCGGGCTGACGGCCCGGCCCCTCCGCGAGTTCGCCCTTTTTCGGTAGACGCGGAAAAGGGCACGTATGACCGAGGGGGATGGCATGGCCACCGTCGAACTTCGTTTCAGTGCCCTTCCAGAGCACGTCCGCACCGCCCGGCTGGTGGCAGCCGCTGTGGCGCGCCGGGCCGGAGTCGACGAGGCCGTGTTGGACGAGGTGCGGCTCGCCGTCGGCGAGGCGTGCTCTCGGGCCGTCGGACTGCACGTCAGCAATGGTGTCTCGGCGCCGGTGCGGGTGGCCCTGACCGAGGAGGAGAAGAAGTTCTCCATCGAGGTCGGGGACGAGGCACCGCGAGCCGTGCCCGGGCGTGCCACCGATGGTGACGGTGCCGGCGACGTGCTGTCGGGCGATGAGTCCGGCGCCGAGGCGGAAGACGAGATGGGCCTCGCGGTGATCAGCGGGCTCGTCGATGACGTCGAGGTGACCTCGGACGAGGCGGGCGGTGTCATCCGCATGAGCTGGCCCACCGCTGACGCGTCCAACCCTTCTTGATTCTTCGGGCCGTCCCTGACACATCCGGCCCTTGCTGTCGCGTTCACCCTTTCCGGGCGCGCGCGGCTTCTGACGCTGTGGGCTGAGCCCCGGTTCTCTGCTTTCGGCCCCGCCCGAGTGCTCCAGACGCGCCCGAGCTTGATTCTGATGTTGGGCCCGGCCACGCACGCTGTCGGGTCTGGCTGCGACGCGTCGCGTTCGCATGCGCGCGGGAGCCGTAGGCGCGTGGCACCGGTGGTGGGTGACGCCGGGGCGGATGTCGTACGGACATCGCGGCGGGCCGCTGCCCTTGCTGCGGTGGCGCTCGCGTGTGCGCGTTCGTGCGTGGATGCGGTGCCGGCCATGCGTGCGAGGGCGTCGTCGCGCCCGCAGGGGCCGTCTGGGGCGTTTGTGCGTCGCCCTGTCTGGTGGCCGTGTGGTCGGTGGGCGCGCGTGAGGCTGCCGGTGTGCAGCGGGCCCGGCGGGTTCGCGGAGCCGAGAAGTTGGCGGTGCGGCTGCGGGCGCCCCGGGGCGGTCGCGTAGTGACGCTGCCGTGCGCCGGAGGGTGGCGCGCGAGCCGGCGGGCGGGGCGGGCTCGGTTGCGCCCACTTCGCGCCCTCTTGGCGAGGCCGGGACGAGGGGCGTCGCTTCTCGGCGGAGTCGGAGAGTGCGTCATCGGAGCGTAGGAATGTAATGCCCCAAAGCTGTTTATTGTTGTCTTCTGAGGCGAGGGCAAAGCTCTGAGCAGGGGCGTTTATAAGACTCTGAGATCATTTCGTGGGCGTCAGCTTGGTGGGCGCTTTCCTTCGTATGAGGGAAATTGTGGCGGCCGAACCATTTGATCTCCGCTGATGCAGGCGAATTCCCTTAGAGGTGCACTGTTTTGATCTCGCGTTGATCCCTACAATCCGTCCACATCTTGAGCTCAGGACGCCTGAGCGTGGCGGCTGTTTCGCGGTCGCGAAACCGCTGCGCGCCCATGTGCCAAACGTCAAGGAGGACGAATGGCGGGGCCTCTTACCCCTCATCAGCTAGACCTGTCCCCAACCCTGGCCGCTGCCGAGCTGACCGACGGCAACCGATTGATCGTCCTGGTGATCGCCGCCGTGGCGGTGGCGGCGCTGGCCGTCGCGGTCGTGCTCGTACGCCAAGTGCTCGCCGCCGGCGAGGGCACGGACAGCATGAAGGAGATCGCGGCCGCGGTGCAGGAGGGCGCGAATGCCTATCTGGCCCGGCAGTTGCGTACCCTCGCCGTTTTCGCGGCCGTCGTGTTCTTCCTGCTCATGCTGTTGCCAGCCGACAACTGGTCACAGCGTGGCGGTCGTTCGCTCTTTTTCCTGATCGGCGCCGGGTTCTCGGCGGCGACCGGGTATATCGGCATGTGGCTCGCGGTTCGCAGTAATGTGCGAGTTGCCGCTGCGGCGCGTGCCGCGACGCCCGAAGAAGGTCAGCCGCGTAAAGACCTGACCGAGGTTTCGCACGCGGCCATGAAGATCGCTTTTCGTACCGGCGGCGTGGTCGGCATGTTCACCGTCGGGCTCGGCCTGTTGGGCGCGGCCTCCGTGGTGCTGGTCTACGCGGCCGACGCGCCGAAGGTGCTGGAAGGCTTCGGTCTGGGCGCCGCGCTCATCGCGATGTTCATGCGTGTGGGCGGCGGCATCTTCACCAAGGCCGCGGACGTCGGCGCCGACCTCGTGGGCAAGGTCGAACAGGGCATCCCCGAGGACGACCCCCGCAACGCCGCGACCATCGCGGACAACGTGGGGGACAACGTCGGCGACTGCGCCGGCATGGCGGCCGACCTCTTCGAGTCCTACGCCGTGACCCTGGTGGCCGCGCTCATCCTCGGCAAGGTCGCCTTCGGTGACGCGGGGCTGGCGTTTCCGCTGATCGTCCCGGCCATCGGGGTGGTCACCGCGATGATCGGGATCTTCGCGGTGGCGCCGCGCCGCGCGGACCGCAGCGGTATGACGGCGATCAACCGGGGCTTCTTCATCTCGGCGGCCATCTCGCTGGTCCTGGTGGCCGCGGCGGTCTTCGCGTACCTGCCGTCCTCGTACGCCGACCTCGACGGCATCACGGACAAGGAGATCCTGGCGCACGACGGTGACCCGCGGTTCCTCGCCCTGGTCGCCGTCGCGATCGGCATCGTGTTGGCCGCGCTGATCCAGCAGCTCACCGGGTACTTCACGGAGACCACCCGGCGGCCGGTGCGGGACGTGGGCAAGACCTCGCTGACCGGGCCCGCGACCGTGGTGCTCTCGGGCATCTCGCTCGGCCTGGAGTCGGCGGTCTACTCGGCGGCACTGATCGGCCTGAGCGTATACGGGGCGTTCCTGCTGGGCGGCACCTCGATCATGCTGGCGCTGTTCGCGGTGGCGCTGGCCGGTACCGGACTGCTCACCACTGTCGGTGTCATCGTTGCCATGGACACCTTCGGACCCGTATCGGACAACGCACAGGGCATCGCCGAGATGTCCGGCGACGTCCGGGACGAGGGCGCGCGGGTGCTCACCGACCTGGACGCGGTGGGCAACACCACCAAGGCCATCACCAAGGGCATCGCGATCGCCACGGCGGTGCTGGCCGCGGCCGCGCTGTTCGGCTCGTACCGCGACGCGATCGCCGAGGCGGTCAACGACGTCAACGCGAATGTGGCCGGCGAGATGAACCTGAACATGGACATCTCGCAGCCGAACAACCTGGTGGGACTCGTCTTCGGCGCGGCGGTCGTCTTCCTCTTCTCCGGCCTGGCGATCAACGCGGTGTCGCGGTCGGCGGGCTCGGTGGTCTACGAGGTGCGCCGGCAGTTCCGGGAGAAGCCCGGGATCATGGACCACACCGAGAAGCCCGACTACGGGCGGGTCGTCGACATCTGCACCAAGGACGCGCTGCGCGAACTGGCCACCCCCGGCCTGCTCGCGGTGCTCGCACCGATCGCCGTCGGGTTCTCGCTGGGCATCGGCGCGCTGGGGTCGTTCCTGGCCGGGGCGATCGGTGCTGGAACGCTGATGGCGGTCTTCCTCGCCAACTCCGGCGGCGCCTGGGACAACGCCAAGAAGCTGGTGGAGGACGGCCATCACGGCGGCAAGGGCAGCGAGGCGCACGCCGCGACGGTCATCGGCGACACGGTCGGCGACCCGTTCAAGGACACGGCGGGCCCGGCGATCAACCCGCTGCTCAAGGTGATGAACCTGGTGGCGCTGCTCATCGCGCCGGCGGTCGTGAAGTTCAGCTACGGCGACGACGCGAGCCCGGGCCTGCGGGCGGTCATCGCCATACTGGCGATCCTGGCCATCATCGGGGCGGTCTACCTCTCTCGGCGGCGCGGCATCGCGGTGGGTGACGAGAGCGAGCCCAGCGCCGACCGGAAGGCCCAGAGCGTCGATCCCGCGGTGGTTTCCTGAGCCAGATCGAGCGTGACACCGCAGGTCAGGCCGCACGCCTGGCGTACCGCCACCGCATGCCACGCGGTGGCGGTACGCGTTTGGGCGACCCGTACGTCGTGGGTGGCCGCGCGCGGCGGCGGTGCGTGGCGGGTTCTGTGTTCTGCGGAGGGGCTGGCGGCGTTCTGGGTGAGGGGTTCGCGGCGGGTGGTGCGGGGGCGGGGCGCTCTGGGCGCTGGGGCGGGGCGCTGTGGGCGCCGGGGGTAACGCGAGGGCGGGTGGCGCGCATTGGCGCGGCCCGCCCGCCGTGTCGCGGTTGTGACGACCCGTCGGGTCGTGTGATACGGATCGGTCGCGGCGCGCGGCGCGGGTGGCGGCGTGTGGCCGGGGTGGGGAGCGGGTGTGCGGGTGGCCGGGTCGTCCGGATGGCGAGGTGAACGCCACGCCCAGTGCGGCGTAAATAGCCCCAATAGGGCATATAAGGGATGCTCAACTCGTAGCTCTCGCTCTGCGGGCGTGTAAGTTCCGGGGCCGAAGGCCATGGAAGGGACCAATCCGGTGAACAAGAAGCTTGTGGCGGCACTGTCCGGCGGTGCGGCACTCGTACTGGCGCTGACTGGTTGCGGCGGCGGTGACGGCGACGACGGCGACAAGAAGGTCGAGAGCTGGGCCGAGAAGGTCTGCGGCGGCATGCAGCCACAGCTGAAGAAGATCCGGGACGCCAACGCGGCCATTCAGGGGGCCGCCGACGAGCCCGACTCCAAGAAGCTCCAGCAGACGGACTCCCAGGCGTTCCAGCAGATCTCCGACGCCTATCGGGCGCTGGGCAAGTCAGTCAAGGACGCGGGCGCCCCGCCGGTGGACGACGGCGAGAAGGCACAGACCGAGGCGCTCAAGGACCTCAACGCCAGGTCGCGGGCGTACGAGGACCTCAAGACGGCCGTCGACAAGTTGGACACCAAGGACAAGTCGAAGTTCGCCAAGGGCCTCAACGGCATCGCCGAGGAACTGAACAAGCTGGGCAAGAACAGCGACGACGCCTTCAAGCGACTCCAGGAGGGCGAGGTGGGCGAGGCGATGGCCAAGCAGAAGGGCTGCCAGCGACCCAGCGGCGGCGCGCCGGCCCCCTCCCTGGACGCCAACGCTCCGGCGGTCGAGGGCGCCTGACGGGGTGTCGGCGCGGCTCGCGGACTCCGGCGCACCTGACTGGGCGAACCTGACCGGACGAGGCCGCCCGGACAAGAACCGACCAGACGAGAACCGACCAGACGAAACCTGACCAGAGGGACGCGCGCGGGCGCTCGGACGAGTGGCGGTGCGCGAGTGCGCCGGCCGGAGCCCGGTGGGCGCGCCGGCCGACCAGGCCGACCCCTGGCGATCCTCGGAGCCGTCCGACGGTCGCCGCGAGCGCGGGCGAGGGCCCCGTGCGTGCGGATTGACGGCCCGTACGAGCGCGGAAGCAAGGCCGTACGGGCGGAGCCGGGGCCCCGCGAGAGCGGCGGCACAACGGGCCCGGCGCCCCGCCACACCCGGCGCGGCGCCGGGCCTTCGCCGATTGTCGGTGGTTGCCCCGACAATGGGGTCCGTGAGTACGCACCAGTTGCCCCACGCCGATCCGCAGCGCGTCGAACGCCTTCGCGCGGCGCTGCTCGCCGCCGACTTCACCGCCGACGGCCTCCTCGACCTGCTCGGCGCCCCGGCCTACGCCGCGCTCGGGCGCAGCGAAACCGTGCCGGCGCTCCGCGCGACCGGCGGCGACAGCGGGCTGGAGACCCTGGTCCGGCTGTTCCTGTTGCAGCGCCCGGTGGCCGTCGAGCGGGCCGCCGCCGTACTCCCGGTCGAGGACTGCCTGGCCGACGGCTGGCTGGTGCCCGCCGGCACCGCCGACGTTCCGGCCTCGGATGCCGACGCGGCCGGGGGCGCGGCCGGCGGCGCGGTGCGGGCGAGCGTGGACGTGCGGCCGTACGGCGGGCCGAACGGGGAGGACTGGTGGATCGTCTCCGACCTCGGCTGTGCGGTGGGGGGCGCGGGTGGGATCGCCGTACGCCCCGGGGCGCACGCCGCGTCGGGTGCGCGGGCCGGTGCCGACGGGGCGGTCGATGTGGGGCCGTCCGACGACGAGCAGCGCGCCGTGCCACGGTCACAGTTGGTGCTCGGCGTGGGCGGCGCCTCCACCACGCTGGCCGGCATCACCGTCCGGGGGCCGGTGGGACGGGTTCTCGACCTGGGCACCGGGTCCGGGATTCAGGCGTTGCACGCCGCGCAGCACGCCAGCAGCGTCACCGTGACCGACCGCAACCCGCGGGCCCTGCGGTTCGCCCGGCTGACCCTCGCGCTGTCGGGGGCGGCCGTTCCGGAGGCCCGGGAGGGCTCGCTGTTCGAGCCGGTGCGGGGGGAGACGTACGACCTGATCGTGTCCAACCCGCCCTTCGTGATCTCCCCCGGCGCGCGGTTCACGTACCGGGACGGCGGTATGGGCGGAGACGACCTGTGCCGGACGCTGGTCGAGGGCGCGGCCGAGCACCTGACGGACGGCGGGTACTGCCAGTTGCTGGCGAACTGGCAGCACGTGCGGGGACAGGACTGGCGGGACCGGGTCGCGAGCTGGGTGCCGCCGGGCTGCGACGCGTGGGTCGTGCAGCGTGAGGTGCAGGACGTCACGCAGTACGCGGAGCTGTGGCTGCGGGACGGCGGCGACCACCAGGGGGACCCGGCGGCGTACGCGGAGCGGTACGACGCCTGGCTGGACGAGTTCGCGGCGCGCCGCACGACGGCGGTCGGCTTCGGCTGGATCACCCTGCGCAAGTCCGGCGCCGTCAACCCGTCGGTGACGGTGGAGGAGTGGCCGCACCCGGTGGAACAGCCGCTGGGCGAGAGCGTGCGGGCGCACTTCGAACGCCAGGACTTCCTGCGGGCCACGGACGACGCGGCCCTGTTGGCGACGCGCTTCCGGCTCGCGCCCGAGGTGGTGCAGGAGCAGGTGGGGCTGCCGGGGGCGGAGGACCCGGAGCACGTGGTGTTGCGGCAGAACCGGGGCATGCGGCGCGCGACGAAGGTGGACACGGTCGGCGCGGGGTTCGCCGGGGTGTGTGACGGCTCGTTGAGCGCGGGGCGCATTCTGGACGCGATCGCCCAGTTGCTCGGCGAGGACCCGGTCCAGCTCCGGGATCGGACGCCGAAATCCATTCGGCTGCTGGTCGAGCAGGGCTTCCTGGAGCCGGTTGGGGACGCGGAGGCGTAGCGGTAGCCCGCCCTCGCGAAGCGCGGCAGGGCTTTGCCGGGTCGAGCGGGCGGGGCGGAGAGGAGCACGGAGGGGGCGGCCCGGGGCACGAGGGGCGTGCGGGGCGGCGCGCCGGCGGGCGGCGGGCGAGAGGCAGGCGAGGGGCGGGGCGGGCAGCGGTGGGGGGCCGGTGCCGGGCGGCGCTACCCGGCGTAGGTGGCGGTGGGCCGGCGCCGGGTAGCGGTGGGCCGGGCGCTGGGGGTGCGGCTCGCCGCGCGTGTGAGGACCGAGTGCGCCGTACCTGTTGAAGAGGGCCGTACCTGTTAAAGAGGGGTGCCGTCGTGCCGGTTGCGGAACCGGCCTGGTGACCCCCGCCCCGGCTCTGTCGCCGGTGCTCCGGCGCTCCCGTCTGCCCGTCGCCGGCCCCGGCGGGCGCGCGCCTCGTCGGTGGCGGTGGCTCGCCGGCGGCGGTGTCGTCTGCCGACGGGGTGTGGTGCCGACGTGTGCGATGCCGACGAGGTGCGGGGCTTCTGGAGGGGGTGGGGCCGGTGTGCCGGGTGGGGTGTGCGGCGTGCGGTGGCTTGGTTCGGCTCGGGCTCGGCCGAAAATGAGCGGCGTGCGCGCGTGCCGGCCCGGCGGACAGCGATGTGAGGACGTTCACGTGGCGTTAGCCCGGAAGCCGCCCGTACGTGCCACCCTCCTCGCATGGAGAGTGGACCCGCGGCCTTCGCCGGCACGGCATTCGCGCTGTTCGGCGTCGCGCTGCTGCTGTGGACGGCGGTCCGGCTGCGGCAGCGCCAACCCGTCCTGGACGGCTCGCACCCGACGGTCGCCGCGGTCCTCTCCACCGTTCTCGGCACCGCCGCGCTGGTCGGCGGAATCTGGTGCCTGGGCTCCGTCTGACCGGCTGACCGACCCGGCAGAGTGCCGGCCCGTGCGGCACGCGGCCCGGTTGTCGGGTTACCGTGACAGCGCCTAGGCGGTGCGCAGCAAGAGGAGTGGTTAGGCGACCATCGGCTTACCCTTCGAGTGGCGTTGCGGGCTTTTTCCGTTTGACACCGAGGCGGGAGGTACCGTCACACTCCGCAGCGTCACCGTATTGCCACCGCGAGCACCGTACGCGTGGTGGCCCAGCCACTGAGCGTCGACCGGAGAGAAGAGCGAAGTTGTCCCCGACCAGCGAGACCGCGAAGGGCGGCCGACGACTCGTGATCGTCGAGTCGCCTGCCAAAGCGAAGACGATCAAGGGCTACCTCGGCCCTGGATACGTGGTCGAGGCGAGCGTCGGGCACATTCGCGACCTGCCGAACGGCGCTGCCGAGGTCCCCGCGAAGTACAAGGGCGAGCCGTGGGCGCGCCTCGGGGTGAACGTCGACGCCGAGTTCCAGCCCATCTATGTCGTCAACCACGACAAGAAGGACCAGGTCAAGAAGCTCAAGGAGCTGCTGGCCGAGTCGGACGAACTCTTCCTGGCCACCGATGAGGACCGCGAGGGCGAGGCCATCGCGTGGCACCTCCAGGAGGTCCTGAAGCCCAAGGTGCCAGTGCGCCGGATGGTCTTCCACGAGATCACCAAGGACGCCATCCGGGCCGCCGTGGCCAACCCCCGCGAGCTGAACCAGCGCCTGGTCGACGCGCAGGAGACCCGCCGCATCCTCGACCGGCTGTACGGGTACGAGGTCTCGCCGGTGCTGTGGAAGAAGGTCATGCCGCGGCTGTCGGCGGGCCGGGTGCAGTCGGTGGCGACGCGGCTGGTCGTGGAGCGGGAGCGGGAGCGCATCGCGTTCCGCTCGGCCGAGTACTGGGACCTGACCGGCACGTTCGCCACGGGCCGCACCGGCGACGCCAGCGACCCGGGCACCCTGGCCGCGCGGCTGGCCTCGGTGGAGGGCCGCCGGGTCGCGCAGGGTCGCGACTTCACCTCGGTCGGGCAGCTCAAGGACGGTTCGGCCGTCCTGCACCTGGACGAGGCGCAGGCCCGCGCGCTGGCGGCGGCGCTGGCCGAGACGAACTTCGCGGTGCGCTCGGTCGAGTCGAAGCCGTACCGCCGCGCCCCGTACGCCCCGTTCCGCACCACGACGCTCCAGCAGGAGGCCAGCCGGAAGCTGGGCTTCGGTGCGAAGTCGACCATGCAGGTGGCGCAGAAGCTGTACGAGAACGGCTTCATCACCTATATGCGTACGGACTCCACCACGCTCTCGGACACCGCGATCACCGCGGCCCGGGCGCAGGTCACGCAGCTCTACGGGGCCAACTACCTGCCGGACAAGCCGCGCAGCTACGCCGGCAAGGTGAAGAACGCGCAGGAGGCGCACGAGGCGATCCGCCCCTCGGGCGACCGGTTCCGCACGCCCGCGGAGACGGGGCTCACGGGTGACCAGTTCCGCCTGTACGAGCTGATCTGGAAGCGGACCGTCGCCTCCCAGATGAAGGACGCGGTCGGCGACTCGGTGACCGTGCGCATCGGCGGCCAGGCCAGCGACGGCCGGGACGTCGAGTTCACGGCCTCGGGCAAGACGATCACCTTCCACGGCTTCATGAAGGCGTACGTCGAGGGCGCCGACGACCCGAACGCCGAGCTGGACGACCGCGAGCGCAGGCTGCCGCAGGTCGCCGAGGGCGACCGGCTGACCGCCGAGGAGATCTCGGTCGACGGGCACGCCACCAAGCCGCCGGCCCGCTACACCGAGGCGTCGCTGGTCAAGGAGCTGGAAGAGCGCGAGATCGGCCGCCCGTCGACGTACGCGTCGATCATCGGGACGATCCTGGACCGTGGCTACGTGTTCAAGAAGGGCACCGCGCTGGTGCCGTCCTTCCTGAGCTTCGCCGTGGTCGGGCTGTTGGAGAAGCACTTCGGCCGGCTGGTCGACTACGACTTCACGGCCAAGATGGAGGACGATCTCGACCGGATCGCCGCCGGTCAGGCTCAGGCCGTGCCGTGGTTGCGGCGCTTTTACTTCGGCATTGACCAGAGTGACCCGGCGGCCGGCGACATCGCGGCCGCGCCCGGCGCCGACGTGGCCGGCGACCACCTCGGCGGCCTGAAGGAACTGGTCACCGACCTCGGCGCGATCGACGCCCGCGAGGTGTCCTCGTTCCCGGTCGGCAACGGCATCGTGCTGCGGGTCGGCCGCTACGGCCCGTACGTCGAGAAGCCCTCGCCGACCGAGGGCGAGCCCGGCCAGCGCGCAGACGTGCCCGACGAGCTTCCGCCGGACGAGCTGACGGTCGAGTACGCGGAGGAGTTGCTGGCCAAGCCGAGCGGCGACTTCGAACTCGGCACCGACCCGGACACCGGGCGACAGATTGTTGCCAAGGACGGTCGGTACGGACCGTATGTGACCGAGGTGCTGCCCGAGGGCACGCCGAAGACCGGCAAGAACGCGGTCAAGCCGCGCACGGCGTCGCTGTTCAAGTCGATGTCGCTGGACACGGTGACGCTGGCGGACGCGCTCAAGCTGATGTCGCTGCCCCGTGTGGTGGGCGTCGACCCGCAGAGCGGCGAGGAGATCACCGCGCAGAACGGCCGCTACGGGCCGTATCTGAAGAAGGGCACCGACTCGCGATCGATCGAGACCGAGGACCAGCTCTTCACGATCACGCTTGACGAGGCGCTGGCCATCTATGCCCAGCCCAAGCAGCGCGGCCGCGCCGCGGCGAAGCCGCCGCTCAAGGAGCTGGGCACCGACCCGGTGAGCGAGCGCCCGGTGGTAGTGAAGGACGGCCGGTTCGGCCCGTACGTCACCGACGGCGAGACCAACGCCACGCTGCGCCGTGACGACGACGTCGAGACGATCACGCCCGAGCGCGGCTACGAGCTGCTCGCCGAGAAGCGCGCCAAGGGGCCGGTGAAGAAGAAGACGGCCAAGAAGGCGCCGGCGAAGAAGTCCACCGCGAAGAAGGCACCGGCGAAGAAGACCGCGGCCAAGAAGACGACGGCGGCCAAGAAGACCACCGCGAAGAAGACGGCGGCCAAGAAGACGACGACGTCGGCGGCGAAGGCCGCCGCGGCGCCGGCGAAGAAGGCCGCGACGGCGACCAGGTCGGCGGGAGACGCGTCGGAGTAGCGCACGCGCACACACACGGCGGCCGACGGGCCGCGCCGCTCCGCCGGCGCGGCCCGTTTTCGCGCCCTGGGACTGTGTGTTTCTCGTGCCTCGGGGATGCGGGGCTGCGAAGTCGCAAGGCCGTGGGGGCCGCGCACCCGCCGTGTACGCGCCCGCCGCGTGCGCCCCGCGCGTTCGGTGGGGGCGCGCTCGCCGGTGGGAAAGCGACTCGGGGGGCATGGGAGCGCGGAGGCGTGGTGGCCGGATCGCGTGGTGCGTAGCCGAGTTCGGACGGGCGGTCACGGCGGATCGCGTGGCGCGCGACGAGCTCACGCGCCCCCTGTGCGACCCCCTCAGGGGCTGGTTCGCCCCGCTGTGACCGACTCGTCCGGGCACATGTCGCGATGCGCCCGTCCACATGTTCGGGCTCGGCCACGGCAATTCGTGTGACCCGGATAGGCTGGCGGGATGACGCGAACCGAGCAGCCAACGGCCGTCAGCTCCTCAGCCGGCGCTCTCGCCGCGGACTCCCGCGAGCGCGCCGTACGAGCGTTGCTTCACTACCCACCGCTGCGACGGCTGTGGAGTGCGCAGTTCGTCAGCGGCATCGGCGACGCGCTCGCCGTGCTGGCCCTGCTGGCGCTGTCCTTCCAGGCGGCGGTGGCGGCGGGCGCGTTCGGTGGTGGGTACCGCGGTGCGGCGCTCGCGATCGCCGCGGTGTTCGGCGCCCGGTTGCTGGCCACGCTGTTGTTCGGCGCGGTGTTGCTCGGGCCGCTGGCCTCGTTGATCGGCACCTCCGGGCCGCTCGACCGGCGCTGGACCATGATCGGCGCCGACGGGGTGCGGCTCGTACTCCTGGTGATCGCCCCGCTGTGGATCGACTGGATGCCGGCCGACGCCGTGGCATCGCTCCTGGTCACGGCCTTCGTGGTGGGCGTGGCCGAGCGGCTGTGGACGGTGGCCAGGGACGGCGCGGCCCCGGCGCTGCTGCCGCCGCCCCCGCTGGAGGGCGCGGCGGTACGACCGCTGCCCGACCACCTCGACGCGTTGCGGAGGCTCTCGCTCCGTACCACCGCCGTCTCGCTGCCGATCGCCGCGGCCGGCATGCTCGTCGTCACCCTGCTGAGCAACGTGCTCGGCTCCGGCATCGACTGGTTCCACCAGCACCAGCCGGCGCTGGCCTCGTACGTCGCCGCCGGCCTCTTCGCGGCCTCGGTCTCCGTCCTCTTCTTCCTGGAACTGCCCGGCGCGCAGGCCACTCGCGCGCGCTCCCCGCTGGAGGGCCTGCGCCGGCCCAAGGTCCCGGTGCGCGGGGCGGGCGGCGCCCGGGACACCGCACCCGACAAGGGGCGCACGGGAGCGATCCCGGTGCTCGTACCGGCGTGCGCGGCGGTGGCCGGTGCGATGGCCGCGGCCTTCGGCGTCGCCCCGCTCCAGGCCGCTGACCTCGGCGGCGGGCCGGTCGGGTTCTCGCTGCTCGCGCTGGCGATCGCCGGCGGCCCGGTGATCGGCGTACGGTGCGCGCCACGGGTGCTGCCCGCGCTCTCGCGCCGTCGCCTGTTCGCGCTCGCGATCACGGCCACCGGGCTCGCGCTGCTCGCCACCGGCCTGGTCCCCGACCCGGCGACGGTGCTGCTGCTGGCGCTGCTCGCGGGCGTCGCGGCGGGGATCGCGGCGAACATCGGGCACACGCTGCTCGACCAGGAGACCGAGGAGTCGCGGCGGCCGCGCACGACGGAGCACCTGCACGCGGTCGTCCGGGTCGCGCTCGCGCTCGGCGTGCTCGCCGCCCCGCTGCTGGCCGCCGTGATCGGCCCGCACCGGCTGGAGAACGGCGACTTCGTCTTCGCGCACGGCGGCGCGGCGTTCACGCTGATGCTGGTCGGCGCGCTGCTGCTGCCGGTGGCCGCGCTGGTGCTCGGCAAGACCGACGACCGGCAGGGCGTGCCGTTGCGGCGCGACCTGCGGGACGCGGTGCGTGGCGGCGAGCCGGCGGAGGCGCCGGCCGCGAACGGCTTCTTCATCGCCTTCGAGGGCGGCGACGGGGCGGGCAAGTCGACGCAGGTCACGGCGGTCGCGGAGTGGATCCGCAGCAAGGGCCACGAGGTCGTGGTCACCCGCGAGCCGGGCGCCACCGCGATCGGCAAGCGGCTGCGCTCGATCCTGCTCGACGTCGCCAGCGCGGGGCTCTCGCACCGCGCCGAGGCGCTGCTGTACGCGGCGGACCGGGCCGAACACGTGGACTCGGTGGTACGGCCCGCGCTGGAGCGCGGCGCCGTGGTGATCTCGGACCGCTACATCGACTCGTCGGTGGCCTACCAGGGCGCCGGGCGCGACCTGTCGCCGACCGAGATCGCCCGTATCTCGCGCTGGGCGACGGACGGCCTCGTTCCGCATCTGACGGTGCTGCTCGACGTTTCCCCCGAGGCCGCCCGCGAGCGGTTCACGGAGGCGCCCGACCGGTTGGAGTCCGAGCCCGCCGAGTTCCACCATCGGGTGCGGGCCGGGTTCCTGACCCTGGCCGCGGCGGCCCCGGCGCGCTACCTGGTGGTCGACGCGAGCCAGGAGCCCGAGGCCGTCAGCACGGTCGTACGGCACCGCCTCGACCAGGTGCTGCCGCTGTCGCAGGCCGAGATCGAGGCCCGCGAGGAGGCGCGCAGGAAGGCGGAGGAAGAGGCCCGCCGCAAGGCCGAGGAGGAGGCGGCGCGCAAGGCCGAGGAGGAGCGGCTTGAGCGCGAGCGGCAGGAGCAGCTCGCCCGGCTGCGGGCCGAGGAAGAGGAGCGCAAGCGCCGCGAGGCCGAGGAGGCCAAGCGCCTGGAGGCCGAGCGGCAAGCGGAGGAGGCCCGGCAGCGGGCCGAGGAGGAGCGCCGACTCGCCGAGCAGGAGCGGCAGCGGCGCGAGGCCGAGGAGCGCGCCCGCGCCGCGGAGGAGGAGCGGCAGCGCCGGCAGGCCGAGGAGGAGGCGCGGCTGCGGGCCGAGGCCGAGGCGCGGCGGCTGGAGAAGCAGCGTAAGGCGGAGGAGGCGCTGCTCCGCGCCGAGCAGGCACGCCTGGCGGCCGAGGCGGCTGCCGCGCTGCCGGAGCCGGGGCTCGGCGGCGCGCCGGGCGCGACCGACACGACGCCGCCGAAGCCCGGCCGGCCGAGCGCGCGGGACGAGGCGCCCACGGTGCCGACGCCGCTGGTCAAGCCGTCCGACAAGGGCGCGGGCGGCCCGGCGGGTACGGCCGCGGCGGGTGCCGGCGAGGCCCCGGCGACCCCGGCCGCTGGACCTTCCGCCGCCAAGCCCCGGGCCACCGCCGGCCCCGACGCGACGGAGACGGTGGAGACGCCGCGGATAGACCCGCGGGCGCCGCGACCGGACGCTGCCGCGGGCGGCGGCGCGGGCGGTGGCGCGGGCGGTGGCGCGCGGAGCGATGCGGCCGACGACGCGACGTGGGTGCTGCCGCGCGTACGCCCCGAGGCGGACTCCCCGGCGCAGGGCGCGCCCAGCGCGCCGGGGGCACGCGAGACGGGTGCGGCACGCGAGGCGCGCGGGGCCGACGGCGCGCGGGACCCGCGTGAGGCCGATGGCGCGCGGGACCCCCGTGAGGCCGCAGGCCCGCGCGAGGCCGCTGGTACCCGCGAGACGCAGGAGACGCGGGAGGCGTGGGACACGGAGGAGACCACGCAACTGCCGACGCCGCCCCAGCCGGACACGCCCACGGGCGCGATGGACGAGACGGCCGTGCTGCCCGCGGTCGGCGCCGAAGGCGCGCGTCCAGAGGCCGAGCGCCCGTCGGACCCCGCGGACCGGGTGCCGCCGTGGGTGTTCCGGCCCGAGTCCGACGCCGCCGACGGCGGGCGTCAGGCCGCCCCGGACTCCGGCAACGAGCGCACGCGGGAGCTGCCGCAGTTCGACCCGACGCAGGCCGGCACCGGCCAGGCCCCGTTGGGTCAGGGCGACGCGGAGCAGGCGGGCGACCCTGGAGCGGACCCGCACGGCCGCAAGCGGCGTCGCCCCGAGTGGGCCGAGGAGACCCCGCTGGATGACCTGCCGACGCTGGCCGACGAACTCCTTGGCCCGCACGACGCGGCAGGTGGCGGCCACTACGCCCGGCCCGAGGAGCGCCACCAGGGCGGTCACTACGGACCCCAGGCCGGTCACGACGGCCAAGACCAGTCCCCGGGCGGGCAGCCCGGGCAGCGGGACCCCGGCGGCCGGGGCAGCACGGGCAACGGCCGCCCGGGCAGCGGCCGCAGGGGCTGGGGCCGCAAGGGCTGAGTCGGAAGCGGGTCGGGCCCCGAGGACAGGGCCCGACCCGCCCCGCTCGCCACCGGCGGGCGATACCGCAGGTCAGCACGGGTGCGGCCGGCATTGTCAGTGCCGTACTCCACAATGGTTGGCGGATGGACGAACCGCCCACCGCACGGTCGGAGCACCTGCGACACACGCGTCGGTGCGCTGACGTGTTGGCGCGTCGGAACGCCAATGCGGCGGTGCGGGCGCGGGTACGCCTGGGTGCCGCTCGACGGAGCGGCAGGCGGGGGAGGCGGTCGCCCGCCGTGGAGCGCGAAGTGGCGCGTCTCGTGACGGCGGCGCGTTACGGCGGGGGCGCGGGACGACGAGGGTACGGGGACAGGCGGGGCACGGCAGCAGGTACGGCAGGCAGGGAGAAGCGTCATGGCGGTGTGGGACGACCTGGTGGGACAGGACCGGGTCGCTGAGCAGCTCGCCGCTGCCGCGCGGGACGCGGACGCGCTGGTCACGGACGCCTCGACCGCGGACGCGACGCCTCCGGGCGCCTCGGCCGCCGAGGCGAGCGGTGCGACGCGGCGCCCGTCGGGCGCGAAGATGACGCACGCCTGGCTGTTCACGGGCCCGCCCGGCTCCGGCCGCTCGACGGCTGCCCGCGCCTTCGCGGCGGCCCTGCAATGCGTCAGCCCCGACCGCGCCCTGGGCGGAGCGCCGGGCTGCGGCTTCTGCGACGGCTGCCACACCGCCCTCATCGGTACGCACGCGGATGTCGAGGTGGTCCGTACGGACATGCTGAGCATCGGCGTCAAGGAGACCCGCGACCTGGTGCGCCGGGCCCAGCTCTCCCCGGCCAGCGGGCGCTGGCAGGTCATCGTCCTGGAGGACGCCGACCGGCTCACCGAGGGCGCGGGCAACGTGCTGCTCAAGGCGATCGAGGAGCCCGCACCACGCACCGTGTGGCTGCTGTGCGCCCCCTCCCTGGAAGACGTGCTGCCGACGATCCGTTCCCGGTGCCGCCACCTCATCCTGCGCACCCCGCCGGTGGAGGCCGTCGCCGACGTGCTCGTACGGCGGGACGGCATCGACCCGGAGCGGGCCGCGGTCGCCGCGCGGGCCACCCAGGGGCACATCGGCCGGGCCCGCCGGCTGGCCACGGACGAGCGCGCCCGGGCCCACCGCGCCGCCGTGCTGTCGGTGCCGCTGCGGGTGGACGACGTAGGCGGCTGCCTCAAGGCCGCGCAGGAGCTGGTGGACGCAGCGACCGAGGAGGCCAAGCAGCTCGCCGAGGAGGTCGACACGAAGGAGACGGAGGAACTGCGCGCCGCGCTCGGGGCCGCGGCGGGCACCGGCGGCCGGCTGCCGCGCGGCACGGCCGGCGTGATGAAGGACCTGCAGGACCGGCAGAAGCGCCGCTCGACGCGCACCCAGCGCGACAGCCTCGACCTCGCCCTCACCGACCTCACGGCGTTCTACCGCGACGTGCTCGCCCTGCAGTTCGGCTCGCAGGTGGCCATAGCCAACGCCGAGCAGCGCGACGCTCTGGAGCGCATCGCGGCGAACTCCAAACCCGAGCGGACGCTGCGCCGGATAGAGGCGATCCGCGCCTGCCGCGAGGCGCTCGACCGGAACGTGGCCCCGCTCCTCGCGGTCGAGGCCATGACCCTGTCCCTGCGTGCGGGCTGACCCACCCACCCTCGCCCGCGCGCCCGGCCGCCCGTACGGCCCCGACGTGGGGCGTACGGCACGACCCCGCCGCCGCCGGGCCCGCGCCGCCACCCGCCTGGCCGGGCGGGCGGGACGGGGCCGCTCGGGGGCTGGTTCAGCGTGACGTTCACTCGTACGGAGGCCATGAATGGCGACTGTGTGTACGCGTGTCGATACCCTCCGACTTCCGGTGCGCGACCGCCGACGTGCGGCTGACGCGCGCCCATGCCGCGGACGACTGAGGGGTCGACGATGGATACGAGTCGCTTGTTCCGTACGTCCGGGACCCTGGTCGCGGCTGCGGCGCTGCTGGTCTCCGGCTGTTCGTCGAGCGGCCACCCGTCCCCTGGCTCGGCGGTCACAGCCTCCTCGTCGGGGCCGCTGTCACCCTCGCCCGGCAGCGAGCACGGGCGGCAAGGCGAGGTCGGCGGGCGCGGCGGGACCGACGACGGCGCGGGCCGCGTGGACCCCCGGGCAGGCGCGAGGGGCGCGCCCGACGAGTGGTCCGGAGCGAGCCGCGCCACCACCGTCCTGCGCCCGCTGCCGCCCGCGATCCCGTCCCCGCTCAGGGGCTACTACGAGCAGCGGCTGCGCTGGCGGCCGTGCGGGTCCAACGGGTTCGAGTGCACCACGCTGCGGGTCCCGTTGGACTACGCGCGGCCGGGCGCCCACCGCGACGTACGGCTCGGCGTCTCCCGCAAGCGGGCCACCGACGGGCCGCGCCGGCTGGGTTCGCTGCTGGTCAACCCGGGCGGGCCGGGCGGCTCGGCGATCGGCTACCTCCAGGCGTACGCGGGGATCGGCTACCCGGGCGCGGTACGGGCGCGGTACGACATGGTCGCCTTCGACCCACGCGGGGTGGGGCGCAGCGAGCCGGTCCGGTGCCTGTCGGGCCGCGAGATGGACGCCCACCTGCGGACGGACCAGACCCCGGACGACGCGGCCGAACAGCGGGGCCTGGTGCGCGCGTACGAGAAGGTGGCCCGCGGTTGCCAGCGCGGCTCCGGCCGGCTGCTCGGCCATCTGTCGACCACCGAGGCGGCCCGCGACATGGACGTGCTGCGCGCCGCCCTCGGCGACCGGAAGCTGACCTACGTGGGCGCGTCGTACGGCACGTTCCTGGGGGCCACGTACGCGGGGCTGTTCCCCGGTCGCGTGGGCCGGCTCGTGCTGGACGCGGCCATGGACCCGTCGCTGGGCGCCGAGCGGATGAACCTGGAGCAGACCGCCGGCTTCGAGACGGCCCTCACGGCCTTCGTGACGGACTGCGTCCGGCGCGCGGACTGCCCACTGGGCACGGACGACCGCTCCAAGGCCGTCGGCCTCCTCGGCGACCTGTTGCACCGCGCCGACGCCCGACCGCTGCGCGCCGAGGAGGGGCGGACGCTGACGGAGTCGCTGGCCACGACGGCGGTGATGTCGGCGATGTACGACGAGAGGGCGTGGCCGGCGCTGCGTACGGGGCTCGCGGAGGCGATCCGCGGGGACGGTACAGAGCTGCTCAAGTTGTCAGACGCGTTCTACGAACGGTCGGACAACGGCACGTACAGCAACCTCATGGTCGCCAACCAGGCAGTGAACTGCCTCGACCTGCCCCCGGCCTTCCACCGCCCGGCCGAGGCCATCCAGTCCCTGCCCACCTTCCGGAAGGCGTCCCCGCTCTTCGGCGAGACCCTGGCATGGGCGGCCCTGAGCTGCGCCTACTGGCCCGTCAAGGCGACCGGCCGCCCCCACCGCATCGAGGCCAGGGGCGCCGCCCCGATCCTGGTCGTCGGCACCACCCGCGACCCCGCCACCCCCTACCGCTGGGCCCGCTCCCTGGCCGCCCAGCTCTCCTCGGCCCGCCTGCTCACGTACGACGGCGACGGCCACACGGCGTACGGCCGGGGCAGCGAGTGCGCGGACCGCACGATCAACACCTACCTCCTCACGGGCCGACTCCCCGCCCCCGGCACCACCTGCACTTGATTCGCCCAGCCCCGCACGACCCGCCTGACCTGCACGGAGCCCCCGAACACCACCTCGTACGGAGCACCCCGCGAAACTGTGTAGACTTGGCTCCGCCGTCACCGCCGATCAGGCTCGCACGGCATGCCGCCTTAGCTCAGTTGGCCAGAGCAACGCACTCGTAATGCGTAGGTCTCGGGTTCGAATCCCGAAGGCGGCTCAGTTAAAACCCCAGGTAGGAATGCTTCCGACCTGGGGTTTTGTCGTTCAGCGGATGCGGCGGCGGCACCGAGCGCGCTCCGCGCGGCGGTTCGCGTCTCAGATCTCGTCTCAGTCGTGGGCCTGGGTTGACGCGTGCTGTCCGTTCAAAGCCCAGTCACGCCATCGCGCATTTGCCGGGGAAGCGATTGCCAGTCCCCCATCGCTCCGTGGATCAGACGCTGCAGGCGCTCCTGGCCCTCGGCACTGATCACGTCCCGCAGGCAGGCGCAGTCGGTCAGGTCCCTGTTTCCCACGACGCAGGTGTAGATGCCGGCGATCTGCAAGCCCCGTGCGGCTGCCGAGAGCTTCGCGTCAAACGGTAGCGGGACCCTTCGGGCCACCTCCTGTGCGAATACCCTCTCGATTCTGGGGCGACCTATCAGGCCGAAGAAACCGCCGACGGCGCGACCAACGGCCTCATGGAGCAGGTCTTTGCCGTTGAGGATGTCGCGGGCCAACCGGGCCAGAGGATCGCAACCCCGCCGGCGATGACGCTTCACGAGGGTCTGCCATGTCTCGTCCGATACGTAAGTAGACGCACGCTCAGCGATGACAGCGGTGCCACCGCGTTCTATGACGTCCAGGCATATACGTGCGGCCTCCTCAACCCTCTGCGTCTCCTGGGCGGCTTGTGTCGCGGGCTGAGTGCGTCGTGGGGGCCGAGCCGCAGCCATTCGCGGGGGCTGAGGGCCCGTCGATCGCGACGGCGCTCGGCGCGGGGTCGAGCGTGTGACCTGGGTACGCCTCGCGGGCTTCTTACGGGGCGTCGAAACGCGTCCCGCTGGCCGACCTCGGTGGTGGTGACAGCGCATGTCTGGGCCGCTCACCCGGTTCTTACACAACGTCCCATCGCCTGTCTGCGCACGGCACCGGTACACCATGTCGGGAGTGTGGAGACGTACGTAGAAGCCGGACAAGGGGGCCTCTTCGGCCAACACGGCCCCTCGTGACCTCTCCTCGGACTACGCGATGGCGGCTGCGGGGGGCTGCTGCGGCTATACCGGTGGTCGTACGAGGCCGCCTACGAGGAATCGCGCGCGAAGTTGGAGCGGGCGCGGGACTTCTTCGCGGGTGGGGGCGGTGTCGAGCGTGAGCCGTACAACGAGGCCCGGGTTCTGACCGATCTCGCCGAGGCGTTGCTCGACGGGGGTGAGACGGGCGCCGCGCTGGCGGCGGTCGACGAGGCCGAGCGCCTCCTGACACCCCAGCGCGCTACCCCCCACCTCCGCTACCTCGACCAGTTGCGTCGGCGCTGCCAGGCGGTGGCGTGAGCGGGGGTTCTTCCACCGGGCGTACCCGTACCGGGTGGACGCCGCCGGCCGTGTGTATGCGGAGGGTGATGACGGCCGGGGGTGGTGTGCCGCCGGTGGTCAGCCAGGCGTGGAGGGCCGAGGCGTACGCGGTCGGGTCGGCGTCGGCGTCCGGGGTCGCCGTGAGGTCGAGCAGGCCGTGGCTGCGGGTGCGCGCCACGCAGTGGTGGGGGCCGGTGGCGTAGCCGGCGAGCGTGGTGTGGGGGTGGCGGGCCAGTACCTCCGTGGTCCAGGTGGCGGGGCCGATCTCGATGGGCCCGGCGCAGCCGCTCCCGCTGTTCCGGGTGGGACAGTACGAGGCCGTCGACGTACGGCTCGCCGTCGGCCAGCAGCCATGCGGGGGAGAGGCCGAACGTGGGCTCGGTGCCGGTGTGGCCGGCTACGGCGAGTTTCTTCGTGTACCCGTCGCCGTGCGGCAGGGTCGTCAACTTGCCGTGCAACAGCGGGAGTTGGTCGCCGAAGCTGGCGGAGATGGCGAGGTCCACGGGGGTGGTCAGGGCCTGGTGCCAGGGGAGGACGGGGAGGGCGAGGTCGGCGAAGAGGTCGGTGAGGCCGCCCTGGAACGGGGAGGAGCCGGTGGAGGTGACGAGGAGTTGGACGCGGAAGTCGTTGTGGAACAGGGGCAGTACGTCGAGCAGCCGGCCGGCCGAGGTCACGTTGTGGGCCACCAGGGGGACCCGGCGGCGGGCCGAGCGGGTGGTCCAGCGGTCGGCGTCGGCTCCGACCGGGACGCGTAGGGCCGAGGCGTCGGGTGACTCCACGTGTTACCTCCCGTCGGCCGCTCAGCTGCCTGGTGTTCTCACCTGGTGGATCACCCTGACCAAGGCGAACGGAGCGGCGACGAGACGGGCCCGCCCGCCCCCGGGGCGGGTCGCGGGGGCGGGCGGGTCGGCGGTGCCCGGAGCTAGGAGGCGGCGGGTTCGGCCGGTTCGGCCGGTTCCACGGTTTCGGCGGGGGTGGGGGGGCTTGGGGTTCTCCTGGGCGGCGGCGGTCCAGCGGATGCGGGTGGCGCAGGCGGCGACCAGGACGGCCGAGGCCGCCACCGCGCCCATGCCCCAGGTCATGCTGCTGCCCTGGGCGATGAAGCCGATGACCGGCGGGCCGGCCAGCAGGCCCGTGGTGCCCATGGCCGCGACCAGGGCCAGCGCGTCGGAGCCCTGGCGGGCGGCGGCGACGTACACGCAGGGGGTGACCGCGGCGATGCCGAGGCCCATGCAGGCGAAGCCGAGCAGCGCGGGGACGACGCCGCCGGCCAACAGGGCCAGGGCGAGGCCGGTGCCGGCCAGGACGCTGCCGACGCGGACGACGCGGCCGTCGCCCCAGCGGGCGCGCCAGCCGTCGGCGAAGAGCCGGGCCGCCACCATCATCACCGAGACGACGGCGATGCCCAGCGGGGCGACCTTGGCCGAGGCGCCGGCCTCCTCCAGGTACAGGGCCGACCAGTCGTTCATGGCGCCCTCGGTGACGGTGCCGAAGACCATGGCGCCGCCCATCCACAGGGTGGCCGTGGCGGGCAGGCTCAGCCGGCGGCGTGGCTGGTCCGCCTGACCCGCCTGGTTCGCCTGGTCCGCCGCGGCCTGGTCGGTGGCCTGGTCGGCGGCTTGGTCGGCGGGGGCCGGGTGCCCGGTGGTCTGGGTCCCCGCGGGGTCGTCGGTGGTCTGTTCGGCCGGGGCCTCGTCGGGGAGCAGGTGGGGCCGGGTGGCGACGACGAGCAGGGCGATGATCGCGGCGGCGGCGCCGAAGTGCGCGGCGACGGAGTGGGTCAGCGCGTTCATGCCGGACGCGAGGAGCGCGGCGAAGAGCGAGCCGGCGCTGAAGACGGCGTGCAGCTTGGCCATGGCCGTACGGTCGTGGCGGGCTTCGAGGGCCGCCCCCTGCGCGTTCATGGCGACGTTGAGGCAGCCGACGGCGAGGCCGTCGAGGCACATCACGGCCAGCGCCAGCGGGTAGTTGGGCGCCGCGGCGAGGCCGAGCAGGACCGCGCCGAGGAACAGGCCCGAGACGACGGCCAGCCGCCGCGAACCCAGGCGCCGGGTCAGGACGGCCACCAGCGGGAAGGAGATCGCGGCGCCGACGCCCGCGGCCATCAGCAGCAGGCCGACCTCGGCCTTGCTCAGGTCCAGGTCGGACTTGAGCGCCGGCAGCCGCGCCGCCCAGGTCGCGTACTGGAAGCCCAGGACGCAGAACAGCGCCGCGATCGCCAGCAGCCGCCGGCGGAAGTCGTCGCGAACACCCAACATGTGCATCAGCCCACTTCGTCGGTCACGGGTGTCCCGGGGCGCGGCTCACCGGCGCGTCCGGGGGTCGGGGTGCGCCCGGGTACCGGCGCGGACATGTAGACGGCGTCCGTGCCGTAGCTGTCGGGGAGCGACACCTCGGGGTGCGGGCGGTACCCGTGCCCCGCCCAGAACGGCGCGCTGCCCGCGACGGCGACCAGGGAGATCTGTTCGTGCCCGGCGCCCCGCGCCGCCGTGGTCAGGTGCCGCAGCAGCCGCCGGGCCAGGCCCGCCCCGCGGTGCTCCGGGGCGACGACCAGGTCGTGCAGGTGGAGGTTGCGGGTGGGGACGGCGGCGGTGGCCGTCTCCGCGTGGGCCAGGTCGGGGCTGTGGAAGGGCGGGTAGGGCAGCGCGAGCAGGTAGCCGACGAGGTCCCCGGCGCGGTCCAGGACGGTGCAGGTGGCGGGCGAGACCCGGGCCCGCGAGCGGAGCGCGGCCTCGCCCTCGGAGAGTCCGAGCCCGGCGTAGGCGCGCTCCTCGAGCGCGGCCAGGGCGGGCCAGTCGGCGTCGGCGATGGGGCGGATGCGTACGTCGTTCACTACGCCACCTCGCCCAGGGCCACCGGGGCCGCCAGCGGTGGGGCCGCCGGGTGTGGGCCGCCGCGTCCGGCGCGGTCGCCGTCGATCCAGGTGTAGGGCAGCGGGCTGAAACCGTTGAAGCCCTGGGTGGTGTAGCTGGTGGCGTACGCGCCGCAGGACCCGATCCACACCGGGTCGCCGGAGGCGAGGCCGGCCGGGACGCGGACGGGGGCGCCGGCCGGGTCGTACGCGTCGTCGCTGTCGCAGGTGGGTCCCGCGATGACGGCGGGCACGCGCGGGGCGTCCTCGGGGTGGCTGGGGAAGAGCAGCGGGTACTGGAGCCCGTCCATCTCGTACAGGCCGTTGAACTTGCCGCAACTGAGGTAGAGCCAGTGCGCGCGGTCGCCGCCCAGTTGCTCGCGGGTGGTCAGGCGGGCGACGTGGGCGCGGATGGCACCGTTGTCGGCGACCAGGTGGCGGCCGGGTTCGATGCGGAAGTCCAGCGGGCCGCCGGCGACGGCGCGCAACCGGCGCATGCCCTCGCGGATGACGGCGAAGATCTTGTCCAGGGGCGGGTCGAGCGGGTCGCCGGCGCGGTCGGTGCCGTGTGGCGCGGGCAGTCCGCCGCCGAGGTTGACGTGGTCGAGGTGGATGCCGCGCCGGGCCAGTACGGTCACGACGCCGGCCACCCGGTCGATGGCGTCCCGCCAGGCCCCGGCGGTCATCTGCTGGGAGCCGACGTGGAAGGAGAGGCCGGCCGGGGTGAGGCCGGCGGACCGGGCGACCTCCATGACGCGCACGGCGTCCGACGGCGTGCAGCCGAACTTGCGGCTCAGGCCCCACAGGGCGCCCGCGCCGTCGGTGGCCAGCCGGCAGAAGACCCGGGCGCCGGGCGCGTGCCGGGCGATGGCCCGCACGTCCTCGACGCTGTCGGTGGCGAAGTCGCGTACGCCCATCCGGTGGGCTTCGGCGATGTGCCGGTCGGACTTGACGGTGTTGCCGAAGTGGATGGCGTCCAGCGGCGCGCCGGCGCCGACGGCCTGCGCGACCTCGGCGGGGCTGGCCGCGTCGAAGCCGGCGCCCTGCTCGACGAGGCGGCTGAGCACCTCGTCCACGGGGCACGCCTTCATGGCGAAGCGGACGTGGACGCCGGGCAGTTCGCGCAGCAGGGTCGCGTGGCGGCGCGCTATGCCGGCCAGGTCGTAGATGAGCTGGTCCTCGGTGGCCGCCGCGAGGGCGGCGCGCAGGGGTGCGGTGACGTTGACGTACATGTGGATGGCCCCGGGGGTCTACCGGTCGAGCGGGTGGATGCGCGTGGCCTGGCTCGCCCGCACCAGGGGTCGCCACGCGTCGATGAGCCGTGCGAAGTCCTCCATGTCGTGGCGGGCCTCGTCCAGCAACTGCTGGCGGCGCGGCGCGATGGACCGCGCGAAGGTGGCGTACCGGCCGCCGAGCCTGTGGTACGAGCGCTCCAGGACGTCGAGCCGCTCCTCGTTCTCGGTCACCGGCAGGCGGGTGCTGTCCCAGACCAGTTCGCTGACGCGCTCCGCGCGCACCTGGTGTGCGTCGTCCAGCAGGGTGGGCCCGGCCTCGGCCATGGCCGCGTAGACGGCGTTGAGGTAGAGCATGGACAGGAAGAACTTGGTGAAGCGCAGCTGGTAGGCCATGAAGCCGGCGTCGGTGCGCCGCTCCGTGGTGTAGAAGTTCACGATGTGCCGGTTGTGCAGGACGCCGGGCAGGGCCGCGTCGTGCACCAGGTGCATCAGGAAGTAGTCGCTGCCGATGGTGTTGGTCGCCGGTGGCAGCGGCACCCGCTCGTGCACCTGCTGGAAGCTGATGTTGCACATGTCCAGGCGCATCGGGTCCACGAGGGTCAGCAGCGCGTGGTCGCCGGTGAAGGGCGCGGTGCCGGCGCCGGTGAACGACTCGTCGGCCAGCTCCCGCTTCTGCTCCGCGCTCCAGTCGGCGGGCGCCCACAGGCCGACGACGTCGCGGTAGACGTCCGCGTCGAGCTGCCGGATCTCGCTGATGTCCACGGACAGTTCACCCACGAACGACGCGCCGACCAGCACCACGGGCTTGTCCAGGTGCGCCGGGTCGAGGTCGGTCGCGTCCACCCGGGGCGCGGCGTCGCGGGCCCGTTCGCCGATCGAGGTCAGCTCGTGGTGGACGGGGTAGACGGGTTCGCCGTTCAGCTCCTGGTACGAGCTGTCGGAGTCCCGGCGGTGGACGGACGAGCAGCCGAGCGATGCGGCGATGAGGAAGGCCCGGTTGGTGCAGGCGCCGTAGGAGACGTCGGCGGGCAGCATGAGGTCGAGCACCAGCTCGGGCTTGGGCAGCCCGGCGCGTTCGATTGCCGCGCGCAGGAAGGCCCGTTGGGCGTCCTCGTCCAGGTGGTGCACCACCACCCCGGGCGTGCGGGGCACGGCGGCCAGCGCCGCGGCGTGCTCCGCGCGGGCGCCCGGCGCGGCGGAGTCCAGGATCAGGACGTGCACCTCGACGGGGAAGTGCCGCGCCGCGTAGGCGGCCTCGGCGCAGATGGCCGTGACCATGGGCGCGGAGGGCCGGTTGGTCGGGAGGGTCAGGCAGATGGCGCGCATTCCGTCTCTCCGGTTCACCGCTCGGTCGCTGTGCCGTTCCAGGACGTGAGGCCGAGCAGCCGTTCGCCGAGGTCGGTGAGGTCGGCCGTCGGGTAACGCAGCGACTCGTGCCGGGTGGCGTCGCCGACCAGGGTCTTGTTCCAGGTGGGCGTGGACAGGTCGCGCCAGGAGTCGACGCGCGAGGTGCGCAGCTCCTGGTGTTCCTCGAGGGCGGGCATCATCGACAGGTACTGCACCGACCGCACGCCGCGCTCGGAGGTGTTGGGGGCCACGCCGTGCGCCAGCATCCCGTTCCAGATCAGCAGGTCGCCGGCGCCCAACTCGGGCCGTACCACGGGGAATTCTGACCGGTCGACGCCCGGGCGGACCGGGTCGCGGTCGGCGGGCTGGTCGAGCTTCCAGCGGTCGAAGCGCCGGAAGAGTTCGGGCGAGCACTGGAAGCCGCCGAGTTCGGCCCTGGTGTCGTGGAGCGCGATGATGCCCTGCACGCGCTGCGGCAGCACGCTGCGGGTGGAGTCGACGTCCCAGTGCAGCTCGATGTCGAAGCCCTCGTCGGTGGGCTCGATCAGGGAGCGGGAGCGGTTGCCCCGGTTGGGCGGGTTGAGGTTGAGCCGGTCGAGGGTGACCCACAGCTCCTCGCAGTCCCACACGTCCACGAACGCGTCGTAGACCCGCTGGCTCTGCCGGCTGTCCCAGATGAGCTGGTGGTGGTACGCCTCGACGAAGCCGTAGATGTACAGGTCGCGTTCGAGGTCGGTACGGAAGGTGCGCTCGGTGTACCAGGTGTCGGGGCGGCCGGGGTCGAGCCCCTGGAACTCCCAGGCGAAGTCGAGCAGCTTGTTCGCGGCGGCGGCCGGGATGGCCTCCTTGACCACGACGTAGCCGTACGTCTGCCAGAAGGCGAGGTCCTCCTTGGACAGCACGCGCAGTGGCAGCGTCTTGTCGATGTCCTTGAGCGGGGTCTGCGCGAGGTAGGTGTCGCCGTCCGCGCTGAAGTAGGGCCGGTCCGATGCGGCGCGGTACAGGTATCCGTCGGGCGTGGGCATGCGGGTCTCCTGGGCGTGGTGGTGCGGGGAGGGCCTGCCGTGCCCTCGGGTTCGGGGCCCGGTGGCGGCGCGGGTCGGGCGGGAACGTCGTTGTTCACCGCACTGGCGCCCGCGTCGACGCGTCGCCCGCCGTGTCGCGGCGCGGTCGGCGGGGCCGGTCCTCCCGGGTGTGTGCCCCGTCCCCTCTCGCCCGGTGGGCGCGGGGTGGGGCGGGTGGTCGCGGGGTGCGCGGGGGCGATCAGCACGACGGGGCGCGGTGCGGGACCGTCCTCGGCGGCTGCCGTGTCGCGCGCGGGTTCATCGGGAGCGGTGGCGGAACGAGAGGGAAGAGGGCCATCGCGCGCGGCTCGTGGCGGCGGAGTGCGGCGGGTGGGTCATGGGCCGCCATCCGGCGTCGCGGGGGCCGCGGTGAACTCGCGGGAGGTGGGGATTCGGCAGTGGTCAGGGCGCCGGGTGCGGGCCGCGTGCACCGGTCGTGGAGGTGGTGGTTCGCCGTGGCGCCAGAGCCGGGTCTCCTTACCTCGTCGTACGGCGTCCGAACCTGGGCCGTGGCGTGGCCCGGGGTGGACGTGGTGGTTCCGGTCGGCCGGCTCAGGGAGGGGGCGTGGGGCCAGATCGGCTCGCCCACCGTGCCGAACGCGCTTTCCCCCAAGATGGACTAGACCAACTTTGGGTGTCAACCCCCATCTCACGCACCCCATCTGACGACACGACAGGTCCGCCGTCACGGTCGTCACAACCGTCACGCGGCCGGGTACGCGGCATGCCGAACGGGTCGCCTCAGGGGCGGAGCTGAGCGGGCAGGATCGGGCCACACGCGGGCACCGGGCGACGCGTGGGCAGGGCCGAGCGACACGCGGGCAGGTCGCGGGCGCGCGTGGGCGGTGTAGGGGAAGCGGCCCCCGGGTGGGCGCCGGCGGGAGACGCGAGGCAGCGAGGCGTACGGGGTGCTGGAGGCGCACCAGGCGTACGAGGCGTACGAGACGCACGAGTTGTACGAGGCATCGCCGCGCGCGGCCGGGCGCGGGGGTGTGGAGGTGCGGGGCGGCCTCTCGGGGAGGTCGCCCCGCGCGGCTCAGGCGGCGCCGGTGAGCACCTCGGCCACCGCGATCCCGGAGACCCGGGTGGCGCCGAAGGTGGTGAGGTGGACGGCGCCGAGCGGGGCGTCCACGGGCACGCCCATCTCGACCACCAGGGCGTCCGGGCGCCGGCTGACCAGGCCGGCCAGGGCCTGCGACATCCAGCGGTGACGGGCGGCGTCGCGGACGACGATGACCAGCTCGCGGCCGTTGGCCGGGGCCAGTACGGCGCGGTCCAGGAGGTCGCCGGCGTCGGACAGTTCGGCCTCGGTGAGCCGTACCGACGTGGTCTCCGGGCGCAGGGCGCGCAGCGGGTCGGCCACGCCCCAGGGGGTGCGGCCGTCTATGGCCAGGTTCATGGTCGGCGACAGCTCGACCACGTGCGGGGCGCCGGCCAGCGGGAGTTCGGCGCCGGTGCCGGGGCGGCGGCTGACGCGCACCGCGCGCCGGGCGGCGACCAGGCCGATGTCGGACTCGTCGGTCGCGGTGTCGGCCTGCCGGGCGAGGTCGGCCGACCAGGCGGCGAACTTCTGCACCCGGTCGGCGGCGTCGGCCAGCCGCTCCTCGGACAGCGTGCCGTCCACCACGGCGTCCACCAGCGCCTGGGCGAGGTCCACGGTGGTGGACTCCTCGGCGCTCTCGCCACCCACGCACACGGCGTCCGCGCCGGCGGCGACCGCCTTGACGGTGGCGCCCGCGATGCCGTACTTGGCGGAGACCGCGCCCATCTCGATGCCGTCGGTCACCACCAGGCCGGTGAAGCCGAGTTGGTCGCGCAGCACGCCGTTGATGATGGTCGGGCTCAGCGTCGCGGGCAGCTCGGGGTCGTAGGCCGGGATGAGCATGTGCGCGGTCATCATGGTGCGCACGCCGGCCTCCATGGCCGCGGTGAACGGCGGCAGCGCGACGCGCGTGATGGTCTCCGCGTCGGCGGTGAAGATCGGCAGGCCGTGGTGCGAGTCGACGTTGGTGTCGCCGTGGCCGGGGAAGTGCTTGGCGCAGGCGGCCACGCCCGCGCTCTGCAGGCCGCGCACCCAGGCGGCGGTGTGCCGGGCGACGAGGTCGGTCTCGGCGCCGAAGGAGCGCACGCCGATGACGGGGTTCATCGGGTTGGAGTTGACGTCGGCGCTCGGCGCGTAGTCGAGGGAGACGCCGATGGCGCGCAGCGCGCGGCCGATGTCGCGGGCCACCTGCTCGGTGAGGTCGGGGTCGTCGATGGCGCCGAGCGCGAGGTTGCCGGGCCAGGAGGCGCCGGTGCGCACGTCGAGCCGGGTGACGTCGCCGGCCTCCTCGTCGATGGCGACGATGAGTTCGGGGTTCTCCTCGCGCAGCGCCGAGGTCAGCGCGGCGACCTGCTCGGGGGTCTCGATGTTGCGCCCGAACAGCACGACGGAGCCGAGCCCGTCGGCGATGCGGCGGCGCACCCAGTCAGGAGCGGTGGTGCCGACGAAGCCCGGTTGAAGGACGGAGTTGGCCAACCTGATGAGTTCCGGGTGGCTGCCACGTGCCATGAGGGGACCTCCGAGGTGCGGGTGTGGGCCGACGGATCGGACGGCCGGGCGACTTGGAGCAGACCAGCCGGATATTGGCCTGTACCAATCCGGGATGTCAAGGAACGGGTGTGCCGGGGTTTGCCGGGAAATGGGAGGTCAGCGAGGGGGTTGACGTCCCGAGGTGCCTGCGGGGCGCGGTGGGCCATCCACCGAGCATGCCCCGGAGTGCCACCGGCGCGCTGGTGGCTGGCAGGAGCCGCCCACGGGGTGGGGCGCGAGGGGCCCCGTGGGCATGGGCGTGCGCAACCCGTGGAGAGCCGTCTGGCGGTGCCGCGTCCGCGCGGACGCGGGTCGGGCCGGCCACGGGACGCGTACGCCCCAACCCCGTCCCCCGACGGGGGCCGGGCGCGTACGCGTGGCCGGAGATCGGGGCAGTGGCGCCGGCCGCGCGGGCAGTGGCGCCGGCCGTGCGGGCAGTGGCGCCGGCCGTCCGGGGCAGTGGCACCGACCGCGCGGGCAGCGGCACCGGCCGTCCGGGGCAGCGGCACCGACCGCGCGGGCAGCGGCGCCGGCCGCGCGGGGCAGGGCAAACGCGCGCGGGGATCGGGCTCGGGGCGGCGGGGGTCCACCGACTGGTGGACCCCAGGTTCAACCGGTCGCCGCTGTCGCCGCCAACACCCCGCCGACCAGCATGAACACCATGAAGAATCTTCCAGTTCGGATGGCTCGGTGGAGCGCCGGGCACCCCTGGCGCGCGATGGTCGGCTGGTTCGTGTTCGTCGTGCTGTGCCTGGGGACGGGCATCGCCGTCGGCGGCAACCCGGCCACCGCCGCGGACTACCGCATCGGCGAGGCCGGCCGGGCCGAGGCGATAGCCGAGGACGGGGGGCTGCAACAGCGGCCCGTGGAGCGCGTACTGATCACCGCGGCCCCCGGCACCGGGCGGCTCGACCGGGCCTCGGCCGACGCGGCGGCCCGCGAGGTCGCCGAGCGGATGCGCGAGTTGCCCGAGGTGCGCGCGGTGGCCGCGCCGGTGCGCTCGGCGGACGGCTCGGCGGTGCGCGTGGACGTGACGATGTTCGGCGACGAGCGGGAGGGCAAGGAGCACGTCGACCCGCTGCTCGCGCAGACCGCCGCCGTACAGAAGGCCCACCCCGAACTCCGCGTCGAGGAGACCGGCTCGCCTTCGATCGGCAAGGGCACGGACCAGCAACGCGGCGACGACCTGGCCCGTACCGAGATCATCGCGCTGCCGGTCACCCTGATCACGCTGCTGTTGGTGTTCAGCTCGGTCGCGATGGCGTTGGTGCCGGTGCTGCTCGCGCTGACCTCCATCGCCGCGTCCATCGGCCTGTCGATGCTGGCCTCGCACGCCTTCCCGGACGCCGGCATCGGCACCAACGTCATCCTGCTCATCGGCCTGGCCGTCGGCGTGGACTACACGCTCTTCTACCTCAAGCGCGAGCGCGAGGAACGGGCCCGCGCCGGTGGCCGCCTCTCCTCGCCGGCCGTGGTGGAGTTGGCCGCCGCGACCTCCGGGCGGGCCGTCGTCTTCTCGGGCCTGGCCGTCGCCGTCTCGTCCGCGACGCTCTTCCTGGTGGACGACGTCATCTTCTCCTCGATCGCGGTCGGCGCCATCGTCGTCACCCTGGTCGCCGTCCTCAGCTCGCTGACCGTGCTGCCGGCCCTGCTCGCGGTGCTCGGGGCGCGCGCCGAGCGGCGGGCCGAGCGCAGGGCGGCCCGCGCGGCGGCGGGCGGCAAGCCCCTGCGTCAGCGCGCCCCGCGCCGGGGCGGGCCCGGCCGGGTCACCGCGGCGGTGCTACGCGGCGTCAGCAGGCGGCCCGCCGTGGCGCTGGCCGCCTCCGTTCTCGGCATGCTCGCCGTCGCCGCCCCGGCGCTCGGCCTGAACCTGACCGACATGGGCCGCGAGACGCACTCCCGGGCGATTGGCGCCATGCGGGTCTACGACCGGCAGAACGCCGCCTTCCCCGAACTCAAGGCCATGCACCAGATCGTGGTCCGCGCCGACGCGGAGCGCTCGGCCGAGGTCACCGAGGCCCTGCGCGAGCTGGCCCGCGACGTGAAGGACGACCCGCGCCTGTCCGGCGACGCCGCGCTGAGCACCTCGCGGGACAAGCGGATCAGCATGCTCCAGCTCCAGGTGCCGCACCACGTCAGCACCGACGCCGCGCAGGAGTCGCTCAGGTCGATCCGCGCCGAGCACGTGCCCGCCACCATAGGGAAGGTCGCCGGCGTCGAGACGGCGGTCACCGGCGACGTGGCCCGTTACGCGGACTATCCCGAGCACCAGAAGGACAAGCTGCCGCTGATCGTGGGGGCGCTGCTGGTCGTGACGTTCGCGATGACGGTGTGGGCGTTCCGCTCCGTGGTGCTCGGCCTGGTGGGCGTGGTGCTGAACCTGCTGTCGGCCGGCGCCTCGCTGGGCGTGCTCGTGCTGACCTTCCAACCCTCGTGGGCCGAGGGGCTGCTCGACTTCGACTCCACCGGTTCCATCGGGTCCCGGGTGCCGCTGTTCCTGTTCGTGATCCTCTTCGGCCTGTCGATGGACTACCAGGTCTTCGTCGTCAGCCGGATCAGGGAGGCGGCGCTGGCGGGGGTGCCGACCCGGCGGGCCGTGATCGAGGGCATCGGCCGCTCGGCGGGCGTGGTCACCAGCGCGGCGGTGGTGATGGTCACCGTCTTCGCCAGCTTCGTCGGGCTGCACCTGATCGAGATGAAGCAGATCGGCTACGTGCTCGCGGTCGCCGTACTGCTCGACGCGTTCGTCATCCGGATGCTGGTCCTGCCGGCCCTGATGCTGCTGCTCGGTCAGGCCAACTGGTGGCCGTCGCGCGGCATGCGCCGGGCCCAGCGGCAGGTCACCCCGGCCGTCGGCGCCCGGCCCGAGCCCGAGCCGACCGCGCCGGGAACCGTAGGCTGAGCCGCATGGTCCCGCTGCCCCAGCCCGCCGACTGGTTCCTCACCACCAGGTTCCACCTCTGGTACGGCGTCGCCTGGCTGACGGTGGGGCTCGGGCCGACGGCGCTGGCCGTGCGGGACGCCTCGCGCGCCGACCAGTACGCGGCGGCGGTGCTGCTGCCGCTGCTGGCCGCCGACTACGGGGCCCTGCTGCTCGCGGCCCGCCGCCAGGTGCCCGGGCCCCGGGCCGGGCTCGTACCGTCCGTCCTGCTGGCCCTGCTCGGACTGCACATCGCGGCGGTGTCGTACGTGTTGGAGGGCGCGGCCGCGCTGTTCGTGGTGGCCCTCCCGCAGTTCTGGGTCTTCGCGGCCGGGCCACGGGCCGCGATCAAGCTCAGCGGTCTCGCGGCGGCCAGCACGGCGCTCGGCGGGGTGCTGCCCCAGGGGTGGAGCCCGCACCTGCTCACCGGCAACCTCGTCGCCACCCTCCTCGCCTACGCGGCGGGCGTGGCCGTCGGCCGGTGGCTCTACCGCTTCGTCGGCCTGACCCAGGCCAGGGCGGACGCGCTCGCCGCCGAACTGGCCGAGGCGCAGGCCCGGTTGGCCGAGGCGAACCAGCGCCAGGGCGCGGCCGACGAGCGCGAACGGCTGGCCCGCGACATCCACGACACCCTCGCCCAGGGTTTCGCCTCGATCATCGTGCTGGCCGAGGCGGCGCGCTCGGGTGTGCGCACCGATCCCGACCGCAGCGCACAGCAGTTGGACTCGATCGAGCGGACGGCGCGCGAGAACCTCGCCGAGGCCCGCGCGCTGGTCGGCGCCGCCCCGCGCACCGGCGCCGCGCCCGGCACGCTGGCCCAGGCGCTGCGCCGCACGCTCGACCGGTTCGCCCAGGACACCGGGCTCACCGTCACCGCCGAACTGCCCGACGTGCCCTGTGACCAGCGGACCCGGATCGCGCTGCTGCGCTGCGCCCAGGAGTCGCTGGCCAACGTGCGCAAGCACGCGGGGGCGACCACGGTCGGCGTGGTGCTCGCGGCGCGGCCGTACGGGGTGGAGCTGGAACTCACCGACGACGGACGGGGGTTCGTGGTGGCCGACGCGGAAGGCTTCGGCCTCGACGGGATGCGCAAGCGGCTGGCCGAGCTGGGCGGCGAACTCCAGGTGACCAGCTCGCTCGGGGACGGCACCCGGGTGCTCGCCACGGTCCCCACCACCGAACACGAGGAGGCGCGGCGCACATGACGGACACGGCTGACGGGGCTGGCCCGCACGGGATCGCGGCCGCCGCCGGGCCCAGGATTCGGGTGCTGGTGGCGGACGACCACACGGTGATGCGCGCGGGGGTGGTCGCCCTGCTGGGTCCGGAGCCCGGCGTGGAGATCGTGGGCGAGGCCGCGAACGGGGCCGAGGCCGTCGCGGCGGTCCGCGCGCTCGCCCCCGACGTGGCCCTGCTCGACCTGCGGATGCCGGTGCTTGACGGGGTGGGCGCGACCGAGCGGATCGTCGCCAGCGGGGCGTCGACCCGGGTGCTCATCCTCACGACGTACGACACCGACGCGGAGATCGAACGGGCGGTGGAGGCCGGGGCGGTGGGCTACCTCCTCAAGGACACCTCGCGGGAGCAGTTGGTGGCCGCCATCGCCGCCGCGGCCCGTGGCGAGACGGTGCTGGCCCCCAAGGTCGCCGAGCGGTTGGTGGCCCGGATGCGCCGGCCGGCGCCGGTCGCGCTGACCGGGCGCGAGCTGGAGGTGCTGACCGCGGTGGCCGACGGCCTGTCGAACGCGGAGATCGGCCGCCGCCTGGTCATCGGCGAGGCCACCGTCAAGACCCACCTGTTGCGGGTCTTCGCCAAGCTGGACGTGAGCGACCGCACCCACGCGGTGGTGGTCGCCATCGACCGCGGCCTCCTGGTCCGCCCCGACGCGCGCGGCGGTTCGACCGCGCCCTGACGCCGGCCCCGCGCGGCACGGGCCCTACACGCCCGGTGCCGGCCCAACACCGCCTGGCGCCGGCCCCTCCGCTCCGTCGCGGGGGTCACTTGTCCTGCGGGTAGGTGGCGATGACCTTGCCCCTGGGGTCGGCCTTGAGGTAGCCGGAGCCGTAGGCGTCGGAGAGGTAGACGCTCATGCTCTGGCCCTCGTCGAAGACGCTGGACGGGGCGCGGACGACGAGGTAGCGGCTGGTGGGCTGGTCGACGCCGAGCACCTGGTCCGCCTTGCGCATCAACGCGGGCAGGGCGTCCCAGTCGAAGGCGTCCAGGTCCAGCGGCTGGGTGCCGGTCGCCTTCGTACCGCCCGCGCCGTCCCGGGACGCCCCGCTGTCCGCGCGGTAGCTGAACCGGTCGTACCGCTTGCTGCTGCCCTGCACGAGCGCCTCGGCCGACACGTGCTCGGGGTAGACCACGAGGCTGATGACCTTGCCGGTGTCCATCAACGGCCGCAGCTCGGTGAGGGCCCGGCGGATTCCGTCGGGCGTGAGCAGGTCGGTCTGCGGCTGCTCGTCTTCGGTGCCGCCCGCGTCGCCGAACGAGGGCGAGGAGGGCTGCGTGCCCGAGGTGTCGCGCTTGGGCGCGGCGGGCCCGGTGGCCGTCGCCGAGGTGCCGGGGCCCGGCGTCTGGCGGGCGGTGGGGGTGCCGTCCTTGTCGTCCGGGCTGGGCAGCAGTACGTAGAGCAGGACACCGGTCAGGACGGCGGCGAGGACGACCATGCCGACCGTCGCCAGCCTCCGGGTACGCACCCGGCGCCGCGCGGCGTCCGGGTCCGGGGCGGGCGGCGGACTGATGCGGTACGAGGCGCCGCCCCCGAGCCCACCCCGCCCGGCCGCTCCCGCGCCCGCTGTTCCCGAGCCCGCCGTACGCGCGCCCGTACCCGCCGTCCCCACGCCGGTCGCACGCGCGCCGGTGCCCGTCGCGCCCGCGCCGGTCGCACGCGCGCCCGCGCTCGTCGCGCTTGCGCCAGCCGACCCCGTGCCCGCGCCGGCCCGCGCGCCCGCGCCCGTACTCGCGCCGGCCCGCGCTCCCGTGCCCGCGCTCCCGGTCGTGCCCGTCCCCCCGCGCGCGGCCGTGCCCTGCCCCGCGCCGGGTCTCTCGCCGCTCGGTGGGGCCAGTGGGAACGAGGTGACCGAGGAGTCGCGCGTCGGGTCAGAGCCGGACGCCGACGGGTGCGGGCCCGGGTGGGCGCCCGAGGTCGTGTCGGCGGGGCCGGGCGCCGGGGCCGTGTCGCCCAGGTCCGCGGTGTTCATCGGCGCCGTGGTCTCCGGCGCCGCCCCCGCGCCGGCGAGCCCCGCTCCGGTGCCGGTGCCGGTTCCCGTACCGGCCGCGCCGCTCGCGTTTCCCGCGCCCCCCGCCTCACCCTGGGCGATAGCGGCGGCGAGCATGCGGTCGAGGGTGCCGGCGTCCGGGCGCGCGCCCGGGTCGCGGACCAGCAGCAACGTCAGGACCTCGGTGAGCGGGCCGGCCTTGCGGGGCGGCGGCACCTCGTCGTTGAGCACGGCCGCGAGGGTGGCGAGGGTGTTCGCGCGGCGCAGCGGGTGGTGGCCCTCCACGGCGACGTACAGCAGCATGCCGAGCGACCAGAAGTCGGCGGCGGGGCCGCCGGCCTGGCCACGGACGCGCTCGGGGGCCATGTAGTCGGGCGAACCGATGATGGAGCCGGTGGCGGTGAGGCTGGTGGACTCGCGGATCGCGGCGATGCCGAAGTCGGTGAGCACCGGCCGGCCGTCCTTGCGCAGCAGCACGTTGGCGGGCTTGACGTCGCGGTGCTCGATGCCGACGGCGTGCGTGGCGCGCAGCGCCGCCAGGATGCCGCCGCCGAGCCGGGCCGCCTCGGCGGGCGTCATCGGCCCCGCGTCCAGACGGCCCTGGAGCGAGCCGCCGGAGACCAACTCCATGACGATCCACGGGTACGCGTCCTCACCGCCGTCCACGATGTGGTGAATGGTCACCACATTGGGGTGGTCGACGCGGGCGAGGGCGCGTGCCTCGCGCAGCACGCGGGCGCGCAGCGTGCGGGCGGCCTGCGGGTCGTACTCGGCGAGCGCCGGGTCCGGCGGGCGCACCTCCTTCAGCGCCACGTCACGGTGGAGAGCCAGGTCGCGGGCGCGCCACACCATGCCCATGCCGCCGCCGCCGAGCCGTTCCACCAACTCGAAGCGGTCGTCGATCACTCGTCTCACGATTTCCCCCGGGGTTCCGCGGTGCGCCAGTGACGCCGTCAACGCCAACAGAAGGATGCGGCATGGGCGGGCCGCCCGGACAGGAGGGTGTGCCGGCGCCCGCGCCGGCACGACCGGCCACGCGCACCGCCCAACACGGGCCCCCGGCGGCCGGTGGCGGCTGTGCGCTCGGCCCCGCCACCCTCGCTACCAGGGAAGTCGCCGCCAGGGGCTGTCATCCCGAGTGAACGGGTGTCCGGCCGAGGCCGCGAACCTCTCGCCGCCGTCCTCGGCTTTCCGCCGGTCGAAGCGCTCCGTGTCGAGCCGCCGGCACACGCGGCCAGCGAGAGAACTCTTGTTGAACTCCTCCCACGACCCGTTCGCCGGCCGCGATCCGCACGCCTCCCACGACCCGATACGACACGGGGTCGCACCGCCTGACGGACTGACGGGCTGACGGACTAGCGACGGTCTGACGAAAGAGGGTGACGAACGGGCGCGAAGTCGGCCACATCTGCCCGTACCGCGTCACAGAAAGTAAGAAAGTGACTACCTGTGTCGTCGGCGTCTGCCAGGGTGACTACGGTCCGGCCCCTGAGTGGGGCCGATGGCGCCCTCGCGGAGGTGTGTGGTGCGCTCACACTGGGGCTGGCTGCTGGCCGCGGTGCTCGCCGAGGCGCTCGTCGCCGTGGCCCACGTCCTGCTCGGGGGCGGTGCCGTCGGCGCGCTGTTCGTCGTCGGTCCGTTGCTGGCGGCGTACCGGCTGAGCGCGGGCACCACCGGAGCGGTCGGCGGCCTCGCGGTGCTGCTCGCCGCGGCCCTGCCGTTCAGCGGCGCCGAGGCCACGCAGCCGGGGCGCGCCGAGTACGTCAACGACGTGCTCGCGGCGGCCGTCGGCGGGCTCAGCGCGACGCTGGTGGCCCGCGCCCGCACGCGCTCCCAGCGCGCCGAGGACCGCACCCGGCGCGGCTACGCACGGATGCGCCGCACGCACGCCCGCACCCGGCGCGCCTACGCGCGCACGCGCGAGGCGTACGCCTCGACCCGGCACGCGCTGCTGCGCACCCGCCGCGTGCTCGCCCACGTCCAGCGCGTCCACGCGCGCACCAAGACCGCGTGCGAGGCGGCCCAGCGCGCGCACCGCGAGGCGCACCGGGCGCTGACCAGGATGACCCGCATCGCCCAGGTCAGCCAGCAGGCCATCGTGCGCCCGCTGCCGTCGACCATCGGCGACCTGACGCTGGCCGTACGTACCCGCTCGGCCACCGAACACGCCCTGATCGGCGGCGACCTGCACGACGCGATCCTCACCCCGACCGGACCGCGCCTGATCGTCGGCGACGCCAAGGGGCACGGCCTGGACGCGGTCCGGCTCAGCGCGGCGGTGCTGGCCGCCTTCCGGCAGACGGCGGCCGCCGAGCCCGACCTGATCCAGCTCGCCCACACCCTCGACGCCCGCATCGCGGCCGAACTCGGCCCCGAGGACTTCGTCACGCTGCTGCTGGCCGACTTCGCGCCCGACGAGGTACGCCTCGTCAACTGCGGCCACCCACCACCGCTACGCGCCGGCCGACGCCTGGAGACGCTCGAACCCGCCAACTCTTCAACGCCCTTGGGCCTCGCGCCCACGCCGGAGCTGCAACGGGTCACCCTCGCGCCCGGACAGCGGCTGCTGCTGTACACCGACGGGCTTGCCGAGGCCCGCGACGCCAAGGGTGACCTGTTCCCGCTCGACCACCAGGTGCACGCCGCGCTGCGCGGGCCGACCCCGGACGCGTCGCTCGGCCGGCTGCTCGACCTGCTGTCCGCGCACGCCGGCCCGGCCTCCGCCGACGACCTGACCCTGATCCTGGCCGAGCCCGCCGCACAGCCCGCCGCCCGCCGCGCCGCGCAACCCGGCGCCGCCACCCCCACGAGCCCGCCCCGCCCCCGGTACCCGGCCCCCGCGCCGGCCACCGAGTGGCAGCCCTGCCCGCCGGCCTGACCCGGCCCGCTCGGCGTGCTCGGCGCGGCGGGCTCGACGGGGCTCGACGGGCACGTGGGGCTCAACGTCCACGCGAGGCACGTGGGGCACGTGACCCTCGTGGGGCTGGCCCGGTAGGCCACGGTCGGCCGTACCCCTCCCTTTTCGGTCATGTGCGCACGAGCATCGGCGGCCACGCCCGTACCACCCCGGCAGCGCTTCCCAAGCCCACGCTCCGGACCAGGTTTGCCGCCAGATGCGTCCGGTCAGCCACACCGACGCCGGGCCCGGCCCGAACGCGGCAGGCCAAGTGCGATGGACGCACCGCGAGTTGGCTGGTACGTAGAGCGACCTCCGTAGATGAGGGGAGGGGGCACGGCGAACATCGGCTGAACCGCGCTCGTACCGACGGGGGCGAGCGTGGCTGCGAGCTACACCCGGTGCGGTACGCACGAGATCAGCCGGATGACCGATGCGGTCCGCACAGGTCGGCCCGTACCGTGGTGTCCCCGCATGCTTTCAGGGCGGGCAACGGGTCAGGCGCGCCCGCCACGCACCGGGCCCGTTGGATTCCCGACCGGAGAGGCCCACGTCGCCTCCGTTCCGGCGGGACGTGTTGGGGGTCCTGGCGTCGCCAGCCGGGACCCTCAACACACGGCCTCCGCGCGGCAGACCTCCGTATCCGCCTCCGCCAGGCGCGCGGCTCGCACCCGCCTGCGCCAGGCGGGCCCCGCAGTCCTCCGGCCCAGCCGCCGCACACTCCCCGCCCGCCGTCGTGCCAGCGATCACCAGCGATCACCAGCGAGCGTCAGCGGCCGGGCACGGCCACGGGCGCGACGTGACCCCTCCCGACGACCTGGCCGCACAGTGCCAGGAGGGCGCCACACCGTCTCGGGCGGGTCGCGCCGCATGGGTGACCGGATCGCGGAGTACGCACAGCGGAGGACGTGCCTGTGGACGGAATCGTGCGGAGAACGGGCCGCTGGTCGCGGTGGTGCACGGGCGACGCGGCCCCGATGAGTCGGCGCACGACGCTGACCCTCGGCGCGGCGTCGCTGGCGGCCTTCGTCGTGTTGGGCCTGGCGGTGAGTGCGGGAACGCGTCAGGGGTCGCCGGCCCGCCCGCTCGCGGCCCGGCCCGACGGCCTGGCGCTGGACGTGTCGGAACCACGGGTGGCGGGCTCCCCGCGCGGCCTCCCCCGCGCCTCGGCTCGACAACTCGCGGCAGCCGAGGAGCACGCCGACCGGGGCGCCCGGATGTTCGTCACCATGCTCTTCGTCGGTCGGGCGAACGGCAAGCTGGAACTGGTCCCCCTGTACGGCACGTTCACGCCCGACGGCCCCCCGACCCTCATCGACACCGACGGCCGGGCGTACGAGGGGGGCATGGACGACTTCCGGGCGCACAACGACCTGTTCGGCCCGGACGACGAGATCACCTACAACCGCGTCCTGGAGACCGGCCGCCCCGGCGACGCCACCCCGCTGCTGACCAAGTCCGGTCACACGCGACCCGACCAACTGCCGCGCTACGTCAGCGGCGGCGTCGCCATCGCGGCGGCGCTCGGCGGCACCCTGCTCCTGGCCCGCCGCGCTCGCCGAGCCGCCACCGAACCGGTGATGCCGGCCGAGCCGGCAACCGACACGACAACCACGCCCGTCACGGGAGTCGCGGACGCCACGTCCGCCCCGGAGGCCGCGGACGCCACGAACATCACACACGGCACGGACACCATGGACACCATGGACACCGCTGAAGCCGTTGACCCCGCTGACGCCACCGACCGCGCTGACCTCACTGACCCTGCTGACACCATCGACCTCGATGAGACCACGGGCGCCCCGGACGTCACGTAGGCGGGCACGCGGGCCGGGGCGGATCACGCGCCGGCCGTACGGATCACTGCGCCCGCTCTACGGCATCGACTGACGGGGCGCGCCTCTCCGACTCCAACGGGACAGGGCGCCACGCGCCCGACGGGGCGACGCGGTCCGCGCTTCGGGCGGGCGGGGTGCGCGCATCGACGGTGCACCGGGTCAGTTGTCGCTACGACGATTGCCTAACCGGCCTGCTGGCCGCGTTCCGGCTCTGGGAAACAGAGCCCGTCGGCGTTGGCCGTCCACTCGATACCGCCACCCTCGGGGCGGAGAAAGGCGACACGTTTTCCGTCGACTTGCGGGTCGAACAGGAGATCTTCCAGGCTGTGAATGGATTGCAGCACCCCGATCCGATCGGTGAACGGATCGTAGGCGCGCTCACCCGGCTGCGGACCGTGGTATCCGGAGTCGGTCATTCTGATGGCCATGCGTCCCCTTTCGCATTCGCGTCGTGGTCGTAAGGAGGTTCGGGTGGGTTCGCGTATCGGGATCGGCACGGGTGCTCTATTCCCCGTTCGGAACAACGCCTCTCGAACGCCCGCTGAATTGCCAGGTGAAAACGCGGCCGCAGAAACGCTTCTTGTGCGGCCCCGCCGCATTCGACCGATTCCGCGTACGGCCGCCCGCCGCGCCCGCTGACCAGCCGCATCGGCCGCGAGGCGGGGGCCGGACACGTACCACCACGCCATCCGCCACAACGCCCCCTGGCGCCGCCAGGCACGGAACGCGGTCAACACCGTTCCCGGCACGCGAGCCGCGCGCACTTACGCGCTGAGCACGTCCACGAGTCGCCACAACTCGCGTATCGAAAGAGCGCTGTTCGCTACCCAGCGGTAGTTCTTCGCCGGGGTCGCGGTCGGGTCCGCCGCCTTTCGGATTAACCACGGGGAGATTCCTGGACTCGACGACGTTCGCTGCGAACGTCCCTTACGGGGCGGCAAGGAGCGGAGGGCCCGGGGCCGTCGGGTATGGGGCGCGGGGCAGTCGGCCGGGGAGGGCTGGCCTCCGGTTCCGCGTTGGCGCGTATGCGACGATCTCCGCTCACGGTCACCGACAGCGATTCTTCGGGGGAGTCCATGCCGCAGCGTGACGATGACGCGTACGAGCCGGTCTTCAAGAAGAGCCCTTGGGGCACAAACCGGTACGTCTACAACGCCAACAACCCCATCGGCCTCGCGCTGATCATCATCAGTTGCGTCGTGTTCGTCGTCTTCATGTACCTGATACAGGCCCGAAAGGGCCCTTTCGAGCCACCCAAGCAGACGCCCTGGAGCCCGTCGATCAACGAGAACCCGACCTACCCCTGGGACGAACACGACCACGCCACACCGTCCACCGACGCGACGCCGTCCATCGACGCCACACCGTCTGCCGACGCGACGCCGTCCGGTGATGTGACGCCTTCCGCTGAACTGACGCCGTCTGGGGGCGAGTCACCGAGCGATGCGCCCTGAGCGGGCGGGTCGATGCCTTTTTCCACAAGGGGTGACGGCTTTCGTAGCAGAGCGTTACATTGGGAACTACTGAGCGTTGCCCCTGGCTAGGAGGTTCCCGTGCCAACACCTGGTCCTGTCGAGCCCGCCGGCTGCCGTCCCTGGGGGGTGCGGCGGATGAGTCCCTACCCGTCGACGGTGGTGATGCCGTTCGCCTCGGTGCGGATCGACGCGCGGACACAACTCGGCGTGTTCCGCGACGAGCGCGGGCAGATCGTCGAGATGGGAAAGCACGGGACGAGCAAGGGCACCGAGACACCCACGGCCACGAACCTCGACTCACAGCCTGACCAGGGGCATGACCAAGACAGCGCGCAGGACTGATGGTTACGGCGGGGCCCGGGCCCGTCCTGGTGGCCACCGAGGCGGCCGATGTCACGGCGGACATGGTGATCGATCGGCTCAACCAGCGTGGCGTGCCCGTGGTCAGGTTCGATCCCGCCGACATGGCCGGCGGAGAGCTGACCATCACGGCCCTCTTCGGCTCCTCCGACGCTCCGATGGCAGGGTGGCTTCGTACGCCTTCGCGTCGGGTGCCCCTGGAGGACGCCCGGTCGGTGTACTGGCGCCGTCCCGTCTGGCCCGCCTATGAGCATCTGGACGAGGCTGACGCTCAGTTCGCGGCGGCGCAGACACGCTTTGGGCTTGGTGGCGTCCTGCATGCGCTGGAAGGGTGTCTGTGGCTGAACCACCCGCTGCGGAACCTCGCCGCGGACTACAAGCCACATCAACTCGCCGTGGCCCGACGGATGGGTCTGACCATCGCGCCCACTGTGGTGACCAACGATCCGGACACGGCACGACAGTTCATCACGGCGCATGGCCAGGTGGTCTACAAGACGTTGCGATGGACCCCCTACGAGCGCGGCGGCACGGCCATGACGAGCTGGGCCGAGCTGGTCAGCGCCGACGAGGTGGATGAGTCGATCCGCGTGACGCCACACCTCTTCCAAGCCCGTGTGGACAAAGAGGCGGATGTGCGGGTGCTCGTGGTCGGCCGGAGGGTCTTCGCCGTACGGATCGACTCCGACCTGCTGGATTGGCGCAAGGACTACTCCGCGTTGTCCTATCGGGTCATCGATCTCCCCGCAGCCCTGTCGAAATGCCTGCTGGCCTACCTTGAGTACTTCGGTCTCCCCTCGGGGAGCTTCGACATGGCTCTCGGGCGTGACGGCGCGTTCCACTGGCTGGAACTGAACCCCAATGGTCAATGGGGGTTCCTGGAGGAGGCCACCGGCTTGGACATGGCTGGCGCCTTCGCGGACCTCCTGGCCCAAGGAGGGCGCGATGTCCCGGTTTGACACGGCGGGTGAACGTCGGGCGCTGGCCGCGCGGTTGGCACGAGCCGGTGTCCTGTCGAGCCCGGAGCTCCGCGCGGCGGTGGAGGCCGTGCCGCGCGAGGTGTTCCTGCGTCCGGGGGTGTTCCTGCCCGAGGACGGCGGCCGCTGGCGTCCCGTGCTCGCCGCGAGGACGGCGCCCGAGGAGTGGGCCGCCATCGCGTACAGCGACCGGTCGCTGGCCACCCAACTCGACGGTCACCTGACCGCCGACCAGGTGGGTGGATGGGTGAGAGGGACCCCCACCTCGTCCTCCACCGTGCCCGCGACCGTCGTGAGCATGATCGAACGCATGGGGCTCGCGGAGGGGCACACGGTGCTGGAGATCGGCACCGGCACCGGCTACTCAACGGCTCTGATGTGTCACCGCCTGGGGGAGGACAACGTCACCACCATCGAGGTCGACCCGCGGGTGGCGACCCGTGCGGACGACGCGCTCGAAGCGGCCGGCTACTCCACCTGGACCGTCATCGGAGACGGGCTGGTCGGTCACCCTCGTCGAGCGCCGTACGACCGTGTCGTCGCCACCTGCGCGGTACGCCGTGTCCCGTACACGTGGGTGCGCCAAACCAGGGTGGGTGGTCGCATCCTGGCCACGATCGGCTCCTGGGCGTACGGCACCGGCCTGGCCGAGGTCACCGTGCACGGCGACGGCACCGCACAGGGCCGGATAGTGGGCCGCTCCTCGTTCATGCAAGCCCGCTCCCAGGCCACTCCGACTGACCTGGGGGACTTGGAGGCGCGTGCCGCGTACGCCGACACCGAACGCGCCACGAGGGTGTCACCCAACCTGCTGGAGGAGTGGATGCCGGCGTTCCTCGCTCAGCTCACCGCCCCCGGCAGCCAGTTCGTCCACGGGGCCGACGGCACGGGCGCGCCGGTGTTGTACCTGTTCGACAGCGAGCGGGAGTCCTTCGCCTCGTTCAGGGAAGGGCCCACCGGGTGGGTGGTCAGACAGGGCGGCCCGGTGGCGTTGTGGGACCGTGTCGAGTCCACCTTGATCGCGTGGCGCGCCGTCGGCAGTCCGGACGTGGACTGCGTCCGGCTCCACATCACCGACCGCTCGCACACGTACTGGATAGGCGGCGGGATCGGTGGCAGCCCGGTGGAGCCGCTGGGCGGCGCGGTCGATCCGTTGCGTTGGGAAGATCGGGTCGCCTGAGAGCCGCGATCGTCGGCCGCGATGCGGGCGTCGATCGGGCCACGGACGCGCGGCGCGTGCGGGGCGTCAGGAGGAGTGAGGGGAGCGGTAGGCGCGTCGTACGGGTGGGCTAGGCGCTGATCCTGGGCGCGACGGGCGAAACTCGCTGGCGGGGGCGTGCACACGCGGTCGAACATGGCGGGCATGAGTGAGCGACCCGAGCGGTGGAGTCAGGCGTCCGTCTATCCCGACATGTGGGCGGACCCGGATGACGATCCGCGCAACAACGACGGCGTCAGCCCGGACGGGGAGCTGGCGACGCTGGCGGACTTCCTGTCGGGTTACCGGCTGACCCTGCGGATGAAGTGCGAGGGCCTGGACGCGGAGCAGCTGGCCCGGCGGTCGGTTCCGCCGTCCACGATGTCGTTGCTCGGCCTGGTGCGGCACCTCGCCGAGGACGAGCGGGACTGGCGGAACTGGATCAGCGAGGGCGAGCCGCTGCCGAAGCTGTACGGCAGGCGGGACGCGGACTTCGACGAGGCGGTCGCCGACCAGGCCCAGGTCGACGCCGCGTTCGCGGACCTGGAGCGCGAGCAGGCCGCGACCGACGCGGCGCTGGCCCGCCACCCGGATCTCGGCGAGCGGCTGGGCAAGGACGGGATCGCCGTACGGGAGCTGTTGGTGCACCGGATCGAGGAGTACGCCCGGCACTGCGGGCACGCGGACCTGTTGCGCGAGTGCGTCGACGGGCGGGTCGGCCAGTAGGCCCGCGCGCCCGCCGGGGCGCCCGGCGCGTCCGCGCCAGCGATCGGCGTCCGGCCGCCCCAGGCGGCGCCCCGTACCCGCCGGGCGGCCCTGCCTTAGCCGGGCGGCCCCGCCTTCGCCGAGCGGCCCGAGTCCGGCCCGTACCCGCCGCCATGTCACAGGGCGCGGGGCTGTCTCGTCCCAGGGTGTGTAAGCCACCGACGAGTACGGAGGAGCACACCATGGACGCGCGACTGAACTACCTGGCCGCCCCGAGCGCCGGCAAGGCGATCAAGCACTTCATGGCGGCGGGGAAGGCGCTCAAGGAGTCGTCCCTGCCGGCGGTGACGCAGGAGCTGGTGGCGTTGCGGGTGAGCCAGATCAACGGCTGTGCGGCCTGCATCGACATGCACGTCAAGGAGGCCGCCGCGGCCGGTGAGACGCAGGTGCGGCTGCACCTGGTGGCGGCGTGGCGGGAGGCCACGGTCTTCACCGAGGCCGAGCGCGCGGCGCTGGAGTTGGCGGAGCAGGGGACCCGGGTGGCGGACGCGGGCACCGGCGTCAGCGACGAGGTGTGGGCGCGGGCCGCCAAGCACTACGACGACGACCAGCTCACCGCCCTCGTGATGCTGGTGGCCTTCATGAACACCACGAACCGGCTGAACATCATCGCCCAGCAGCCGGCCGGCGCCTACGAGGTCGGCCTCGCCGACCGCATCAAGGCCGACCTCGCCCGGGGCGAGACGCCCAGCGCGCCGTAGGCCCGTACGACTCGACCAGCCCGTACGGGAGGCCGCCGAGGCCCGTGCGCCGTACGGTCGCCAGGACATACCCGCCCGTGTCGCGCGCCACGGGCGGGCCGGAACAGGTGAAGGGGAAGACGCGGTGGACAAGGTCGAGGAGTTCGAGGAGCTGCGACCGCTGCTCTTCTCGATCGCCTACCGGATCCTGGGCAGCGTGAGCGAGGCCGAGGACGTCGTGCAGGAGGCGTGGCTGCGCTTCGACGGCTCGCCGACCGTGCCCACGTCGGCCAAGGCTTTCCTCTCCACCACGGTGACCCGGATCGCGATCGACGTGCTGCGCTCGGCGCGGGTGCGACGGGAGGAGTACGTGGGGCCGTGGTTCCCCGAGCCGCTGCTGAACGACCCGTACCAGGACCCGGAGCGCTCGGCCGAGTTGTCGGACTCGGTGTCGATGGCGGCGTTGCTGTTGCTGGAGCGGCTGAGTCCGTTGGAGCGGTCGGTGTTCGTGTTGCGGGAGGTGTTCGCCTTCGGGTTCGCCGACATCGCCGCGGCGGTGGGGCGCTCGGAGTCGGCGTGCCGGCAACTGCTCGTACGGGCGCGGCGGCACATGGCGGCCGGGCGGCCACGGTTCGCCGCGGACCGGCGGGAGCGGCAGGAGTTGGCCACCCGGTTCTTCGACGCCCTGCGCGGGGGTGACGTCGCCGGGCTGCGGGACCTGCTCGCCGCCGACGTGCAGATGGTCGGCGACGGCGGCGGCAAGGCCCCGCAGCTCGCCCGGGCGGTGGCCGGCGCCGACAACGTGGCCCGGCTGTTGGGCTCGGTCATGCCGCTGCTGGCCCGGGTCGAGGTGACGTTCGAGCCGCGCGAACTCAACGGCCAGCCCGGCGCCATCTTCCGCGACCGGGACGGCAGGGTCCTCAACACCCTCGCGCTCGACGTACGCGACGGGCAGGTGCAGGCCATCCGCTCGGTCATCAACCCGGACAAGCTCGGCCACCTGGGGCCGCTCGCGGACGTCTGGGCCATCGACGGCCAGGTCAGGCGGGCGCGGCGGGGCAGGTGACCGGCCGGGGAGCCGGTCAGGCGGCGTCGGCGGGGGCGCGGAAGTAATGGCCCTGGTCGAGCTGTTCGAGCAGGCCGGGGTGGGTCGGCTGCCAGCCGAGGAGGTCGCGGGTCAGGGCGCTGGAGGCGGGGGTGTCCAGGCCGAGGAAGGGGCTCATCCAGGAGAAGTGCTCGGCCGCGGCGGCGGAGGCCACCGGGGCCACCGAGGCCACCGGCAGGTCGAGGTGGCGGCCGATCGTCTCGGCGATAGCGCGGATCGGGACGCCCTCCTCGGCGACGCCGTGCAGCACCGCACCGGCCGGGGCCCGCTCGACCGCGAGGTGGAACAGGCGCGCCACGTCGACGCGGTGCGCGGCGGGCCAGCGCTGGGAGCCGTCGCCGAGGTAGCCGGAGACGCCCGTGGCGCGGGCGGTGGCGATCAGGGCGGCCAGCAGGCCGGGGTCGCCGTCGCCGTGGCAGGTGGTGGCGAGCCGGAGCACGCTCGCCCGCACGCCTCGGTCGGCGAGTTCGAGCGCGGCGCGGGCGGTGGCCGACCGGTGGGCGAGCGGTGAGTCGCCGCTGGCGAGCGGGGTGTTCTCGGTCAGTACCAGCCCGGGCGTGAGGCCGGCCAGGCCGCTGGCGAGGACGAAGGGCCGGTCGGAGTGGGCGAGCGCGTCGCCGAAGGCGTCGACGGCGCGGCGGTCGGCGTCGACGGCGGCCTGGTAGTCACCGGCGAAGGCGGTGTCGTGCTTGAACGCGAGGTGGATCACGCCGTCCGCCGCGTCCGCCGTCTCCCGCAACACGTCGAGGTCGTCCAGGGTGCCGCGGACGACGTCGACACCGGCCGCGCCGAGCGCGGCGGCCGAGGCGTCGGAGCGGGCGAGCCCGACGACCTGGTGCCCCACGGCGAGGAGTTCGGGGACGAGGGCGGAGCCGATCCAACCGGACGCGCCGGTCACGAAGATGCGCATGCGAAGAACCCCAGACGTTGAGTGGCGACTGATGTCAGTCAGTGTCATCAACGTACACCTGATGTCAGAGACTGTCGTCACGTAGGATCGGCGCATGGGACGATGGGAGCCGGACGCGGGTGGCCGCCTGGCGCGGGCGGCGTTGGAGCTGTACGCCGAGCGAGGCTACGAACAGACCACGGTCGCGGAGATCGCGCAGCGGGCCGGCGTCACCGAGCGGACCTTCTTCCGGCACTACGCGGACAAGCGCGAGGTGCTGTTCGGCGCGTCGGACGAGATGTACGAGGTGCTGTCGAGCGCGGTCGGCGCGGCGCCGCCGGCGGCGACGCCGCTGCGGGCGCTGACGGCCGGGCTCGTGGCGCTGGCCGGGTTGTGTGCCGAGCGGCACGAGCACGCCCGGCAGCGGCAGGCCGTCATCGCGGCCAACGCCAGCCTCCGCGAACGCGAGTTGATCAAGCTGGCGGCGATGGCGACAGGGCTGGCCGACGCCCTGCGCCGGCGCGGCGTCGCCGACCCGACCGCGACCCTGGCCGCCGAGGCGGGGATCGCCGCCTTCAGGGTCGGCTTCGAACTGTGGCTCTCGGGACCCGCGGAGGTCGATCCGGCGCGGGTGGTGCGGGAGGCGCTGGACGAGTTGGGGGGCGTGTTCGCGGGCGGTTAGACCTCGCGACGAGTCGCCACCACCGGGCGGTCGGGCCCGCCGTCGGCCCGCCCGCCAGCCACCGACGCCTACGCCCAGCGCCGGCCGGCTCGCGGCTTCCCGTGGTCGCGCCCTCGGGCCCGTACGGTCGGTCCCGGACGGTGCGTACACCCGATCTGGGGCTCGTACGCCTGGCCCGCGTGGCGAATGCGGATCGGTTCGCAGGGCGAATGTGGTCCGTCCGTGGAGCGCATCGCGGTCCGGTCTTTCGGGGGCGTACGACCGGGCTCGGGGAGGCGTGAGGCCCGGCCGGGGCGACGGTTATGGGCTGGCCCGCGCGACGGAATTCCGGCCCCCCCGGACGAGGCGAACGCGTCCGATCCGAGGGAGGGAAAGCCCGGCCCACGGGGAGGGAATTGCCGGGCCCGGCGGGTGGGAAATGCCCGGCCCGGGGGTCGGGAAATGCCCGGGCTTACGGGAGGGCTTGCAGGCGCTCCATGTGGTCCTCGCCCCACTGGCCGAGTGGGGTGAGGGCCGTGAGGAGGGTGTGGCCGAAGTCGGTCAGCGAGTACTCCACCTTGGGCGGGACCTGCTGGTGGACCTCGCGGTGCACCAGGCCGCTGGCCTCCAGTTCGCGCAGGTGCAGGATGAGCATGCGCTCGCTGATCCCCTCCACCGTGCGGCGCAACTCCCCGAACCGTAGCGGCCCTTCGCCGAGCCAGAACAGGATCAGGCCCTTCCATTTGCCGCCCATGACGTCGATCGCGGCGTCGAGACCGCAGGTGTAACCGCGCTTCTTCATCGGCCCTTCCCCTCACACAAATGTGGGTACCAGACAGAATTGTAGGTACTTGCCGAAGTGGTGGTGGGCCGCGCAGCATGGAACAGCCCTCACGCCGCGCCCTCGCGAATCTCACGTACTGGCGCGCTAATTCTCCGTGTGGGCACCGGTGTTGAGCCCCTATGTCGGCTCCCGGTAATTCGGCGTCTGGCAGGAGCAACGCAATGACCGAGCAGGACCGTACGCCCGAGCAGGACCGTACGCCCGAGCAGGACCGTACGCCCGAGCAGGACCGTACCCCCGTGACCGTCGTCGGCCTCGGCTCGATGGGTAGTGCGCTCGCGGAGGCGTTCCTCGCGGCCGGGCACCCGACCACCGTCTGGAACCGCACCCCGGACAGGGCCACGCCCCTCGTGGCCAAGGGCGCCGAGCACGCCCCCACGGTGGGCGCCGCGATCGCCGCGAGCCCGCTGGTCATCACCTGCCTGACCACGTACGAGAGCACCATCGAGGCCCTGGAACCGGCCGCCGGGGCGCTCCGGGGGCGGGCCCTGACCACGCTCAACAGCGGTTCGCCGGCGGGTGCGCGGCAGATGGCGGAGTGGGCGCGCGGGCACGGGGCGCGCTACCTGGGGGGCGCGGTCAAGAACGTGCCGTCCGCCGTGGGCGCCCCGGACACGCTGCTGTACTACGGCGGAGACGGCGACGTCTTCGAGGAGTTCGCGCCGACGCTGCGGGTGCTGGGCGGCGACACCGTCTACCTCGGCGCCGACCCGGACCTGGCGGCGCTGTACGAGATGGCGGTGGGCGGCACCCTGCTGCCCGCGCTCGTCGGCTTCTTCCAGGGCGCGGCGGCGCTCCAGGCCCGTGGCCTGCCGGTCGCCTCGATGGTGCGGTTCAGCACCAAGTGGTTCGAGATGATCAACTCGATCCTCCCGGTCTTCGCCGACGAGATCGACCGTGGCGAGTACGGCGAGCCCGCGTCCTCGGTGAACCTGTTCCTGGCCGGGGCGGCGCACGACGCGGAACTCGGCGCTGAGGCCAACCTCGACGTGACCTGGCACGAGCCCTTCCACGACCTGCTCAGGCGGGCGGTCGAGGCCGGCCACGGCGACCACAGCATCTCCGCCCTGACGGAGGTGCTGAAGCTGCCGGAGCCGGGGCGGAGCGGGAAGTAGGTCGCGGGCGCGGGCGCGCGAACGGGTGACCGCGTGACCGGGTGACCGCGCGACCGGTGCGGGTGCGGTGCCTCGGGGGCGGGCGCCCGTCGGGCACCGGCGCGCGGGGCGGCCCCGTCGCGAGGACCGGGCCGCCGTGTGGTGTGGCGTGGCCCGCGTCAGCGGCCCAGCCGGCGGCTCCACGCCTCGCGCTCGGGCTCCCGCGCCGCGTCCGGGAGCGGGGCGGCCGGCAGCAGGGCGCCCGTGCGCGTCCAGCCCCAGGAGGCGAACGCGTGCTGTGCGGGCGGGTTGGTCGCGTCCAACGTCGCCGTCGCCAGCGGGCCCGTCGCACGGGCCAGGAGCTGATCGAGGAGGCGGGTGGCGATCCCCTGGCGGCGGTGCGCCGGCAGCACGCACAGCTCGGCGAGGCTGAACACCGGGCGCGAGTAGGTGAGTTCGTCGATCTCGGGCGGGATGCCCGCCTGGAACCCGGGGTGCCACACGCGGGTGCGGTCGGCCTGGAAGCCGTAGGCGAAGCCGACCAGTGTGGGTGTGCTGGCGATGATCATCTCGAACTCGGGCTGGCCCACGTGCTCGGAGAAGCGGTCGAGGAAGGCCCGCCGACCGTGCCGCTCCACGCCGGCCCGCGCCCGCTCGGCCGCCTCGCGGCTCCACGCGCCGCCGGGCCGACCGGTTTCGGCCAGGCCGCCGCCGGTGGGTCCTGGGCCCGGACCCCCGGCGTCGGGGCGGCTCGCGCCGGCCCTTGGCGCCCCGGCCGGCGTCGCCTGGGCGACCGCGCCGGCGCCGGCGACCGGCCCGGGCGGTGGGGCCGCGCCCGGCGGCTCGCGGTACGCCGTGACGTACAGGTCAGCGATGGCCTCCCGCTGCTGCTCGGCCTGCCATCTGGTCAATCGTCGTAGGAACACCTCGGCCACGCATTCCTCCCCGCCCTGCCCACCCGTGTCGTACCTCTGAGGCCCCGCCGCGTTCCGCCGCCCCGCCCCTCGGGCGCGTGCCCCTCCCTCGGGCCGGGGCACTCATCCGCCCTGCGCACCCCCCGGAGAGGGCCGCTGGGGCCGGCTTCGGGAGTCGCCTCCGCCGAACCGTGGGGCGCGCGGCGAACGCGCCGTGTGATGGCCCATATCGTGGCAGCGCCAGGGCGTTGGCGAAACACCCGGAGCGAGGTGGGCCCGTACGCGCGCCCGGGCGCGTGCGCGCGGGGTCGTCGGTGGGCGGCGCGCGACCGGGCGCGGGAGCCGGCGGACGGTGCGGGTCGGCGGCGTGCGGACGGTGCGGGCCGGCGGGCAGCCGGGCGGACGGGCCGGCGGTGACGAACGAGAGGCCGGAGACCGGGGGCCGGGGCCCGGCCGGCTCGTCGGGTGCGTGGGTGTGGGCGAATCGCGGGCGCTTCGGTAACCGGAAGGCGGGTGCGGGGCGGGAGTTCGCGCGCGGTGGCGAGAGGCGCGCGGGTAATGCGGAATCCGCGTGAGCAATCGGTTACGGGGCGTTGTTCGAGGCCGGTCAGCGATGGACGGTCATGCGTACCCCGGTCGACTGGGGAGTCGCTGGCAGCCGGATGGATATTTCAGACGGCTATTGTTGAATCTCGTAATGGATGGTTTTTGTTGACGTCGCAAGTTGTAGCCGTGTAGGTTTAGTGACCTATTGTGCGGTTACCACGGGGGCGGTCGCACGATTTCATCAACGTGCGGGCGGCGTCCGGTGGTTGGCTTACCGGTCGGTATCGGCTGCCGTGAAATCGCGAATTGACCATTAATTTACCCCGAGGTCTACCTCACGTCGAGAGTTCGCGCTCGACACAATGAGGATTCACGGTTGTTCAACGGGGTGAAAATGTCGACTTCGAGGTCGATCGCTGCGGTTCCCGATCCACCGGGCCGGCCGCCGTCGCCGGAAACGCCGCCGGCGCGGTCGCAGGTGGCCGACGATGTCGACGACGCGCTCGACCAGGTGCGCGCGCTCATCGAGACGGTGGTGACCCGGCACCAGGTCAGGACGCTCGACCAGTCGCTCCTGGTGACCACCGAGGACACCGAGACCGCGGTGCGGGCGCTCGATCGCCTGGTGGCCGGCGCCGAGCACACCGTGTCCGTCCTCGTGCCGTCCAACTCCACCGCCGTCAAGGTGTTGACCGGGGTGCTGGAGAGGCTGGCGGGGCGCTGGGCCGGCGCGGTGCGGGTGCGGCTCATCTGCTCGCCGGAGGTCGCCGTCGCGCACCGGCTCGGGGAGATCGAGCGTGTCGACGACGCGGCCGAGACGGTCCAGGTGCGGCTCGCGGGGGAGTCGCAGCGCGGGCTCGTCATCATCGACAACCGGGTCGCGCTGGTGCGCTCCGACCCCGAGGCGGGCGACAACCAGGCGTCGCTGGTGCGCGCTCCCGTCGTGGTGAAGGCGCTGCACGACATGTTTATGGGCACCTGGCGGCGCGCTATCCCGCTCACCGAATACGAGCAGATAAGCGAGTATCTGCGCGGCGGCTCCGGGGCCCAGATCCTGCGCTTTCTCTACGAGGGATACACCGACGAGGCCGCCGCCCGGGAATTGTCGGTTTCCGTACGCACCTACCGGCGCCGGGTCGCCGAAATCATGCGCGCGCTCGGCGCCACCTCGCGCTTTCAGGCAGGCGTGTACACCCTGCGGATGGGGCTGTTGTAGCGGGCCGCGCGAAGAGCGGACCGGAGGGCTGTCGCGCACCGCGCGGCAGCCCTCCGGGGCATTCTGTACCAGTGATGTGGAGCATGCTGTACCGGTTATACGGTGCACCGTGTACCGGTATTCCGGAGCATCCTGCGCCGTTTTTGTGGGGCGGCTTGTACCGCATCTCCGGGCCGGAGACAACAACTTGCCACCGCGAATTGCGGCCTGCCGAAATCGTCTTTCGCCGCTGGCATCTTGTGGACTCCGCGTTGTGTCACGCCGCGCGCCCGACCTAGCGTGAGGGCGTCGCGGGACAGACGCCGATCTGGCCTCTCCGGAAGGCCGGTCCATCCCGCCGCGGGCCCTGGTCAGGCCCATCGCGCTCGTACCGCCCACCACCCGGCGCCGTGCCGCAACGACGCGGCCCACGGGAGCGGGAGGGGCACCGCGCGCCACGAGTCACCGTTCGAACGCCACTGTCCGAGCGGCGCGCGTCCGCCGCGCTCCGCACGATCACACGACGTACATGACTACGGGGGAGTTTCATGCATTTGTCGTCGCCGGTCCATGACCGAATATCGTCCCAGCGGGCCCAGCGGGCCGTCGCCGGTTCCGCTGGGACCCACGCCACCGACGCGCCCGGACGGGGCGGCAAGCCGCGCATCTGGGGGCGCCCGCCGTACGGCTACCGCGCCGTCGCCGGCCCGGAGGGGACCGGGCTGCGCCTGGTGCCCGACGAGCGCACCGCGCCGATCGTCCGGCGCATCTTCGACGAGTACCTGGACGACCGTGGCCTGCAGATCATCGCCGAGGGCCTGACCGCCGACGAGGTGCCGAGCCCCGGCTCGCACGGCCCGCGTACCGGCGAGGGCGCCGCGGCCTGGTCCAAGAGCGCGGTCCGCGCGATCCTGGTCAACCCGCGCTACGCCGGCCACGCGGCCGCCGGCAGCGGCGGCAAGGGCACGGCCCTGTGTACGCCGGTGCTGGCCACCGACGTCTTCGAGCGGGTGCGGGCGCGCTTCGAGGCCCGCCGTGCCCGGCCCGAGCGGGACGCGGCGGCCGCGGCGGCCCGCGAGTACGCGCTGCGCGGCATGGTCCGCTGCGCGCGCTGCAACCGGCTGATGCAGGGCACCTGGAACAACGCGGAGCCCTACTACCGCTGCCGCTTCCCGGCCGAGTACGCGACGGCCAACCAGATCGAGCACCCGCGCAACGTCTACCTGCGCGAGCAGAGCGTGCTCGGCCCGCTCACCTCCTGGCTGCGCTCGGTGGCGGCGCCCCAGTGGCGCGTGCCGCCGCTGCGCACCGCCGACGGCCGGGCCCGGCTCGACGCGTTCCGCGCGATGGAACTGCGCATGGTCTACGACGACTCCACGCGGCTGCTGCGCGTCAAGGCGACGGCGGGCCCCGACGGCACCGTGCTGCGCGGCACGCTCGCCCTCTAGCCCCCACCGCCGCCTCCGGGCCCCCCGCCCTCCCCGTCCTTCCGCCCTTCCAGGCCCTTCCGTCCTCCTGTCATCGCGTCCTCGTGCGCCGGCGCGCCGCGTATACCCGTACGTCGGTGCCCGGTGGGGGAATTCGGCTTTTCCAAACACCCATGAGCGGTACGGACCTCGGTTCGGCGTCGCGTAGCGTTTGTGGTGGGGCGCCGAACGGAAAAGCGGGGGCTGACCGTACGGCGGGTCTCTCGGCGCGAGTTCTCCGGAGGCGGCGCGGGGCCCGAGGCAGGCCCGGGGGAAGCCGGTGGGGGCCGGTGGGAAATGTGGCGCGGACACGGCCTCGGGCGCCGGGAAGACGGTCGCCCGCACCGATGTGCCGCCCCGTGGCCGGGGGCGCGAACGAGAACACGAACGACAACGCGAAACGACGCGAACGACAACGCGAACAAGCGCGAACGCGGAACGCGAACGACGACGCGAACGCGACTGGCGAATGCCGACGTTGACGCGGAAGCGAAACGCGAACGCGAACGCGAAAGGGCCGACGTCGATCGGCCGTCCGATGTCCATGACCTGATCGTGCGGAAGCTGGCGAACTGAAATGAGCGCGGTAGACCTGTTGCCCGGCGCCGAGGTGGTCAGCCTCGACGCCGGCACCATCCACACCCGAACCACCGTTGACCCGTCGGCGCCCGTGTTCGCCGGCCACTACCCGCACTTCCCGCTGCTGCCGGGGGTGTTCACGCTGGACGCGGTCGACCACGCGGTGCGGCTGCACGCCGAGCGCACCGACGGGGCGCGCACGGAGCTGGTTGAGGTGCGCTCGGTGCGCTTCGCGGCTCCCGTCTTCCCCGGTGACGTGCTGACCGTGGAGTGCACCGTCAAGCGCGGCGACGACGGCGAGCGCGACGTGCGGGTGCGCTGCCGCACCGACCGCGACAAGGCGTCCACGCTGCGGCTGCGCTACCGCGACGCCGCCTGACGTACGGACCGACGCCGGGCCCGTACCGCCTGAGGTACGGACCGATGCCGGGCCCGTACCGCCTGACGCGCGGGCCGACGCCCCGCCCGTACCGCCTGATCGACGGCGCGCAGCGCCGCACCGCCCACGCACCTGGCCGCGCGCCGGGACGAGATTCGACGGAGTGTGGTTCGAGTGACCGCCACCGAGTCCGGGCCCATCGGCCCGCACCGACTGAAGACCCTGATCCCGCACCGCTTCCCGATCCTGCTGGTGGACCGGGTGGACGAGGTGACCCCCGGCGAGCGGATCGTGACCCGCAAGGCCGTCTCGGTCAACGAGCCCTGGTACCAGGAGCTGCCCGACGAGACGCCCGACGCCGGCTACGCCTACCCGGTGGCGCTGCTCATCGAGTCCTGGTGCCAGAGCGCGGCGCTGCTCGCCGCCTGGGACCAGGACCCCGAGGCGACCGACGGCCAGGTCGCGCTGTTCGGCGGGATGAGCGGCATCGAGGTCGTCGGGCGGGTACTGCCCGGTGACGTGCTGCGGCACGAGGTGCGCATCAGCCGCGCCTTCGCCGGTACCTGGTTCTTCGAGGGCGCGACCACCACAGACGACGGGCGCGAGGTGCTGCGCGTGGAGTCCGTGATGACCGCCATGCGCCCCAGCTCGGTGCTGGCCCCGCCGCAGGAGCAGCCGGTCGCCGCCACGGCCGACGCGTAACCCGCGGACCGAAGGCGGCCCCGCCCGGAGCCGCCCCCGATGGACCAACTCCCGCACTACCCCGATCACCCAACTCCCACCCCAATCCCAACCCCAGCGCCGGTCCGGCCGGAGGCCGCCGTCACGACGGCGAGCACCGGCCGGGCCGGCGCCGGTGTGTTCGGGAAGCCGGTCGGGGCGCGCTCCCGTACGTGCGGGGGATCCCGTCGGGGAGCCCGTACGCCTCATCCGCCACAAAGCGAGGCAATGCCGGGGCCGACGAAATGCGGCGGCGGCCCCGGAGATGTCACTGAACCGCAACAGATATCGCGGTTCTGTTATTCGCGAGTAACGACTTATTCATTGTCGATCGGCCTTTGTGGCGTGGCACACAACGGGCCCCAAGTGGGTCTTGGAAAAAGCGCTGTTGGGCTATCTGTGAACACCCATCGATGGTGGCTCAGGCGCCTTCACGCTGCCTAATATCGAAGTGTCGGAACGCGAGAGATCGACGTTCTGAATTCCCCTCAGAAGCCCGAGAAAGGTGTTCATAAATGTCGACCGCCACCAAGCAGGAGCAGCTCGACGAGATCCGCGAGATCGTCGCGGAGGTGCTGGAGCTTGAGCCCGAGGAGATCTCGGAGACCAGCCACTTCATCGAGGAGCACGAGGCCGACTCGCTGCGCGCGATCGAGATCCTCGCCCGCCTGGAGAAGAAGTACAAGGTGGAGATCCCGCAGTCGGAGCTGCCCAAGATGATCAACCTCACCGAGGTCTACAACGTGCTCGCCGAGCACGCTGGTTGGCAGGGCTGAGCCTCATGTCACTCCGACGGGTAGTCATCACCGGCCTGGGGCCCGTGTCGAGCATCGGGATCGGGGCGTCCGCGTACAGCGAGGGGCTGCGCGAAGGCGTCAACGGCGTCTCGCCGATCGCCTGCTTCGACCCCACCGGCTTCCCCTACATCATGGCCGGCGAAGTCCACGCCTTCCGGCCAGAGGACATGGTCCGGCGGCTGTCTGTCGACGAGTGGGGCCGTACCAGCCTCTTCGCGGCGTCCGCGGCCCGCCTCGCGGTCGCGGACGCCGGGATCGACGAAGACGAACTGGCCGCCTCTCGCGCCGGATCGAGCATGGGCACCACCGGCGGGGAGTCGCAGGTGCTGGAGAAGCTCACCGAGGACTCGCTGACCGCCGGCATGGGCGGCCTGGACGCGGGTCTGATCCGCCAGGTCTCCAGCGCCCGGCTGTCCCAGGCGGTCAACCGCGAACTGCGCCTGACCGGCGACGCCGTGACCCTGTCCACCGCCTGTTCGGCCAGCAACTACGCGCTCGGTTACGCGTACGACCTGATCCGCACCGGCGAGGCGGACTACATGATCGCCGGTGGCGCGGACTCGGTCGGCCGCTGGTCGCACGCCGGGTTCTACCGGCTCGGCGCGCTCACCGAGAAGGCGTGCTCGCCCTTCGACGCCAACCGCTCCGGCATCATCACCGGCGAGGGCGGCGCGGCGATGTTCCTGGAGTCGCTGGAGTCGGCCCAGGCGCGCGGCGCGCACATCCACGCCGAGGTGCTCGGCTACGGGCTCAACTGCGACGCCAACCACATGGTCGCCCCGAACCGGGACAGCATCGCCGAGTGCATGCGCATCGCGCACGCCAACGCGGGCGTCAAGGCCGAAGAGGTCGACTACATCTGCGCCCACGGCACCGGCACGCCGGCCAACGACTTCGTCGAGGCCAGCGCCGTCGTGGACGTCTTCGGGGAGAACCCGCCGCCGATCAGCTCCACCAAGTCGATGCTCGGCCACACCATGGGCGCGGCCTCCGGGCTCGGGGCGATCGCGTCGGTGCTCGGCATCGCGGGCTCGTTCCTGCCGCCCACCATCAACTTCAACACCCCGGACCCGGACATGCCCAAGATCGACCCCGTGCCGAACAAGGCACGCGCCGCGGACGTGCGGATCGCGCAGGTCAACGGCTTCGCGTTCGGTGGAAACAACGCCATCGTGATGCTGGGGAGGCCCGAGTGAGCACAGCGACCGCACCCACCACGGCGCCCGCCGAGCCCGGGACCCGGTCCACCGCGCTGGCCATCACCGGCTTCGGCGTGCTCTCCGGCGCCGGCATCGGCCCCGAGGCGCTGGCCGCCGCGCTCGCCGCGCCGGCCGCCCCGGTGGACGTCAGCGAGATGTTCGAGGAGGAGCTGCCGCGTAACGACGCGCACGCGCTGGTGGACTTCAAGGTCCGCGACCACCTCGGCCGCAAGGGCACCTCGTTCTTCGACCGCTCCACCTCGCTGGGCATGGTCGCCTGCAAGGAGGCGCTGGCCGACAGCGACCTGGAGATCGACGACGACAACCGGGCCCGCATCGGCATCACGCTCGGCACCACCGCCGGCAGCGCCAAGTCGACCAGCGACTACAGCAAGGACACCTTCGTCCAGGACCGGCCCTACCTGGTCAACCCGCTGCTGTTCCCGAACGCGGTGATGAACTGCGCGGCCGGCCAGTCGGGCATCAAGTTCGGCCTGCAGGGCCCCAACGCCACCATCGCCGGTGGCCCGATGGCCATGCTGAACGTGCTGCGCTACACCCGCAACCTCATCAACTGCGGTTACGCCGACGCGCTGTTGGCCGGCGCGGTCGAGGAGTTCAGCCCGCAGGAGTCGTGGGCCGTGCACTACGCGCAGTCCGTCTACGGCGGCGACGCGGCACCCGGTGAGGGCGCGGCCGTCTTCGTGGTCGAGAACGCGGAGTCCGTACGGGCCGCCGGGCGCACCCCGGACGCCGAGGTGCTCTCCGTCGAGGTCGGGGTCTTCGACCCGCCGGGCCCCGACGGCGAGTTCAGCCGCGGCCTCGGCCTGTGCATCAGCCGCGCCCTGGAGCGCGCCGGCGTCACCGCGGCCGACATCACCACGGTGGCCACCGCCGCCAACGGGATGACGCTGCTCGACGACGCCGAGGAGCGCGCCATCGGCGCGATTCTCGGCGAGGGCGCCCAGCGGCTGCGGGTCAAGGAGGCCACCGGCGAGGCGTTCAGCGCCTCCGGCGCCTTCCAGCTCGCCGCGCTGCTCGCCCGGCACCGGGCGGAGCCCGCGCGGGACGGCGAACTGTCGCTGATCACCACGCGGTCCGCCGAGGGCGCGGCCGGGGCGGCCGTCGTCAGGGGGTGGAGTCGTGCCGGTGGCGATCACGGGTAGCTCCATGGTGAGCTGCCACGGCGATCTCGACGCCACGTTCGACGCGCTGCTCGCCGGCCGCAGCGGGGCCTCCCTGCTGCGCGCCGGTGACCCGGCCAAGCTGAACGTCACCCACGCGTACGGCATCGACGACGCCACCGAGCGCGCCTACCGTGACGCGGTCGCCGAGGCCGTCGGCGCGAGCGGCGTCGCGGGGGGCGCCGCCGTCACCGTGGGCGCCCCGTACGGCGTCGGTGAGGACGTGCGGCTCTCCGGGCGCTGGCTGGCCCAGGCCGTCGCCGGGGCGCTCGCCGAGGCGGGCGTGGACCCGGACACCAGTCGGGTCGCGGTCATCGTCGGTACCGGGCTGCGCGAGTTGCGCGCCGTGGAGCAGTGGCACGGCGACGACGCCGCGCTGCGGCTGGCCCAGACGCACTTCAACGAGGCCGTGCGGTCGGTCGCCCCCGGCGTGACCGAGGTGCACACGCTCGCCAACGCGTGCGCCGCCTCCGGCTACGCCCTCGCGCTCGCCGCCGACCTGCTCGAACTCGGCGAGGCCGACGCGGTCGTGGCCGCCGGCTGCGACACCCTCACCGAGTCGATGCTCACCATGATCGGCCGGGTGGGCACCACCACGGCCGAGACCGTACGCCCCTTCGACACCGACCGGGACGGCGTGCTGCTCGGCGAGGGCGCCGCCGCCGTCGTCCTCGAACTGCCCTCGGACAAGCGGGCGTTCGGTCTCGTGCGGGGCGTGGGCATCGGCTGCGACGCGTTCCACGAGACGGCGCCCGACCCGGGCGGCGTCCTCGCCACGATGCGCGAGGCCCACAGCCGCGCCGGCATCTCACCCGGCGACGTGGACCTGGTCGTGGCGCACGGCACCTCGACCGCGCTGAACGACCCGACCGAGGCCACCGCGCTCACCGAACTCTTCGCCGACGTCGCGCCGGCCGACGCGCCCGCCGTCACCGCCATCAAGGGCGCCATCGGACACACCTCGGGCGGCGCGGCCCTGATGAGCGTGCTCGTCGCCTGCCAGGCCATGCGGCAGGGCACCGTGCCGCCCGTCACCGGGCTGCGCACCGCGATCCCGGAGGCCGAGAAGCTGGCCCTGGTGATCGGGGAGCCGCTGGCCGCCCGGCCACGGATCGCGCAGATCAACGCGTTCGGCTTCGGCGGCGTCAACGCCGTAACGATCGTGGAGGCCGTCGATGCCTGAGACCCGGAACACGATGCGTAGCCAGGCCCGCGCGGCCGACCAGCCGCTGTCCGTCGCCGGCTGGGCCGTGCACGTGCCAGGGCTGACCGAGGCCGAACTGCCCGGCTCGCCGGCCGAGCCGGCCTGCGCGCCCGAGGACGCCAAGGACGTGCTGGGCCGCAAGGGCCTGCTCGGCAAGGAGCCGTCCACGCGGCTCGCGCTGTGCGCCACGCACCGCGCGCTCGGGCTGCCCCCGGGCAAGCTGGCCGAACCGCTGCCGTACGCGCCGGGCACCGCCGTCGTCGTCGCCTCCAACCTCGGCAACGTCGAGACGGTGAGCACGGTCCTGGACGACATGCGCTCGCGCGGCGGCTCCGTCGTCAGCCCGCTGGACGCCCCCAACGCGTCCAGCAACGTCATCGCGTCCTCGATCGCCATCAGGTACGGCTTCAACGGACCCAACCTGGCCGTGTGCTCCGGCGCGACGGCCGGCCTGGACGCCGTGCGGCTGGCCCGGCTGCTGCTGCTCGCCGGGCGCGCCGAGCGCGCCGTCGTCGTCGGCGTCGAGCCCGCCGACCCGGTGGCCCGCGCGCTGGCCGCGCTGCGCCCCGGCGACCCGGGCGAACTGGTCGCCGGCGCGGGCTGCGTGCTGCTCGGCCGGCCCGGCGCCTGGCCCACCGACACCGGGATCACCGTCGGCCCGGTCACCCGCCACACCAGCGACCCGGGCCCGGCCGGCGGCCAGCCGGTCGTGGGCGAGCTGTACGGCGCGGCGGGCGTGGTCCACCTGGCCGCGGCGGCCGCGAGGCTCGCCGGCGACTCCGACACCGGCGCCACCACCGTGCGCTGCGGTGACGCGGACGACGCCTGGCTGACCGTGGACGTGACCCGTGCCGGGGCCCGGCGGGAAGCGGGGGCCGCGGCATGACCGTGGTGGACGGCTGGACGCTGGTCGCGACCGAGGGACCCGTGCAGGTGTGGCGGGGCCCCGGGAGCGGTCCGCCGATCGTCGCCGCGCACGGCATGGAGGACGGCTGGAAGAGCTGGCGCACCGTGCTCGGCGCGCTGCCCGGGTACACCCCGTACTCGCTGCACCTGCCCTGGTGCGGCGGTACCGACTACGCGTGGACCGCCGAGGGCGGCCCGGCCGACTGGCTGCGGCGCGCCCTGGCGCTGCTGCCCGAGCGCCCGCGCGCGCTGCTCGGCCACTCCTTCGGCGCCAACGCCATCCTGGCCCACCTCGCCGACCTGCCCCAACAGGCCGGCGATGGTGACCCGCGGGCCGAGCTGGACGCCGTGGTGCTGGTCGCGCCGTTCTACCGGCCGGCCGGCTTCCCGCTCAGCGACCAGTTGCGGACGCGCTCGGTGGCCGCGCTGCGCCGGGTGCTGGTGGAGGGGCTACGGGTCTCGCTCGGCCCGCGCGCCGCCCGGATGGACCGCGAGGTGCTGGCCCTGATGGAGGGCAAGCTCCTGGAGCGGGCCGTGCCCAGCGCGTTCCCCGTCTTCTACGAGGCGTTCGAGGAGTCCGGCCACCTCGACCTGTCCCGCGTCACGGTGCCCACGCTGATTTACGTCGGGCCCGGCGACGAGGGGCTGACGCCGATGCGCGCGCGGGCCCTGGCCGACGCCGTGCCCGCCGCGACGCTGCGCAGCCGACCCGGCTACGGCCACTTCTGCCACATCGACCGGGCCGAGGAGATGACCGCGGAGGTCGCCGACTTCCTCCGCGACCCCCGGTCCGCCGCCGACTCATCCGAAGGAGGAACAACCGTGACTGAACTGCTCGACGGGCAGCCGACCAGCTACGTCGGCCAGCCCCGCTACGAGGGCGCCAACATCCGCACCTGGATCGGGTTCAAGCACTTCATGTACCTGGTCGAGGAGGGGGTGCTGCAGTACTTCCGCGACCGCGGCGTGGGCGCCCGCGACATCTACCACCGCTACGGCCTCGGCCTGGAGATCGTCGACTCCTCCGTGCAGCTTCCGGTGGCCCTGGAGGCCGAGGAGCAGGTGTACGCCACCGTCGTCTCCGGCAAGCCGAAGCCGGGCCAGGGCGCGCCGTTCAACGTGTCGCTCACGGTCGAGCGCGAGGGCGAGACCGTCACCGTCCTCAAGGGCAAGGTCCAGGTCGCCCTGGTCGCCGTCAAGGACGGCTCGGGCTCCGAGCCGGTGCCGGCCATCCTGGAGCCGTACGTGGTGCCGGACGTGGCCGCGCTGACCAACTCGGCCAAGGCCACGCTGGAGATCCCCGCCGGGAGCACCGTCGCCGACGTGCTGGCCCCCGAGGGCTCCGGCGCCTACCTGTGGGACTGGCGCGCGCCGTACTACTACTGCCACTTCTCCGACCGGCTCCAGCACTCCGCGTACATCCGCACGATGGAGGAGGTCGTGGACCGCTTCCTGGCCGACCGCGGGCTGGCCGTCGGCAAGCTGCTCGACGAGCGCGGCTGGATTCCGGTGGTCTCCCGGGCCCGGGTGCAGATGCTCTCGGACATCTACATGGAGGAGACGGTGCACACCGTCTTCAAGGTCGAGGACATCCTCAAGGACACCATGTACACCGCGCGCATGGACTGCTACGTGCGCCGGGGCGACACCCTGGAGCGCGCCGCCACCGGCACGATCATGCACGGGTACGCCATCAGCCGGGGCGAGCAGGCCGGCACGGTCGCCGTGCTGGACGAGGCCACCCAGGCGACGCTGCTCGGGGGTGCCGCGTGAGGAAGCCGCCGCGCCTGTACTTCTCGCTGCGCTCGCCGTTCAGCTGGATGGCGGTGCGCCAGTTGGAGGAGCGCGTCCCGAACGCCCAGGACCTCATCGAGTACATCCCGTTCTTCGAGCCCGACGCGATCAGCAGCAAGGCGCTTGAGGAGCAGGGCGGCGAGTTCCACTACGTGGCCATGAGCAAGGCCAAGCACCTGTACATCCTCAACGACACCAAGCGCCTGTCGCAGAAGTACGGCTACCCGATGAAGTGGCCGATCGACAAGGGCGACGAGTGGTGGGAGCTGCCGCACCTGGCCTGGATCAAGGCCAAGGAGCTGGGCGTGCACCGCGAGTACTACACCGCCGCGATGGCCGCCCGCTGGGAGCGGGGCGAGGACATCTGCGACCGCGACACGCTGCGCCGGGTGTGCGTCGAGGCCGGGCTGGACGCCGAGGCCCTGGTGAACGCGCCCGAGGAGGCGCACATCCGCGAGGCCGGCGTGCAGGCCCTGATGCGCGTGTACGAGGACGACGTCTTCGGCGTCCCGTACTTCAAGGTCGGCCGGCACCGCTTCTGGGGCCTGGACCGGCTGGACGACTTCGTGACCACGCTGGAAGAGGCGCTGGCCACCGCCGCGAGCAAGGCCGCGTGAAGGAGAGCTGAACGATGACCGCAGTAGCCACTGAGACCCAGACCGAGAACTACCCGCTGGTCGACGCCGACTGGGGCCCCGACCCGCTGGCCGACATCCCCGCCGACCTGATCCAGCGGTACGGCTCCATGGACCACGACACCGCGGGCGGCTGCGGCTGACGCCGCTTCGCCCCGATCGCACGGACGAGAGGACGAGAACAGTGACCGAGACCGACATCCAGCGCCCCATGGCGATCGTCACGGGCGGCTCGCGCGGCATCGGCCGCGCCTGCGCCGTCCAGTTGGCGACCGACGGCTACGACGTCGCGTTCTGCTACCGCAGCGGGAACGACGCCGCCGCCGAGACCGAGAAGCTCATCCGCGAACAGGGTGCGCAGGTCTACCACGCGCCCTGCGACGTGGCCGACTACGCCGCGGTGCAGGCGTTCATCAAGGACGCCAAGGCGGCGCTCGGCCCGGTCAGCGTTCTCGTCAACTCGGCCGGCATCGTCAAGGACAACCCGATGGTCCTCATGCCGCACGAGGACTGGCAGGCCGTCATCGACACCAACCTGAACGGCACGTTCAACTTCTGCCGCTCGGTCGTCTTCGACTTCATGAAGCGCAAGGAGGGCGTCATCGTCAACATGTCCTCCATCTCCGGCGTCTACGGCCACGCCACCCAGTCCAACTACTCCGCCTCCAAGGCCGGCATCCAGGGCATGAGCGCCTCGCTGGCCAAGGAGGTCGCCGGGTACGGCATCCGGGTCAACGTGGTCGCGCCCGGCTTCATCGAGACCGACATGACCGAGGCGCTGCCGGAGAAGATCCGCGCCGAGGCCCTCAAGACCATCCCGATGAAGCGCTACGGCGGCGCCGACGAGGTCGCCTACCTGGTGTCCTTCCTGGTCTCCGACCGGGCGAGGTACATCACCGGCGAGGTCATCGAGGTCGACGGCGGAGTGTCGCTGTGACCGTCACCCAGCGGGCCGGGGGCGGCACCGCCGCCCCCGCCGGGCCGGCCTTCACGCCGGTCACCGGCAGGCTGCGGGCCACGCCCATCGACCCGGTGGACGAGATCGCGGTGGTCTCCGAGACGGAGGTCGTCGTCCGCAAGACCGTGCGCGAGGACGACCCGTACCTGGAGGGCCACTACCCCGAGTTCACCGTCTACCCGGGCGCCTTCATCATCGAGTCCGTCTTCGACGCGGTGCTGCGCCTGGTGCGCGCCCACCGGGGCGAGCGGACCTTCGTCGAGCCGGCCGAGATCTCCTCGGTGCGGTTCACCACCGCCCTGCGCCCCGGCGACACCCTCCAGGTGCGCTGCGTGTGCCAGCCGGGCCACGACGACGCCGGTAACGACACCGTGCGCGTCGTCGCGCACTGCACCAACGGGGAGGCCAAGGCGGCACTCGTCAAGATGGCGTTCCGCGTGCTTCCCACCGAGGAACCGACCGGATCGGGCGCCGCCTGACCGGCCACCACCGGTCCACCGGCCGCCAGGCCACCCAACGTACGGGGACTTCATGATCGACTACGCCGAGCTGCGCGAACTGATACCGCACGCCCACCCGATCCTGCTCGTGGACAAGGTGCTCGACATCGCACCCCCGGACCGGATCACCACCGCGAAGACCGTGACCGGCAGCGAGCCGTGCTACGCGGGCATCGCCCCCGGGGCACCCACCCGCGCCTTCGCCTACCCGCCCGCGCTCCTCATGGAGTCCTGGGGCCAGGGCGGCGCGCTCCTGTGGATGCGGCACGTGAGGTCCCAGGCGCGCGAGCGCAACGGCGGGCTGATCCTGGCCGCCGCCCGGGGCATGGAGTTCCGCCGCCCCGTCTACCCGGGGGACACGCTCCGCCACGAGGTGCGCATCGACCAGTTCGTCGGCGACAACGTGATCATGAGCGGCGAGAGCTACGTGGACGACGAGCTGGTCTCCAAGGTGGACTACGCCATCGCCGTCATGCGCCCCTCCGACGAACTGACCTGGGCCTCCTGATGACCACCGACGTCGTCATCACCGGACTCGGGGTCGTCTCGCCGCTGGGCAACGACCCGGGGGAGTACTGGGAGCGGCTGCTGCGCGGAGAGGTCCCGGTGCGCCCGCTCGTCGCGCCCGGCACCGCCGTCGACGGCACCCACACCTACCCGGTCACCGACGCCCCGCGCCCGGCCCCGCACCCCGGCGACGAGCCGGGCCGGGCCAGCGGCTTCGCGCTGGCCGCCGCCGGCGACGCGCTGCGCGACGCCGGCCTCGCGGACGCCGGGCCCGCGGTCCTCGACGGCGTCGGCATGGTCGTGGGCACCGGCAACGGCGACAGCGACCTGCGCGAGGCCGAGCGCGACGGCCGTCGCGAGCTGACCGGCCTCCAGTGGTACCCGTACGACACCCAGGGCCTGCTCGCCGAGCGGCTCGCGCTGCACGGCCCGGGCCTGACCGTCTCCACCGCCTGCGCGGCCGGCGCCTACGCGGTGGCCATGGGCGCCGAGATGATCCGCGCCGGCGAGGCCGAGGTGGTCCTCGTCGGCGGCACCGAGGCCGTCTCGCGGCCCGCCGTCGGCGCGTTCCTACGCCTGGGCGCCGCCGAGCCCGGCCCCTGCCGCCCCTTCGACACCGACCGGGCCGGCACCGTGTACGGGGAGGGCGCCGCCTTCCTCGTCCTGGAGTCGGCCGCTCACGCGCGCGGCCGGGGCGCCAGCCCCTACGCCCGGGTGCTCGACTCCGGGTGGAGCTGCGACGCCTTCCACGAGACCGCGCCCGACCCCGAGGGCACCCAGGCGCTGCGCGCGGTACGCGAGGCGCTGCACCGCTCCGGGCTCGGCCAGGGCGACATCGGCGCAGTGCTCTGCCACGGCACCGGAACGCCCGCCAACGACGCGGTGGAGAGCCGCACCACAGCCGCCCTGCTCGGGCCGCGCACGCCCGACGTACCGGTGACGGCCATCAAGGCCTCGCTCGGCCACAGCGGCGGCGCCGCCGGCGCCTTCTCCTGCCTGACCGCCGCCCTGGTGCTGCGGGACGGCGCGGTGCCGCCGGTCGGCACCCTGCGCGAGCTGGACCCGGCCTGCGAGCTGCGGGTGGTCCGGGACGCGCCGCAGGCCAGCGCCGGCAGCGCGGTCCTCGTCAACGCGTACGCGTTCGGCGGCAACAACATCTCCGTGGCCATCGCGGCCCTGGAACCGGGCGCGACGGACCCCGCCGCGACCACCACGACCGAGACCCACGGGCGGGCCGCCAGGCCCGGGCGCCCCGTGTCCCCACGGGAGGGAGCAGCGTGAACGTGTCCACCTCGGCACCGGTCGCCATCACCGGCGTCGGCGCCGTCAGCCGCCCCGCCATCGGGGCGCGGGAGCTGGCCCGGGCCGCCGACCTCTGGCGCACCGAGCCGACCGACGACGAACGTCCCTGGTCCGTGGCCGAGTTGGACAACTTCGCGCCCGCCGAGTTCCTCGGCAAGCGCGGCTGGCGGTTCCTGCCCGAGGCCACCCGGGCCGCGCTCGCCGCCGTCCAACTCACCCTGGCCCACGCCAACGAGGCCGCCGACGGCGCCACGGAGCACGCCCCCGAGCGGGTCGGCGTCGCGCTCGGCACCAACTTCGCGGTCGACGCCGTCGTGGACCGCATCGACCGGGCCCTGCTCGCCGAGGGCATCGCCGGCATCAGCCCCGTCGAGTGCCCCAACTTCTCCGTCAACGTCCCCGCCGGCCGGCTCGGCATCGCGCACGGCCTGCGCGCCTTCAACATCACGCTGGTCAACCCGCTCACCGCCGGACTGGAGTCGGCGCTGGTCGGCGCCCGCGCGATGGCCGCCGACCGGGCCGACGCGGTGCTGGTCGGCGCCGTCGAGGGCCGCCCGCCGGCCGCCGCCCGCACCGTCACCGGGCCCGGCGTGGACGCGGCCGGCGCCTGCCTGCTGCACCTGGAGCGCCCCGAGCGCGCCGCCGAGCGCGGCGCCACCGTGCACGCCCTGCTCACCGGCGGCTCCCGGCGCACGGTGCCCGGCAACCCGGCCGCCGCCCAGCGCGTGCTGGCCGCCGCGCTCGACGCGCTGGGCACCCCGCCCGGCGTGCTGCACCTGTCCCTGCCGGCCACCGGCGGCGCGCACGCCGCCCAGGCCGCCGAGGACTGGGCCAAGACGCGCGGCGCGACCACCGCCCTGACCGTGACCACCGGCGCCCCACAGGCGTCGGCCACGCCCGTACTCGGCCTGGCCCAGCACCTGGTGCGCGGCGTGCGCGAGAGCGCCGTGGTCGGCGCCCTCGGCCCGCGCGGCAACCTCACCCTGCTGCGCCTCGAACCGCCCCGGAGCCGGGCATGAGCCCCGAGTCCGGACCCGCCCCGGTGAAGGCGTCGCTGCTGTACGGCGAGGAGTTGGCCGTCCACCGGTTCGCCGAGCTGCCCGCCGCCGCGCTCGTACACGGCCTGGAGGACGACTGGAGCAGCTACACCAAGCTGAGCCAGCTCCTGTCCGGGCGCTTCCGCAGCTTCCCGCTCGACATGCCCTGGCGCTCCGGCGGCACCTACCGCTGGCGCGCCCGGGCCACCAGCGGGCAGTGGATCGAGGGCGGCCTGCAGATGATGCCCGAGCCGGTCTCGGTGCTCATCGCGCACTCCATGGGCGCCAACTCCGTGCTCCAGTGGCTGGCCTCGGGCGCCAACCCCAAGCTGGACGCGCTGATCCTGCTCTCACCCTTCTACTGGTCGCCCACCCAACCCGTGGACTGGGCGATCTTCGACGGCTTCCGGCAGCAGTTCGCGGCCGTGATGACCGCCGGCCTCCAGACCCGGCTGGGCCCGCGGGCCCACACGATGGACCCCGACATCTTCAACACCATGGTGCGCAAGATGTTGGAGAAGATGGGCCCCCAGGCGTTCCTGGCCCTCTTCGACCAGTACAGCGCGGCGTCCTCGCTCGCGCTTTCCCACGTATCGGTTCCCACGCTGGTGATCGGCAGCCCCAACGACCCGGGGATGCTGGGCGATCGTGCCGATGCGCTCCAGGCGGACATGCCCAGCGCCGAGCTGTGCATGGACCCCCGCTTCAGCCACTTCTGCCACGTGGAACAGGCGCAGGAAGTGGCCGATCTGATCATCGCGTTCGTGGACCGCCAGCGGGCGGGCTGACACCGAGACGAAGGGCACGAGGACACCTCATGTCGGGAAACACCCTGCACCTACGGGCGTTGCCACCGCGCAACAAGCCCGGACTGACCCTGCTGGCCGCGCTGCTCGGCCTGTTCATCGCGCTGCTCGACGTCACCGTCGTCACCGTGGCCATGCCGACCATCGGCGACGACCTGGACGCCACCTTCGACGACCTGGAGTGGGTGGCCAACGCGTACATGCTGGCCCTGGCCGTCCTCATCGTCACCGCGGGCCGGCTGGGTGACCTGTTCGGGCAGCGGGCCATCTACGTCATCGGCGTGGTCATCTTCCTCGCCGGCTCGGTGCTGTGCGCCGCCGCGGGCGAGATCACCCTGCTCGGCGCCGAGCACATCACCACGATGCACGTGGGCCGCGTGGTCCAGGGCGTGGGCGGCGCCGTCGTCATGCCGCTGACGCTGGCCATCGTCTACTCCTCCTTCGAGGGCAAGGCGCGCGCCAAGGGCATCATGATGTGGGGCGCCGTCGGCGGCCTGGCCACCGCGCTCGGCCCGCTGATCGGCGGCCTCCTGGTGGACCACGCCGGCTGGGAGTGGATCTTTCTCATCAACGTACCGATCGGCGCGGTCGTCATCTTCGCCGCCCTCGCCGGCATGGGCGCCGACCAGCGCCGCGCGAGCAGCGGCAACTCCATCGACCTGCCCGGCCTCGTCACCCTCAGCGCCTCGCTGCTCTGCGTCAACCTGGCCCTGATCAACGGCAACTCCTGGGGCTGGACCTCCACCCGGGTGCTCGGGCTGCTCGGCGGCGGCGTCGTCCTGCTGGCCGGCTTCCTGGCCGTCGAGGCCCGCTCCAGGGCGCCCATCATGGACCTGAGCTGGTTCCGCCGGCCGTCCTTCGGCGGCAGCATCGCCACCTCGTTCCTGCTCGGCGCCGGCATGTTCTCGGTGATCTTCTACCTGTCGATCTACCTCCAGACCGGCCTGGACCTCAGCGCCCAGGAGACCGGCGTGCGGCTGCTGCCGATGACGCTGATGCTGATGATCGGCGCGCCGGTCGGCGGCCGGATCGTCGCCAAGGCCGGCGTGCGCAAGGCCCTGGTCTTCGCGATGACCCTGATGGCCGTCGGCATCGCGCTCTACACGCTGGCCGACCCCAAGGGCGACTCCGGCTCCTGGACCCTGCTGCTGCCCGGCATGCTGCTGACCGGCCTGGCCATGGGCGTCGCCATGCCCGTCGCCTCCGAGCTGACCATCTCCTCCGCCCCGCAGGACCGAGTCGGCGTGGCCGCCAGCGCCGGCACCATGATCCGCCAGGTGGGCAACGCGGTCGGCATCGCCATCATGGGCGCGCTGATGAGCAACCGCACCGACGCGGCCACCGAGGAGATGACCGACCTCCAGCGCAAGGGCGAGGCGACCGCCGAGGCCGCCGCCGCGCTCAAGCAGAAGGCCGTCACCGAGGGCATGGAGTACGGCGCCTGGTACGCCGCCGCCATCACCCTGGTCGGCGCGGTCCTGGTGGTCCTCTTCGTACGCGACACCAAGCCCGCCACCCCGCCGACCGCCCCGCCGCGGTCCCGCCCGGACGACACGATGCGCCTCAGCAAGCTGCCGAGCGCGTGAGGAGTACGCCTTGACGCACACCGACACCCAGCACCCCGAGGCCACGGCCTCCTCCGCGGCCCCGGCAGCCACGGGCTCCGCGACGGCCCCGGCCACCGCGGCGGCCCCGGCCGCCTCCGGCGCGGGCGAGGCCGAGGGTGAGCGCGGCAAAACCGCGTTCCTCTTCCCCGGCCAGGGCTCGCAGAAGGTCGGCATGGGCCTCGACCTCGTCGCGGCCCGCCCCGACCTGGTGGAGACCTACTACCGGCAGGCCGACGACATCCTCGGCATCCCGCTCTCCAAGCTGTGCTGGGAGGGCCCCGAGGACGCGCTGCGCGACACCGCCATCACCCAGCCCGCGGTCTTCCTCACCAGCCTGGTCACCCTCGACGTGCTCGGCGACCGGGGCGTGCACCCCGACGTCGTCGCCGGTCACAGCCTCGGCGAGTACACCGCCCTGGTCGCCGCCGGCGTCCTGGACTGGCGCGACGCGCTGCGCCTGGTGCGCCGTCGCGGTCAGTTGATGGCCGGCGTCAACGAGGAGGTGCCCGGCGCCATGGCCGCCGTGCTCGGCCTCGACCTGGCCACCGTCGAGGAGATCTGCGCCGAGGTCGCGGCCGAGACCGGCCAGGTCGCCGAGGTCGCCAACGACAACGAGCCGGGCCAGTCGGTCGTCTCCGGCGAGGCCGGCGCCATCGAGAAGGTCCGCGAGGCCGCGCAGCGGGCCGGTGCCATGAAGGCCATCGCCCTGCCGGTCGGCGCGCCCTTCCACTGCGCGCTGATGCGCGGCATCGAGGAGGAGTTCGCCGCCGAACTCGACCAGGTCACCTTCCGCGAGCCCAGCACCCCGGTGGTCTCCGGCGTCACCGCCGACTACGCCACCAGCGCGCGCGGCATCACCGAAGCGCTGCGCCGCCAACTCGCCGGCCGGGTGCGGTGGACCGGGTCGGTGCGGTTGATGGCCGCCTCCGGCGTCACCCACTTCGTCGAGGTCGGCCCCGGCAAGGTGCTCAGCGGCCTGTGCCGACGCATCGTGCCCGACCTGGCGTCGTTCACCACGGGCGACGAGCGCCGCATGGCCAAGACCCTCGACGCCCTCGCACCCACAGCCGCCGCGGCGGCCTGACACCAGCAAAGCCCAGGGGGACGCGCACCATGAGCATCACCGACGATCGGCGGATCACCACCGACGACCTGCCCGAGGACCCGAGCACCGGCGGGCTGCCCGAACAGCTCCTGAAACTAAGGGAGTTGAAGGAGGGCATCTACGCGGGCGACCCGGTGGCCACCGAGCGCCAGCACGCCAAGAACAAGCTCACCGCCCGCGAGCGCATCGACCTGCTCCTCGACGAGGGCTCCTTCCACGAGATCGAGACGCTGCGCCGACACCGCGCCAGCGGCTTCGGGCTGGAACACAAGAAGCCGCACACCGACGGCGTCATCACCGGCTGGGGCACCGTGCACGGCCGTACCGTCTTCGTCTACGCGCACGACTTCCGGATCTTCGGCGGCGCGCTCGGCGAGGCCCACGCGCAGAAGATCCACAAGCTGATGGACCTGGCCGAGTCGGCCGGCGCCCCGCTGGTCTCCCTCAACGACGGCGCCGGCGCCCGCATCCAGGAGGGCGTCACCGCGCTCGCCGGTTACGGCGGCATCTTCCAGCGCAACACCCGCTGCTCCGGCGTCATCCCGCAGATCTCCGTCATGCTCGGCCCCTGCGCCGGCGGCGCCGCGTACAGCCCCGCGCTGACCGACTTCGTCTTCATGGTCCGCGAGAGCTCGCAGATGTTCATCACCGGGCCCGACGTCGTGCGCGCCGTCACCGGCGAGGAGATCAGCCAGAACGGCCTCGGCGGCGCCGACGTGCACGCCTCGGTCTCCGGCGTGGCCGCGTTCGCCTACGACGACGAGGAGAGCTGCCTGGAGGAGGTCCGCTACCTGCTGTCGATGCTGCCGCAGAACAACCGCGAGACCGCCCCCGTCGAGGAGACCGAGGACCCGGCCGACCGCAGCACCGACGCGCTGCTCGACCTGGTACCCGGCGACCCCAACCGCTCGTACGACATGCGCCAGGTCATCGAGGAGATCGTGGACGACCACGACTTCTTCGAGGTCCAACCCACCTGGGCCACCAACATCATCTGCGCCCTGGCCCGGCTCGACGGACACGTCGTGGGCATCGTCGCCAACCAGCCCGCCTCGCTCGCCGGTGTCCTGGACATCCACGCCAGCGAGAAGGCCGCGCGCTTCGTGCAGACCTGCGACGCCTTCAACATCCCGCTGGTCAGCCTCGTGGACGTGCCCGGCTTCCTGCCCGGCGTCGACCAGGAGCACGGCGGCATCATCCGGCACGGCGCCAAGCTGCTCTACGCGTACTGCAACGCCACCGTCCCGCGCGTCCAGGTCATCCTGCGCAAGGCGTACGGCGGCGCGTACATCGTCATGGACTCCCGCTCCATCGGCGTGGACGTCTCGCTCGCCTGGCCCAGCAACGAGATCGCCGTCATGGGCGCCGAGGGCGCGGCCAACGTCATCTTCCGCCGCGAGATCGCCGCCGCCGACGACCCGGACGCGGTACGCCAGCAAAAGATCAAGGAGTACCAGAGCGAGCTGATGCACCCGTACTACGCGGCCGAACGCGGCCTGGTGGACGACGTCATCGACCCGCGCGAGACCCGCTCCGCGCTGATCAGCTCGCTGGCCATGCTCCGCACCAAGCACGCCGACCTGCCCTCCCGCAAGCACGGAAACCCGCCGGTGTGATGGGCGCGACCAGGCACGGCGGCGCGCCCAGCGCCGTCCACGAGCAGCCCACCGCGGGCACCGCGCCCGCGCCGACCGACGACGCCCACCTGCGGGTCGTACGCGGCGCGCCGGGCGCCGAGGAAGTCGCCGCGCTCGCCGCGGTGTTCGCCACCCTGGCCCAGGGCGCGCGGCGCGGCCCGGCGCGCGGCCCGGGCCGCCCCCGGGTGAGCTGGGACCATCCGGGCCCCGGCCGCGCCGGCGCCCTCGGCTACCGCGCGCCCGGGTCGTGGACCGCATGAGCGGCGCCTTACCCGGGGCGCCCGGGACGCGGGCCGCCGCGGCGGGCGGTCGGCCCGCCGTGGCCGGCACGCCTGACGGCACTCGGCCGTTGACGAAGGTGACGACGCCGGCGGCGTCGTCAGCGGAGCTGACGCACCCGGCCCGGGTGACGCGGCCGGTGGGAAAAGGGAATCGGAGACCCATGCGCAAGGTGCTCATCGCCAACCGTGGCGAAATCGCTGTCCGTGTTGCCCGTGCTTGTCGGGATGCCGGGATCGGGAGTGTGGCGGTGTACGCGGACCCGGATCGGGACGCGTTGCATGTGCGGGTTGCTGATGAGGCGTACGCGTTGGGTGGTGACACTCCGGCCACCAGTTACCTGGACATGGGCAAGGTGTTGGCCGCGGCGGCCGAGTCCGGCGCGGACGCGGTCCACCCCGGTTATGGCTTCCTGTCGGAGAACGCGGACTTCGCCCAGGCCGTACTGGACGCGGGATTGACCTGGATCGGCCCGCCCCCGCAGGCCATCCGGGACCTGGGGGACAAGGTCGCGGCCCGCCACATCGCCCAACGCGCCGGCGCTCCCCTGGTGGCTGGTACCCCCGACCCGGTCTCCGGTGCGGAGGAGGTCGTGGCCTTCGCCCGCGAACACGGCCTCCCGATCGCGATCAAGGCGGCTTTTGGTGGCGGCGGACGGGGCTTGAAGGTGGCCCGCTCGCTGGAGGAGGTCGCCGAACTCTACGACTCGGCCGTGCGTGAGGCGGTGGCCGCTTTCGGGCGGGGTGAGTGCTTCGTGGAGCGCTACCTGGATCGGCCGCGGCATGTGGAGACCCAGTGTCTGGCCGACCAGCACGGCAACGTGGTCGTGGTCTCCACCCGCGACTGCTCCCTCCAGCGCCGGCACCAGAAGCTCGTCGAGGAAGCCCCGGCACCGTTCCTGTCTCCGGAGCAGAACGCGGAGTTGTACCGGGCGTCGAAGGCGATCTTGCGTGAGGCCGGGTACGTGGGCGCGGGCACGTGTGAGTTCCTGGTCGGTCAGGACGGCACGATCTCCTTCCTCGAGGTCAACACCCGTCTTCAGGTGGAGCACCCGGTGACCGAGGAGGTCACCGGTCTCGACCTGGTCCGGGAGATGTTCCGGATCGCCGATGGCGAGGAGTTGGGGTATGACGACCCGCCGGTGCGGGGTCATTCCTTTGAGTTCCGGATCAATGGTGAGGACCCGGGGCGTGGGTTCTTGCCGGCGCCGGGGACGGTGACGCGGTTCGCGGGGCCCTCGGGGCCTGGGGTGCGGTTGGACGCGGGCGTGGAGTCGGGGTCGGTGATCGGTCCGGCCTGGGACTCGTTGTTGGCGAAGTTGATCGTCACGGGTGCCACGCGGCGGCAGGCGTTGGAGCGGGCCGCGCGGGCGTTGGAGGAGTTCGAGGTCGAGGGGATGGCGACCGCGCTGCCCTTCCACCGCGCGGTGGTCGCCGACCCCGCGTTCGCCCCCGAGCGCTCGGGCTCGACCGAGGCGTTCACGGTGCATACGCGGTGGATCGAGACGGAGTTCGTCAACGACATCAAGCCCTTCACCCCCGGCGAGAGCGCCGGTGAGGACGGTGAGGGCGAGGGCGTCGGTCGTGAGACCGTGGTCGTCGAGGTCGGTGGCAAGCGCCTTGAGGTCTCCCTCCCCGCCTCACTCGGCTTCGCCCCAACAGCCGCCAACGGCAACGGCGCTGCGGGCGGCGCGGGCAAGACCAAGCGGAAGAAGACCAGGAGCGCGGGCAGCGCGGCCACCGGTGACGCGCTGGCCTCCCCGATGCAGGGCACCATCGTCAAGGCGGCGGTCGAGGAGGGCCAGCGGGTGGAGGAGGGCGACCTCATCGTGGTCCTGGAGGCCATGAAGATGGAGCAGCCGCTCAACGCCCACCGCGCCGGCGTCATCCACGGCCTGGAGGCCGCCGTCGGCGCCTCCGTGTCGGCCGGCGCCGTCATCTGCCAGATCAAGGACGAGAAGCTCGCCACCGTGTGAGCGACCGCGCGGCGCCCGCCCGCCGTGGTGGGGCGGGCGCCGGGGGAGTGGGGCGAGCGGTGTGCGCGTGCGCGGAGCGCGCGGGCGCGCGTGCGAGCCTTGGGCCGAGACCGAAACAAGCCAGCAGGACGCAGAAGGAGAGCGACGTGGCGCGAGGACCTGTCGTCCGCAAGTCCGCCGAGGCCGTGAGCCCGAGCGGGGAGAAGAGCCTGGGCGGTGTCGATCACGTGGACACGGTGGCGGTGGACGTCGCCCCCGGCACCACCCCGGCCGAGTTCGCCAAGGCCATGATGAGCTCGCCACCGAAGTGGGTCATCGCCCTGATGTCCCTGCGCGACAAGATCGTCAAGCCGTTCGGCCTGCGCGGCGGCGCCGTACAGGAGCCCGGCGAGGTCGTCCCCGGCGCCAAGCTCGGCCCCATGCGGGTCATCGACGTCTCGGCCGACGAGGTGGTGGCGGGCAAGGACGACAAGCACCTCAGCTACCGGGTGATCTTCGTCGTACGGGACGGGGCGCACGGCACCGAGGGCGCGTGCAGCACCGTCGTCCGCTACAACCAGCCCTCGGGCAAGCGGTACTTCACCGTCATCCGCCCGTTCCACAACACGATCATGTCCAGCTTCGCCCGGCGCGGCGGCGCCACCCTGGCCTGATCCCGGTCTCGCCCGCGCCCGCCGGCCGCCGCTCCCCACCGGGGCCGGCGGCCGGCGGCGTCCGTCGGTCAGCCCGTGAGGAACGCGCGGACGCGCCGGTTCACCTCGGCCGGGTTCTCGATGAACGGGAAGTGGCCGACCCCCTCCAGCATCACCCCGTCCGACCCGGCGGGCAGCGCGGCCACGATCCTCGCGAGCGTCTCCCGGTCGGTGCTGGGGTCCTCGCTGCCGTGCAGGTACAGCGTCGGCTGGGTGGGCAGTGCGGCCAGCAACTCTCCCCCTTCCCACCGGTCGGTGCCGTACGTCTGTGCGGGGAAGTTCTGCCGGTACAGCTCAAGCGCCAGCCGCAGGCGCGCCGGATCGCGCACCGCGTCCTTGCCCGCCTCGATGTCGCGAGCGAGGTCGACGCCCGGAAGTGAGCCGCTCCAGTAGTCCCAGAGCCAGTCCAGGTAGGCGAAGTTCTCCTGCGGGACGATCTGTTCGGCCACGGTCATCTGGAAGAAGAAGAAGTGACCGAGCTTGTGAATCATGGCCGGATCCAGCGGCTTGAGGAAGCGCACCGGCGGGATGGTCGCCACCACGGCCTTCGACCACCGGCCGGGCGCCTGGGCCGTGGCGCCCCACGTGGTGTAGGCCCCCCAGTCGCTACCGATGATCACCGCGTTCGCGTCGCCGCCGAGCGCCTCGTGTAAGCCGTTGGCGTCGGCGACGAGGTCGGCCAGCCTCATGCTGCCGTCCGGCGGGATCTGGGTGGGGGCGAATCCTCGCATGGACGGTGCGACGGCCCGGTACCCCGCGTCGGCGAGGACCGGTATCAGGTGTCGGTACACATGGGGCGTCTCCACCATGCCGTGGAGCAGGAGCGCCAACGGGCCGTCGCCCTCCTCCGCGTAGGAGAAGTCGATGCCGTTGGCGGTGACGCGGTCGTGGCGCACGAGGACAACCCTTCGCCGGGTTCGAGTGGAGCGAACGTTCCATCCAGAGCGTACACAGATTGGAATGAACGTTCCACCGGTAGGGTGTTCGACATGGTCGCGACACTGGGCACCCGGGCGCGGATACTCGACGTCACCTCGCGGCTGATGATGCGCCAGGGGTACGAGGGCACCGCCATCAAGCAGATCGCCACCGAGGCGCGGGTCGCCCTCAGCTCGGTCTACCACTTCTTCCCCGGCGGCAAGCAGGAGTTGGCGACGGCGGCGGTGCGCCACGCCGACGAGCACTTCGCCCAGATGCTGCGCGACGCCCTGGCCACCAAGGACGACCCGGCCGATGCGGTGGTCGCGCTGGCCTGGGTCGTGGCGGAGTACCTGCGCGACTCGGGCTGGCAGGACGGCTGCCCGATCACGGCCACCGCCCTGGAGACGCTGGGCCGGATACCCGACATCCAGCAGGCCGTCGAGGAGGCGTTCGAGCGCTGGCGCGGCCTGGTCGCCGAGAAGTTCCAGCACGCCGGCATCGCCGAGCAGGACGCCCGGGACCTCGCCCACACCGTGATCAGCACCCTGGAGGGGGCCGAACTCGCCGCGCAGGTCTCCCGTAGCGCGGAGCCCATGGCCATCGCCGGGCGCCATCTGTCCCGACTGGTCAACACGTACCGCTAGGCGCGGCGGTGGCCGCCGGGCGCGGTGGTGAGCGGAAGCGGAACGCGCGCCGTCGCATGACGGGCGGCCGTCCGCGCGGAACGGGGAATTCACAGTAATTCGCGCCGGATAAACAGGCTTTGTCGCTTCCACATGGTGGACCCGTCGCCCGGAACTCTGCCTTCTCCCGCTCCGCTGCTGCACACTGGGCGTCTCCGCACAATGCGCTAGGAATGGAACTTTCTGCTCCCATTATTGACGTGAGGATGCGATGAAGCCCTTCAATGCGACGCCTCCGCTCATAGACGCAGACGCACTGGTGAAAAAGGACCAGTCCCGATTGATCCACCCCCATCTGCCCGGCGATTCAGCGGAACGCGTCGTCATGGTCGAGGGCGCCGGCTGTCGGTTACGCGACGCGCACGGCAGGGAATACCTGGACGCCACCGGCGGGCTCATGCTCGCGCACGTCGGTCACGGCCGCCGCGAACTCATCGAGGCCGCGGCCGGGCAGATGTCCCAACTCGCCTACTACAGCAGCTTCCACGAGTTCACCAACGCGCCCTCCATCCACCTGGCGGAGCGGCTCGTCGAGCTGGCGCCCGCGCCGATGGAGCGGGTGTACTTCACCAGCGGCGGCGCCGAGGCGGTCGACGCCGCCCTGCGCATGGCCCGGCTCTACCACCACCGGCGCGGCGAACCGGAGCGCACCTGGGTCCTCGCCCGTAACTTCGGCTACCACGGCATCACGTACGGCGGCGCGGCGGCGACCGGATTCCCCATGTTCCACCAGGGATTCGGCCCCATGATGCCGAACGTGCGGCACCTGACGCCGCCGATGCCCTTCCACCCCGAGCTGTACGGGGGCGAGGACCCCACCGAGTTCTGCCTGCGCGAACTGCGCGAGATGATCGAGGAGATCGGCGCCGAACGGATCGCCGTCATGATCGGCGAGCCGATCCTCGGCGTGGCCGGCGTGGTCGAACCGCCCGCCGACTACTGGCCACGGGTGCGCGAACTCCTGACCGCGCACGGGATTCTCCTGGTCCTGGACGAGGTCATCACGTCGTTCGGCAGGATCGGACGGTGGTTCGCCGCCGAAGCGCTGGGCGTCGCGCCCGACCTCATCGTCACGGCCAAGGGCCTGACCTCGGGCTACGTCCCGCTCGGCGCGCTGCTGGTGGCCGACCGGGTGGCCGACGTCGTCACCCGCGACGAGGGGTTCGTCGGCGGCTACACCTACAGCGGCCACCCCACCGCCTGCGCGGTGGCGCTGGAGAACCTGGCCATCGTGGAGCGGGAGAACCTGCTCGCGGCCGCCACCGACGTGGGCGACCACCTCGGCGCCCGACTGCGCCGGCTGGAGGAGCTGCCCATCGTCGGCCAGGTCCGGCAGGTCGGGATGATGATCGGCGTCGAGCTGACCCGGGACCCCGACACCGGGGAGCCGATGTCGGCCGAGTGGGTGCCGCCGCTGGTGCGCGAGCGCGCCGGGGTCATCGTGCGCAACAACCCGAACACCGTGCTGATCAGCCCGCCCCTGGTGATGAGCCACGACGAGGCGGACCGGGTGGCGGCGGCGGTGGCCGACGTGCTCACCGAGCGGGCCACCCGGTCCACCCGCCAAAAGGCCGTACCGGCGGCGCCGGCCCCCTCGGTGCTCGACGCGGCCTGGTCGCGGCCGCCGGCCATGTCGGACGTGCTCGCCGCCGCCATGGAATGGCACTTCAACCCGAAAACCGGTTCCCGTTTCTGGCTGGAGCGGGCCAAAAGCCTGGACTTCGACCCGCGCACGGACATTCGCACCGAGGCCGATCTCGCGCTTTTCCCGAACATCGTGGACGAGTTACGGGACGTCCGCATAGCGGATCTCGTGCCACGCGGATACGGGGACGAACGTGTTCCGGTGGACGTGTACGAGAGCGGCGGCACGACCGGCTCGCCCAAGCGCGTCGCCTGGCTTCCCGACCACCACGAGAAGCTGTGCGCCTGGCACAGCGAGGTCCTCGACGACCGAGGCGTCCCGCGCGATGTGAACTGGCTGACGATCGGCCCGAGCGGCCCGCACATATTCGGGCCGATAAGCCGCACCATGGCGCACCGCAGGGGCGGCGTCCCGTTCTCCGTCGACCTCGACCCGCGGTGGGCCAAGAAGTGCGTCGCGCAGGGCAGGTCCGAGGAGACCAGGAGATACCTGGAACACGTCCTGGACCAGGTCGAGTGGATCCTGCGCAGCCAGGACGTCGGCGTCGTCTTCACCACGCCGCCGCTCCTCGAGGCACTGGCCGACCACGAGGAGATGGCCGACCTCATCAACCGCAAGGTGCGCACCCTCATCTGGGGCGGCGCCTCGATGAGCGTCGATACCCGCGGCCTCCTCAGGGACGAGGTCTTCCCCGACGCCCAGTTGCTCGGCTTCTACGGCAGCACCATGGTCGGCGGTGGCATGTACGAGCGGGCCGGTCTTGCCGCCGACGCCCCGTCCACCTTCGACCCGCCGTACCCGTTCATCAGCATGCGCGTCGTGGACCCGGACACCGGGGAGCCGGTGCCGTACGGCGAACGCGGCCAGGTGGTCATGAACCACGTCAGCCGCGCCATGCTGATCCCCAACAACCTCGAGCGGGACACCGCGCTGCGGCTCCCGGGCGCCCCGGGCTTCGGTGGCGACGCGGTCGCCGACATCAGGCCGGTTCCGACGTTCGCCGGCACGGCCGTGGTCGAGGGGGTGTACTGACCCGTGTCCGAGGCCCCGGAACTGATCCACCTCGACGCCCTCGGCCCGAACGGGCCCTACCGCTCGCAGGCCAGGGAGACCGTCCACGACGTCACCGGCCACCCGGTCGCGGAGCTGACCCTGGTGCCCCGGCTGTACGTACGGCGCGCCCTGGCGGCGTTGCGGCGGGCGCGGCCACTGCCGGTGGCCGAGCGGACGGCGGCGCTGGCCGAGGCCGGCCGGCTGTTCGGCTCCGCCACCGTCAACGGCCTGACCGCCCAGGAGTACGAGCACGCCGTCAGCCGGGTCAGCGGCCTGCCGATCGCGGTCGTACGCGAGGCGACCCGGGCCGTCGCGACGGGCCTGGCCGGCGCGTACGGCTTCGCCGGCCAGGCCAGGCCGCGCGGCAGCCGGGACGCGTCGTACGGCACCAGCAACGCGGTGTGGATCCGGCGGGGTGACGTGCTCGCCGTGCTGGCCGCCGGCAACCACCCCGGCATCCACGAGCAGTGGGCGGAGGCGCTGGCCCTCGGCTACCGCGTCGCCGTCCGCCCCTCGCGGCGCGAGCCGCTCAGCGCGCACCGGCTGGTCTCCGCGCTGCACGCGGCGGGGTTCGGTACGGACCGCGTCGTCCTGCTGCCCAGCGACCACGGCGTCGCCGACGACCTGGTCACCGGCGCCGACCTGGCCATGGTGTACGGCGGGGACGCGGTGGTGGACGCGTACCGCGCGAGCACGACCGTGCTGCCGCACGGGCCGGGCCGGGCCAAGATCCTCGTCACGGCGGACGCCGACGTCCAGCGCCACCTGGAGACGATCGTCGCCTCGGTCGGCGAACAGGCCGGCGCGGCCTGTGTGAACGCCACGGCCGTCTTCGTCGAGGGCGACCCGGAGCCGGTGGCGCGGGCCATCGCCGAGCGGCTGGCGGACCTGCCGTCCCTTGCGCCGGAGTCCCCGGCGGCCGTCCTGCCGGTGCGGCGGGTGGACGCGGCGCGCGACCTGGAGAAGTTCCTGTACGCCGAGGCCGCGGACGCCACGGCGTGGCTCGGCGGCGACACCGTGGTCGACGAACTCGGCGACGGCTCGGCGGTGCTGCGCCCGGCGGTGTTCCAACTGCCCCACGCGAACGCGCCGCAGGCCCGGATCGAGCTGCCGTTCCCGTGCGTGTGGGTCGCGCCGTGGGGCCGGGAGGACGGGGTGGGCCCGCTACGGGACACGATCGTGCTCACGGCCCTCACCTCCGACCAGGAGCTGGTCGCCCGCCTGCTGGAGGAGCCCACCATCCGCAACCTGCACGTCGGCGACCACCCGACGCACGTCCTGGTGCCGGGGCTGCCGCACGACGGCTACCTCGGCGACTTCCTGATGCGCAGCAAGACGTACACGCACCGGCCGCCGGTGCCGTAGCCGGCGCGAAAGCACGCGCGCCCGCCGCCGCGCAGGGCCCCTCGGGGCGCGTGCGCGGTGGCGGGCACGGTACGGACCGGGCGCGCGCACGCGCCAGCGGCGCGGGCGCGCCACCGAGCGCGCCGAACGTGCCGGCGGGAGACCTCAGAGGTCGAACTCCGAGGGGTCGATGCCCACCGCGAAGCACGCCTCGCGGACCATGCCCTGCTCCGTCTTGTCGAAGTCGCCGTCGGCACCGCCGATGACGATGCCGATCTGGAGCACGGCACGCGCCTCGACCGGCTTCTTCTGCACCTTGCCGATCGTCTGCAACACGCCGACCTTGCCCATCGCGAAGTCGCGGGTCAACTGGTTGACGTACTCGTCGAAGCGCCGCTGGAGGTCGTCGGCGGGGAAGTTCTGCAACACGTCGTTCGAGGCGATCAGGGCCGCCACGCGCTGCCGCTCGGCCGGGTCGACGGAACCGTCCGCCGCGGCCACCAGCGCGCACATCGCCATGCTGGCGTCGCGGAACGCCCCGCTCTTGAGCTCGGTCTTCTTGGCCTGCAACTGCGTCTGCATCGTCTGGGCGGAGTCCTTCAACCGGTCCCACAGGGCCATGACTGTCTCCTTGCGCGCTACGCATCGGGGCTTGAACCACCCAGACAACCACCGAGCGCCCCTCGGAAGTTCCCGGTGCGCCGTGTGTGGCCTATGCCCCCGGGTGGCGCCGCCCCGCGCCCCGCGCGCGCCCGACCCGACCCGGAGCCCCGCCACGGCGGGCCGCCGCGAGGCCCGCGGCACAGGGGCATAGAGGCACAGGGGCACAGGGGCACCCGATGGCTCAGCGGCTGGGCTACCTCAGCGGCTCAGCGGCCCGAGCGGAAGCGGCTGGACCTTGCCCTCCAGGAGGGCGCCCAGGCCCTCGACGGCGCACAGGTCGGGCCGGTCGGCGACGTGCGTGTGCATGCCGGTGCCCTGGGCGAGCAGTTCGTCCAGGCCGGTCAGGCGCGCACTGCCGCCCGCGAGGACCACGCCCCGGTCGGCGAGGTCGGCCACCAGGTCGGGCGGGCAGCGCCTGAGCACGGCCCGCATGGCGTCCAGTACGCCGGTGAGCGGCGAGCGCACGATGGCCCGTACGTCGGCGGCGTCCACGTGGACGGACTTGGCGAGCCCGGTGGTCACGTCCCTGCCGTGCACCTCGGCGCCCCCGACGGCCGGGTCGGCACCACGCAGCACCTCGTGCAACGGGTGCCCGCTCTGGCCGGGCAGCAGCAGCTCGTGGCGGGTCCGCAGGTGCTCGACCACGGCCCGGTCGATGATGTCGCCGCCCACCGGGATCTTCTCCGCGGCCACGATCGCGCCCATCGACAGCACCGCGATGTGCGTGGTCGTCGCGCCGCAGACGACGATCATCGTGGCCTCGGGGCGCTCCACCGGCAGCCCGCACCCCACGGCCGCGGCGATCAGCGTGTCCACCAGCTCGACCCGGCGCGCGCCGAGCCCGGCCAGCGTCTCGGCCGCGGCGCGCCGGGCCAGCGGGTCGGCGTCGTGCGAGACGCAGACGGCGGCCCGCAGCAGCGGCTTGCGCCGCCAGGCACGGCGCACCTTGTCCCCGACGAAGAACCGCAGCATGCGCTGGGCGATGTCGATGTCGACGACGGTGCCGCCGCTGACCGGCCGCACCACGCGGATGTGCCCGGGGGTGCGGCCCGTCATCCGCTCGGCCAGCGAGCCGACGGCGATGAGCGAGCCGGTGCGGGTGTTCACCGCGGCGACGGTCGGCTGGTTGACGATGAGCCCGGTCTCCTTGAGGTAGACCCGGGTCCGGGCGGCGCCGAGATCGACGGCCACCGAACAGCGGCACAGTTGCTCAAGGCTGAGGCTCACGAGGCACTCCCTTTATCCCACTCGCCCGGGCGACACCGGAGCCGCCCGCCCGGCGGCCCCACGCTCATCGTCCGAGCCCCCGGCCAGCGGCGCGCGCTGGACTACGCCGCCCGCATGACCCCCCCATCACCCGCGCCCGCCGACGCCCACGAGCCGAGCCCCGGGCCGCGCCTCTCGCGGTGCCCCGGTACGCGCCCGCGCCCCCCCGGGTGCCCGCCTCACTCCTTCGCGTCCGCGTAGCACGTCACCACGGACGGGGTCAGCGGGAAGCGGACCGGGGTGGTGCCGAAGGCTATGGTGCCCGCGAGGTCGGCCGCGGCCTGGATGGCCTCGGTGACCTGGGCCGCCTCCTCCTGTGGGCAGTGCACGATCACCTCGTCGTGCTGGAAGAACACCAACTCGGCCTGGAGCGTGGACAGTTCGCGTCGGAGCGCGGCGAGCATCAGCAGGGCCCAGTCCGCCGCGCTGCCCTGCACGACGAAGTTGCGCGTGAACCGCCCACGGGCCCGCGCCCGCGCGCCGACCCCGTACGCCCCCGTGGAACCCGCGGCCCCCTCGGTCCCCGCGCCCTCCGGCGGTGCGCTCTCCTCCGCCTGCGGCAGCCCCGCCTCGTCCGCCCCGGCGTCGGATCCGTGCGAGGCGGCGGGGCAGGTACGCCCCAGCCAGGTGCGCACCAGGCGGCCCTCCTCGCCGGCGCGGGCCGCCTCGTCCACGTAGGCGACCGCGGCCGGGAAGCGGCGGCGCAGGTCGGCGAGGTGTTTGAGGGCGTCGCCCGAGGTCTGCCCGTAGATCGCGCCGAGCAGGGCCAGCTTGGCCTGCGCGCGGTCGCCGGCGAAGGCCCGGTCGGACAGCGCCGCGTACAGGTCGCGCGCGCCGCCCGCGACCTCCATCAGCCCACGGTCCCGCGAGATGGCGGCGAGCACGCGCGGCTCCATCTGCTCCGCGTCGGCCACCACCAGCCGCCACCCCGGGTCGGCGATCACCGCGCGCCGCACCACCTTGGGGATCTGGAGCGCGCCCCCGCCGTTGGTGGTCCAGCGCCCGGAGACCGTGCCGCCCGGCAGGTACTCGGGCCTGAACCGCCCGTCGCGTACCCAGGACTGGAGCCAGGACCAGCCGTGCGCGGTGTAGAGCCGGTAGAGCTTCTTGTACCGCAACAGCGGCTCCACCGCCGGGTGGTCGATCTCCCGCAGCTCCCACGCGCGCGTCGAGCCGATCCGTATGTCGGCCCGCGCGAACGCCCGGACGATGTCGGCGGGCAGGTCGGGCCGCACCCGGCTGCCGAACGCGCGCGAGATCTCGTCCGCCAGCTCGGTCAGCCGCCGCGGCTCCTGGCCCCCCGCGTACCGCTCGCCCAGCAGCTCGGCCAGCACCTGCCGGTGAACGTCGGCCCGCCAGGGCACGCCGGCCCGCCGCATCTCGGCGGCGACGAGCATGCCGGCCGACTCGGCCGTGATGAGCAGCCGCATCCGCTCCGGCCGCTCGACGGCCGCCGTGCGCTCCACCTGGTCGGCGTAGACCGCGAGCAGCGCCTCCAGCGGGTCGGTGCCGGGCGGCAACGGCGGCGGGCCCGCCTCGAACAGCGACGGCTGCGTGTCGGCCGTACGCACCGGGGGGTCCTCCGGCACCGGCAGCCCGCGCAGCCGCGCCCACGCCGAGGCCAGCGAACGCGGCTGCCGCCCCCACTGGCCCGCGTACCCGAGCAGCAGCGTCTCGGCGACCTCCACGTCGTAACACCGCTCGACCCGCACGCCCGCGGCGAGCAGGCGGCCGTACACCTCGGCGGTGGACCGCCACACCCACCGCGTCACCTCGGGCCGCTCGCGCACCGCGGACACCAGGTCACGCGCCTGGTGGACCGGCCCGCTCGGCCGGCCCGCGTCATCGAGCGGGCAGAGGCGCACACCCCCGTCGTCCGCCTCTGCCACCGCCCATCTCATGCCACGAAGTCTTCCAGGGGGGTCTGACAATCCCGTGGCCGAAACCGGAACCGCTTACGCCGATTGACGCCCGGCCCGTGCCTTTCCGTATCCCGACGGGTTGGACCCGGGGCCTGGGGCCGGCCTCGCCGCCCCCGGGCGCCGAGGCCGCGCGCCCCGGGGGTGTCGTCCCCCGGGGCGCGGGCCCGGTCACCAGCTCGACTTGCGCACCCCCGGCAGGTAGCCCGCGTGGGCCTGTTCGCGCAGGTTGACCCGGGACAGGCCGAAGGCGCGCAGGTAGCCGCGCGGGCGGCCGTCGACGCTGTCCCGGTTGCGGACCCGGGTGGCGCTCGCGTCGCGCGGCTGGCGGTCCAGCTCCCGCCGCGCGGCGCGGCGCTCCTCGTCGGGGGTGCGCGGGTCGCGGATCACGGCCTTGAGGGCCGCGCGCCGCACCGCGTACCGCGCGACGACCAGCCGCCGCCGCTCGTTCTTGGCGATCTTGCTCTGCTTGGCCATCAGACCTTCCCTCCTCGGGCACGGACGCGGGCCACGGCGGCCTCGATGCCCAGCGCGTCCACCGTCTTGATCCCCTTGGCGCTCAGCGTGAGCCGCACGAAGCGCCGCTCGCTCGGCAGCCAGTAGCGCTTGCGCTGGATGTTGGGGTCGAAGCGGCGGGGCGTGCGCCGGTGCGAGTGCGAGATGGAGCGGCCGAACGCGGGCGCGCGGCCCGTCAACTGGCAGTGCGCCGACATGGCAGGTCGCCTCCTCGGACAGGGCCGGAACCGGGCTCGGTCGGCCTAATGAAAATGGAAACCATTTCTGTATAGTAGCCGCCATGGCCCGAAACGAACTACGCCCGGTGATCAAACTGCGCTCCACCGCCGGCACCGGCTTCACCTACGTGACGCGCAAGAACCGCCGGAACGACCCCGACCGGCTCCAGCTCCGGAAGTACGACCCGCTCGTCAGGCGGCACGTCACCTTCCGGGAAGAGCGCTGACCCGCCCCCGACCGCCCAACACCCCCATCCGCCATCCATCGCGGAAACCCGCAGACCCAGGAGCCCCCGCCATGAAGCCCGGCATCCACCCCCCGTACCACCCGGTGGTCTTCCGTGACCGCGCGGCCGACTACGCCTTCCTCACCCGGTCCACGGCCACCAGCGACAGGACCATCGACTGGCCGGACGGCAACACGTACCCCGTCATCGACGTCGAGATCTCCTCGGCGAGCCACCCCTTCTACACCGGCACCGCGCGCGTCCTGGACACCGCCGGCCGGGTGGAGCGGTTCGAGCGCCGGTACGGCGGGCGGGGGGCCCGCTGATGGGCCGGGACGCGCTGACCGTCGCGGTCGTCGCCGGGCTGCACGCGGACGCGCGCCGCGCGACCGTCGAGCGCCTCCTGCGCGCCGTGCCCGGCAGCGTCGCCGTCCACCACGACCTGGCGACGGCCGGCGACGGCGCGGTGCGCCGCACGGTGCGCGACCACCGGGAGACGCTGGAGCGGGACGCGGTGCCCATGGTCAACGACTGCGCGTGCTGCGCGCTCCGCGCCGACCTGGTGCCGACGTTGGAGCGGCTGGCCGCGGGTGGCTGGTTCTCGCTGGCCGTCGTGGAGCTGTGGGACTCGGTCGAGCCGCAGTCGGTGGCGGAGGCCGTGGCCGCGGCCTCGGCCCAGGCGGCGCCGGACCAGCCCGGGCTGCGCCTTGGCGGCGTGCTCACGGCCGTCGACCCCGCGCTCGTCGTGCCGTACCTGGCCTGCGGCGACGACCTGGCGCAGGCCGGCCTCGCGGTGGCGGAGTCCGACCAGCGGACGGTGGGGGACACCTGGGCGCGACAGGTGGAGTACCCGTCCGTGCTGGTCCTGGCGCCCGGCGACCCGGACGCCGAGGGCGCGGCGGCGGTGGACGCGCCCGAGGACCTGGCGGCGGAGGAGTCGACCGGCCGGGCGCTCGTGGCCCAACTGCACCCGACGGCCCGCCTGGTGCCGGTCGACGCGGTGGGCGAACTCGCGGCGGCGGCGCTCGCCGCCTTCGACGTGGACGCGGCGGCCGGCCGGCAGCACCCGGCGTGCGCGCTGCTGCCACAGGAGGCGGACGCGGACGGGGTCGCCACCCTGGTCTGGCGCCGGACGCGCCCCTTCCACCCGGGGCGGCTCTACGCCGCCCTGGAGGACCTGACCTGCGCGGCGGCCCGCAGTCGCGGCCGGTTCTGGCTCGCGGACCGGCCGGACACGCTGCTCTCGTGGGACGCGGCGGGCGGAGCGCTGTGTGTGGAGAGTGCCGGTCCGTGGCTGGCCGGGCTGCCGGACGCGGCCTGGGAGTTGGTGCCACCGGTGCGCCGGGTGGCCGCCGCGCTCGACTGGCACCCCGAACACGGGGACCGGGCCCAGCACCTGACGTTCACCTCGCCCGGCCTCGACCGGGACGGGCTGGTCGCGCTCCTTGAGTCGTGTCTGCTGACGGACGCGGAATACGCGGCGGGCCACACGGCTTGGCGTTCCCTGTCGGGCGCGTTCGACGAACTCCTCGACCCCGTTCTCTGAATTCGCTCTCGTTTACCCGCGATTCACGTACCCATGCCGGTGATACGCGTCTCAGCGAGGACCTCCATTCACATCCGCATGTGAATGCGACTGCACCGAGCGTGCCCGTCTCCGTGCCCACCGTGCTGGACTTAGCGATTCCGGCCCGAGCCGCCCCGCGCGGCACCCCGCGATATCCGCGTGTCCCATGAGAACGCGTACGCCGACTCCCCGGTACGTGGCGCCACCACGCGGAGTACGCGACCCCGTACTCGGCCGCACGGATCGCTACCTTCCGCGCCCTTCCGCGCGCTCCCGCATCGCTGAATTCGCCCGAACTCTCCCGAAAGGACCGCTCTTTCCCATGGCTCGCTCCGCGCAGCTCCGCAAAAACCTGAAGCCCAAGCCCAACCCCTTGGACGTGCTCGGCGTCTCGTATATCGACTACAAGAACACCGACCTGCTCCGTAAGTTCATTTCCGATCGTGGCAAGATCCGTAGTCGCCGGGTGACGCGCGTCTCCGCCCAGCAGCAGCGGCAGTTGGCGCGGGCGATCAAGAACGCCCGCGAGATGGCGTTGTTGCCTTACGCCGCGCGGTGATCATTCGGGTACGCCGCGTGCACGTGCATCCGCTCATGCAGCAGCAGATGAACGGGACTATGATCCGGGGTAGTTGACGACTGCAATCACCCACGGAGAGTTCTGTGCACCACGCGTATAACGGCATGGCGGCGACGGACCTCCCGGGGGTCGCCTGGCAGAAGAGCAGGCACAGCAATTCACAGGGTTCCTGCGTTGAATTCGCGAGACTGCCGGGCGGAAACGTCGCCGTCCGCAATTCCCGCTATCCGGACGGTCCGGTGCTCGTCTACACGCCAGCGGAGATCGAGGCCATGCTGCTGGGCGTGAAGGACGGGGAGTTTGACCACCTGGTGGGTGATTGACCCCTATCGCGCTGAGCCGGTCGCGGCGCTGACCGGCCCCGGCCCGGGGCCGGTGAATGCCCATCGGGCGGCGGAATCCCGGGATTCGCCCGGGCGAACCGGTCGGCGGCGCGGCCCGTTCGCGGCATTTCCGGCGCGCGTCCGGCGATTGCCGGGGCGACTCGGCGGGCCTCCGCGCGCTGGCCGACGGCCCGCGCCGGCCCGCGACCGTCCCACCCATGACCGCCGAGCGGCCCCGGCGCCGGCCCCGCACCAGCTCGCGAACCGGTGCCGGCCGGGGGGCGCGGCGCGGCGCGGTTCGGGGCCGGCCGGGCTGGCCGGCCCCGGGGAACCGGGCGCGGCGTAGCCCGTACTGGTGCGGTTGGGGTGGGGGCGGTAGACGCCTGGAGGGAGCCGGCCCGACGGGGCGCGCGGACGCCGGGCCCTCGTCGGGTCCCGGCTTCTCTCCGCCGCGCGTCCACGCGCGGTGGACGGCGTCGAAGGGGCCCGCGTGCGAGGCCGTCGGGCTCGTGGGCGCGGTGCGTTGGCGCCGCTTCGGGTCGCCCTATGGGGTGATGGCGCCGTTGGAGCGTCAGCCGGTCGGGGGACAGGCCCCGCCCCGGCCGTCCCGCGCGCGGCCCGACTCCGGCCGCTCAGCCGCCCCCGTGGCCCGGCACGGACCGCACGGGGCTTCCGTAGTCATATGCGCCAACCTCGCGGCCCCGCCGCGTTGTCCGCCGCGCTCCCCGCCGGGACCGCGCGGGGGCGCGCGGTGGCGCGACGGCCAGACCCGTACGCCCGGCAGGACCCCGCCCCCGCGAGGACCCGTCCGCCAAGACTCCGCCCCGCGAGGACCCGCCCGGCAAGCCCCTCCCGTCAGGCCCCGCCCCGGCGGGGTGGTGCCGGGCAGGCGGACGGCCCCGCACCGTTGGTTCGGGGCGCGGGGCGCGGGGCGGTGGCGGGCGGCGGTCGCGGGGGTCAGCCCTCGGCGCGGGGCAGTTGGAACAGGGCCCAGACGACCTTGCCGCGCAGCGTGCCGGCCAGCGGGTGCCAGCCCCAGCTGTCGCTGAACGACTCGACCAGGTAGAGCCCGCGACCGGACTCGGCCGCCCCGTTCAGCTCGGGGAACAGGGCCGTGTCACCGGTGACCGGGCTGACCTCGCTCGGGTCGCGCACCGCGCACACCAGCCGCGAGGTCCAGCGCATCAGGTGCAGCCGCACGGCCGGTTCGGCAACGGCCATGGGGCCGCCCCCGTTCCCGGCCCCATGGCCTGCTTCTGGGCGGGACCCGACGCTCTCGCGGTCCTCGCCGGGCAGCGCGTGCCGCAACGCGTTGGTGACCAGCTCCGACACGACCAGTGCCACGTCGTCGAAGAGCTGGGTCAGGTCCCAGCCGTGCAGGGTGGCGCGGGTGAACTCGCGAGCGCCTCTGACGGCGTCGTAGCGGGCTGCCAGCGCGCAGGACGCGGAGTTGGAGAGCGCCGAGGGGTCGATGGGAGGTAGGCCCTGCCATAACGGCTCGACCATGGTCGATCCCTTGATCCCCATGCGAGGCACTCCTGGCATTCGTGGCCGTGACGACCCTGGCTGGATCTGCAAACAGCGTGCACGTGCGCGAGTTCCAGGATTCCCAATGTCCGGACCAGATGCAAGGGCAGATGCACGTGCACGTGGCCGGTTTGCTCCGAACTGGGCTCGTTGGCGGGGAATTCTTCTCAAGGTCACTTGCGTCCATCTCACATCTGGGTAATGAGATGCGCACTCAACGGAGCCTGGAAGTGGCAGACTTCGCGGCCGAGGGTCCGTGGGGGCGTGCCCGGGCGGGTACGGAACGTACAGGGAGGGTCACGGAAATGGCCACAGTTGAGTCGAGTGGATCGGTAGTGCGCCGCATCCTCCTGGGCTCTCAGCTCCGACGGCTCCGCGAATCGCGTGGCATCACGCGTGAGGCGGCTGGTTATTCGATCCGTGCTTCCGAGTCCAAGATCAGCCGCATGGAGTTGGGCAGGGTGAGCTTCAAGGCACGAGACATCGAGGACCTGCTCACGCTCTACGGGGTCGCGGACGAGGCGGAACGTTCGGCGCTGCTCGGACTCGCCCGGGAGGCCAATGTGGCGGGTTGGTGGCACAGCTACGGCGACGTACTGCCCGGCTGGTTCCAGACGTACGTCGGCCTTGAGGGCGCCGCTTCCCATATCGGCGTCTACGAGGTGCAGTTCGTTCACGGCCTGCTGCAGACCGAGGACTACGCGCACGCCGTCGTCGCCCGGGGCCAGCGCGACGCGTGCGCGAGCGAGGTGGACCGGCGGGTGGCGCTCCGCCTTGAGCGGCAGAAGCTGCTGGTCTCCGAGCGGGCCCCGGAGTTCCACGCCGTACTGGACGAGGCGGCGCTGCACCGGCCGTACGGTGACGCGGCGGTGATGCGCGCCCAACTGCGGCACCTGCTCGAGGTGTCCGAGCAGCCGAACGTCACGCTCCAGGTCATGCCGTTCAGCTTCGGTGGCCATTCCGGCGAGAGCGGGGCCTTCACGATGCTGCGCTTTCCGGAACCCGACCTGCCGGACATCGTTTATCTGGAACAACTCACCAGCGCGCTCTACCTCGACAAGCGCGAGGAGGTCACGCAATACGAGCGGGCGATGGAACGGCTGCGGTCGGACAGCTTGTCTCCGGCCAAATCCCGGGATTTGCTGAGGGCCCGTCTCCAATTGCTGTGAGCTCTCACTACGATGACGGACCATCAGGAGACCCCGCCCAGCCCCCGGGTGGCCAGCCGCCTCCCGGCCTTCAGATAAGGGATGGCATGTCCTACTTCTCCGAGTTGGCCTATCAGTACATCGACGGTGAGTGGCGGGTCGGGAGCGGCTCGTGGGACATCGTGGACTTCGATCCGTACAACGGGGAGAAGCTCGCCTCGATCACCATCGCCACGGTCGAGGAGATCGACCAGGCGTACCGCGCCGCCGAACGGGCGCAGCGCGGATGGGCCGAGCTCAACCCGTACGCCAGGCGGCAGGTGTTCGAGCGGGCGCTGCGCATCGTCGAGGACCGTGAGGCCGAGATCGCCGAGGCGATCACGGCGGAGGTCGGTGGCACGCAGGCCAAGGCCGGGTTCGAACTCCACATCGTGAAGGAGTTCCTGCGCGAGGCCATCCAGCTCGCGCTGCGGCCCGAGGGGCGCATCCTGCCCTCGCCCATCGACGGCAAGGAGAACCGCGTCTACCGGGAGCCGGTCGGCGTGGTCGGCGTCGTCAGCCCCTTCAACTTCCCCTTCCTGCTGTCGATCAAGTCGGTGGCGGCGGCCATAGCGCTCGGCAACGCGGTCGTGCTCAAGCCGCACCAGAACACCCCGGTGTGCGGTGGCGCGCTGGTCGCCAAGGTCTTCGAGGACGCCGGGCTGCCGGCCGGCGTGCTCAACGTCGTCATCACGGACATCGCCGAGATCGGTGACGCGCTCATCGAGCACCCGGTGCCCAAGGTGATCTCCTTCACCGGCTCCGACAAGGTCGGCCGGCACGTGGCCACCGTCGCCGCGGCCGGCTTCAAGCGCACCGTGCTGGAGCTCGGCGGCGACAGCGCGATGATCGTGCTGGACGACGCGGACGTCGACTACGCGGTGGACGCCGCCGTTGTCAGCCGCTTCGCGCACCAGGGGCAGATCTGTATGGCCGCCAACCGGGTGCTCGTGGACCGCTCCATCGAGCGCGAGTTCACCGAGAAGTTCGTCGCCCGGGTCAAGGCCCTCAAGGTCGGCGACCCGCGCGACCCCGAGACCCACATCGGCCCGCTGATCAACGAGGGCCAGGCCGAGGCGATCGGCGGCATGGTGGAGCAGATCGTCGCCGACGGCGCGACCGCCCTGGTGCGCGGCACCGTCGAGGGCACGATGGTCAGCCCGACCGTGCTCACCGACGTCAACACCGACTCGTCGGTGTACGGGCAGGAGTTCTTCGGCCCCGTGGTGATGCTGATCCCCTTCGACGGCGAGGAGGAGGCGCTGCGCATCGCCAACGAGACCAGCTACGGGCTGAGCGGCGCCGTGCACACCGGCGACATCGAGCGCGGCGTGCGGCTGGCCCGCAAGGTGCGTACCGGGATGATCCACGTCAACGACGGCACCGTGCACGACGAGCCGATCGTCCCGTTCGGCGGCGAGAAGTCCTCCGGTGTGGGGCGGTTGAACGGCGAGGCGATGGTGGACTGCTTCACCACCACGAAGTGGATCTCCATCCAGCACGGCCGCACCAACTTCCCCTTCTGACCCGCCCCGGCGCGCCGGCCCCGACCCGCACCGCCCGCGCCCGACGGCCCCACCCGCATCCCCCGCCCCGCCCGGACCCCGGTCCCGGCGGGGCTGTCGCGTTCCGTGGGTGTGGGTGTGGGCGTGGGTGGGCGGCCGGTGCGTGAGGGGGGAGGGCCGGCCGGGGGACGGTTGGCGAGGCGTTCCGGGACGCGTCCGCTTGCGGACAGAACCTGTCCGCGAGGCTGCGTAGCGTGTTCTTCAGCGAGGCCGGGGGAACGCGCCGGCCCCATCGGAGAGCCCCACCGGAGAGGCGGACCCCATGCCCACTTTCGTAGACGCCGAGCCCCGCGGCGACGAGCGCGCCGCGCTGCTGAACTACCTCGCCGCCCAGCGCGGCGGCATCCGGCGGGCCCTGCTCGGGCTCACCGACGAGCAGGCGACCCAGAAGCCGACGGTGAGCGAGCTGTCGCTGTTCGGCCTGCTCAAGCACGTGGCCGAGGTGGAGCAGGGCTGGATCATGGGCACGCTCGCCGGGCGCCCGGAGGAGACCGTGCGGCGGACGTACGAGACCTGGCACGAGTCCTTCGAGCGGGTCGGTGAGGAGACGGTGGCCGGCCTGCTCGCGTACTACGAGAAGGTCGCCCGGCAGACCGAGGAGTACGTCAACTCGCTGCCTGACCTGGACGTCGTCGTCACGCTGCCGGAGGCGCCCTGGTACCCGCAGGACCGGGACCGCTCCGCGCGCTGGATTCTGCTGACCATGATCCAGGAGGTGGCCCGGCACGCGGGGCACGCGGACATCATCCGGGAGGCCATCGACGGGAAGACCGCGTTCGTGCTGGTGGACGAGGCGGGGGACGGCGCGGTGTGAGCCGCGCGCCCGCACCGGGCGGCCCCGTACCCCTCGCGTACGGGGCGCCCGCCCGCGCCGGGGCGAGCCCGGCCGGTCACCGGGGGCGAACTAGGCCGGCCCTGCGCCCGGTTCGTCGCCCAGTTCCTCGCGCAGTTCGGCGGACCGGCGCAGCGCGTCGCGCACGCCGGCCCGTTCCTCGGCCGTGAGCGTGACGCCGTCGGCCCGGCGGAGCAGCTCCGCGCCCCGCTCCGGCTCGTCCAGCCGGATCGCGAGGTCGGCGCGGAGCACCAGCGCGGCCACCCACTCCGGCGCCGTCGGACGCTCGCCGGCCGCGTCGGCGCCCGGCTCCTCGGCCGCCTCGGCGCCCGGCTCGTCGGGCACGTTGGCCTCGGCCCTGGCCAGCGCCCGGTCGAGCACGCGGGCCGCCTGCCGGTGGTCGCCCTTCGCGTCGCCGAGCAGCGCCGCCAGGTGCAGCGCGCGGGCGAATTCCCCGTCCGGCCGCGGCCCGTGCTCCAGGCTCTCGCCGGTCGGCTGGCCGATCCGCAGGCAGTTGCCGCCGGGGTCGGTCACCAGGAACTGCCGCACGCCGTACGTGGTGTCCCGCAGCGGCCCGATCCTCGGGATGCCGCGTGTGGGCACCCTGCCGTACGCCGCCCGCAGGCCGGCGCGGAACGCCGCGTGCAACGCGTCCACGGCGTCGGTGGAGATCAGGCAGGTGCTGTAGGAGGTGGCCGGGTCGTGCCGGCGCATCCCGAAGAAGTGCAGGGATATCGCCCCGCGTTGGACCACCGCGTACGGGTTGGGGCTGGTCTGCTCGAAGGTGGTCTCGAAGCCGATGGCGCGGTAGAAGTCGAGCGTTTCCGGGATCGAGCGGCACGGGAACACGGGCGTGGTCGTCTCCGTCATGGCGGCGAGCTTGTCAGTCAGAAGCGCCACTAGTCAAAATTGAGTAGCTCTCCGGCGGCCGTCTAATCTTGGTGTTGACAAGCGGGCGTGTGTGTGGCGTGGAGATGGGGTGGCGGGCGATGTCGGCGATGCGGTTGCTGGTGCTCGGGGCGGTGCGGCAGCACGGGCGCGCGCACGGCTACATGGTGCGCAACGACCTGGAGTTCTGGGGCGCGCACGAGTGGTCCAACGCCAAGCCCGGGTCGATCTACCACGCGCTCAAGCAGATGGCCAAGCAGGGCCTGCTGTTCGCCCACGACGTCGCGCCGAGCACGGCGGGCGGCCCGCCGCGCACCGAGTACGAGCTGACCGACAAGGGGGAGGAGGTCTTCTTCGCCCTGCTCAGGGAGGCGCTGTCGAGCTGGAACCCCAAGCTCGACGTGCTCAGCGCGGGCGTCGGGTTCATCGTGGACCTGCCGCGCGACGAGGCGATCGCCCTCCTGCGGCAGCGCCTGAAGGGCCTGGAGGACTGGCACGAGACGGTGACGGACGCGTACGTGCCGGACGAGGGCGCCGAGTCGATCGGGCACATCGCGGAGATCATGGAGCTGTGGCTGTCCGCCGTGGACAGCGGTACGGCCTGGACGCGCGCCCTGATCGAGCGGCTTGAGGGCGGCGCGTACGTCATGGCGGGCGAGGGTGAGCCGTTCCGGGCCGTGCTCCCGGAGGGCGTCGAGAACCCGTACGGCACGGTCCCGCACCCGGGTGACGCGGCGGCGGGCGGGCCGCGGCGCGAGGAGTAGCCGCCGGCCGGTCCTTGGGGCAGGCGGGGTCGCGGGTCGAGTAATCAAGTTTGACTAACCGCGTGGGCGGGCAGTACCTTCTGCGCTCCTAGTCAAACTTGACTACTGGATCGCGGGGCGGTGGCGTCCCGCGGTCGGCGGCTGGAGGGGAAGGCATTGGCTGACCACGATCACGCGATCGTCGTCGAGGGGTTGGAGAAGCGGTACGGCAAGCACCGGGCCCTGGACGGCCTCGACCTGGTGGTGCCGCGCGGCACCGTACGCGGCGTGCTCGGCCCGAACGGCGCCGGCAAGACGACCAGCGTGCGGGTGCTCGCGACGCTGCTGCGGGCCGACGCCGGGCGGGCCCGCGTCGCCGGGTTCGACGTGGCGACCCACCCCGACGAGGTGCGGTACCGGATCGGGCTGCTCGGGCAACACGCGGCGGTGGACGAGGAGCTGAGCGGATTCCAGAACCTGGAGATGTTCGGCAGGCTCTACCACCTCGGGGCCGGCCGGGCCCGGCGGCGGGCGGGCGAACTCCTTGAGCAGTTCGGCCTGGCCGAGACCGGCAAGAAGGCCATCAAGCAGTACAGCGGCGGCATGCGGCGCCGGCTCGACCTCGCGGCCGGGCTCATTATGCGCCCTCAGGTCCTCTTCCTGGACGAGCCCACCACCGGGCTCGATCCTCGGGGGCGGCGCGAGGTGTGGAACGCGGTGCGCTCGCTGGTCGGCGACGGCACGACGGTGCTGCTCACCACCCAGTACCTGGAGGAGGCCGACCAGCTCGCCGACCGCATCACGGTCGTCGACCACGGCCGCGCCATCGCCGAGGGCACCGCGGACGAGCTGAAGTCGACCATCGGCGGGGACCGGATCGACGTGGTGCTGCACCACGCGGAGGACCTCCCGGCCGCCGCGTCCGTCCTCGGCATGGCGGCGCGCGCGAACGGCGTCGAGACCGACGAGGACGCGCTGCGCGTCAGCGCCCCCGTCGCGGACCGGGTGGCGGCGCTGACCGAGACCGTACGGGCGCTGGCCGCGGCCGGCATCGAGGCCAGGGACATCGCGCTGCGCCGCCCCACCCTCGACGAGGTCTTCCTGCACCTGACGGGTGCGCGCCCGGACGGGGAGGGCTCCCGGACGGAGCTGGCCGGCGCCCCGGCGGGGGCCGCGGCGGGCGAGCGGGGCGTACGGAACGAAGGGGAGGCGGCGGAATGACGGCGACGGCGACGGACGCGCGAGGGACGGACGTGGGGGAGCTGTCCGTGATGGCGCGGCCCACGGGGCTGGCGGGGCGGCTCGGCTGGGCGCTGACCGACTCCTGGACGATGACCCGGCGCGAGCTGGCCCACTGGGCCCGGCAGCCGGTGCGACTCGTGGTGGGACTGGTCTTCCCGGTGATGATGCTGGTGATGTTCGCGTACTTCATCGGCGGCGGCATGCACGTCGCCGGGGGAGGGGACTACAAGGAGTTCCTGTTCCCCGGGATGCTCGCGCTGACCATGGCCTTCGGCATCGAGTCCACGATGGTCTCGGTCACCACGGACCTCAACAAGGGCGTGCTCGACCGCTTCCGGGCGATGCCGATGAGCAGGTGGGCGGTGCTCGTCGGGCGCAGCGCGGCCGACATGATCGAGTCGCTGGTCAGCGTGTTGGTGCTGCTGGTGGCGGGGCTGTTGATGGGCTGGCGCTGGCACGGCGGGTTCGCCGCCGGGCTCGCGGCGATCGGGCTGCTGCTCCTGCTGCGCTTCGCGATGCTCTGGGTGGGGATCTACCTGGGCATGGCCGCGGGCAAGCCGGAGCTGGTGCAGGCGGTGCAGATCCTGGTCTGGCCCGTCGGCTTCCTGTCCAACGCGTTCACCTCGGCCGACACGATGCCGGACTGGCTGGGCGCGATCGCGGAGTGGAACCCGATGTCCGCCACCGCGACCACCGTCCGCGACCTGTTCGACAACCCCGGCTGGGGCGGCGACTCCTGGGCCGTCGACCACGCGGGCCTGCTGGCCGTCGTCTGGCCGCTGGCGCTGATCGTGGTGTTCGCCCCGCTGGCCGTGCGGCGCTACCAGCGCCTCGGCGGCTAGCGCCGGCCGGAGCCGGTCAGCGCCCTGTCGCGGCCGGTGCGGCTGGTGCGACCGGTGCGGCCGGGCCCGGGTTCGGGTCCGGCCGCACCGCGCGGGTCACGCCGCGAGGCCCTGCTTGATCGCCCGGGTGAAGCGGACCACGCGCTCGGCCTGGACGCGGGCCGCCGTGCGGGCGTTGTCGTCGATGGGCGTCTCCGGGCCACCGACGTGCGAGGTGCCGTACGGGTTGCCGTCCACGAACTTCGACGGGTCGGTGTAGCCGGGGGCGATCAGGATGCCGCCGAAGTGGTGGATGGTGTTGTAGAGCGCGAGCAGCGTGGACTCCTGGCCGCCGTGCGTGGTGGCCGACGAGGTGAAGCCGCTGTAGACCTTGTCGGCCAGCTTGCCCTGCTGCCACAGGCCGCCGAGCGTGTCGATGAACTGCTTGAGCTGCGAGGTGACGTTGCCGTACCGGGTGGGCGAGCCGAAGATCACCGCGTCGGCCCAGATCATGTCGTCACCGGTCGCCTCGGGGATGTCGGCGGTCGCGTCCGCGTGCGCGGCCCACGCCGGGTTGGACTCGATGGCCGCGCGCGGGGCCAGCTCGGTCGCCCGGCGCAACCGCACCTCGGCGCCGGCCCGCTCCGCGCTGTCGGCGATCTCCTTCGCGAGCGCGTGGACCGTGCCGGTCGACGAGTAGTAGATGACGGCGACGTTCACGGATGCGGGTGTGCTCATGGCGTACTGCTCCCTCGGGTCTGCTCTCCCTTGCCGCGAGTAGACAATACGGGCATAACGCCGCATGGGCTCGCTGCTGCGCGCGGTGGGCGACATGTGGCGGGCGTACGGCTGACCCGGGCCGGGCCCGCCGTGAGACCGAACCGGCTGGGCCCTTCCGTCATGTCGCCGCCGTCACCGCTGTCGCCACCGTCGCCGCTGTCGCCGTCGCCGTCGTCACCGCTGGGTCGCCGCGAGTCGGGCGCGCCACGGGTGGGCCGGGCGGGTGCGGGCGATGGCGCGGGAGAGCCACGCCCGTTGGGGCGGGGTCAGGTGCGGTAGCGCGGCGGCGAAGTCCCGCTCGTCCTTGGGGCGCGGCGCGGCGGCCTTGTAGTAGAGCTGCGCCTCGGGGGTGAGGTACGGGACGCCGGTCGGGGTGCGGCGGCCGAGCGCCGCCAGCGGCAGGCGTACCCCGGGATCGCGCCGGGAGATCCACGTCTCGCCCACCGCCTCGTCGAGCATGAGCTGCACGCGCCAGGGCTCCGCCGGACCCGGCCGGCACCACACGTCGTGGACCGAGGCGGGCAGCGGTTCGCCCGGCGCCCAGCGGCGCAGCGTGCCCGGCGGGTCGGCGGCCCACCACTCCCAGCCGGCCAGTGCGCGCTGCGCCGCGAGCTGGTCCCGGCGCAGCAGCAGGACGTCGATGTCGGCGTGGTCCCGGACGGCGTGCCCGGCCGCCAGCTCGATGGCGTACCCGCCGGCGATCCACCACGGCGTCGACGCGCCGGCGAACCGGCGCGCGACCACCGCCGGCGTCTCCGGCTCCCACGGGCCCCACGGGGTCTCGGTCCGCACCATGGCCCCATCCTCGCGCGGGCCGGGCGATCCCGGCGTGGGCCCGGGCCGTTTCCGGCGCGGGGCTGGGCCGAGCCTCGCGCGGGGCCGGCCCGCGCGGGCGTGCGCCCCCGGCTGGCTGGGACGAGGCCGTCGGGGCCGGCCGGGGCGGCGCGGGACGGCGCGCGGCCGGTGACGGCCTATCGTGGATGACATGGCCGACGCTGAGCTGATTCGCATCGTCTCCCGTTCCTCGCCCATGGCGCTGGCCCAAGTGGAGCGGGTGCGCGCGGAGTTGGCCGCGTCGCGGCCCGACATCCGGACCACGGTGGTGCCGGTGACGACCTCCGGCGACCGGTGGCTGGGCGACCTCGCCGAGCTGGGCGGCAAGGGGGCGTTCACCAAGGAGGTGGACGCGGCGCTGCTGGCCGGTGAGGCCGATCTGGCGGTGCACTGCGTCAAGGACGTGCCGGCCGACCGGCCGCTGCCCGCGGGCACGGTTTTCGCCGCCTACCTCAAGCGCGACGACATCCGGGACGCGCTGGTCCACCCGGACGGGCTGACCCTCGACCAGTTGCCGGCCGGCGCCCGGATCGGCACCTCGTCGGTGCGCCGGGTCGCCCAACTCGCCGTCTCGCACCCGCACCTGACCTGCGTACCGATGCGTGGCAACGCCAACCGGCGACTGGAGAAGCTGGCCGCCGGCGAGGTGGACGCGCTGCTGCTCGCCGTCTCGGGGCTGGCCCGCATCGGCCGCCCGGAGCTGGCCAGCGAGGTGCTGTCGGTGGAGACGATGTGCCCGCCGATCGGCGCCGGCGTGCTCGGGCTCCAGTGCCGGGAGGACGACGGCGCGACGATCGAGGCCGTGGCCGGCCTCGGTGACGCCGACACCTGGCGCGAGACCACCGCCGAACGCATGCTCCTGCACGTCCTCCAGGGCCACTGCAACTCGCCGATCGCCGGGTACGCCAGGGCCGAGCGGGACGGGCGGCTCTCGCTACGCGCCCGGGTCTTCACGCCGGACGGCAAGACCGTGCTCGACGCCCACGAGTGGGCCGGCCCGCTCGACCCCGCGACGCTGGGCACCTCGGTGGCCGTGGCCCTGCTCCGACAGGGCGCGCGCGAGCTGATCGACACCATCCCGCACTGAGCCCGACCCCTGCCGGGCGGGTGGCGGCCCCGGGCTGGTCAGCGCGCCCCGGGCGCCCGACGTGCCGCTGTCGTCTGACGTGCCACCGCCTTCTGACGTGCCCCGGGTGGGGGACGGGCCGGGCGGTCAGCCGGCCGGTCCGCCGCCCTCGCCGCGCAGTCGGTCGGTGTGGTGGGTGATGGCGTCGATGCGGGCCGCGAGGTCCGGGTGGTCGGCCTTGAGGTGCGGGTGGGCGTCGGTGAGCGGCGTGATCAGGTTGGCGGCGTCGTTGTCGCCGAGCGCGTCGGCGATCCGGGACTGGGGTGCGCGCGCCGGGGTGGGCAGATCGGTCAGGGCGGTGATCCGGCCCGCGAGTTGGCGCAGTTCGGCGGCGTTGGTACGGGCCCAGGCGGTGACGGAGCGGTCGGCGGCCCGTCCCTCCCGGGTGGCCCGTACCCGCTGTTCGCCGGTGGTGCCGGGGGTGCCGGGGCGTACCCGCAGGTAGCGGCGCTCGGCGGCCTGGCGGCTGGCCACGCCCAGCGGGTGGGCGAGGTCCGCCCAGCTCGACCCCGCCGCGCGGGCCGTCTCGATCAGGCCGGACTCCCACCCGGCGAGCTGTTCGCGCAGCTCGCGCAGGAGCAGGAGCGCGGCCAGCGCCTGGTCGGCGCTGGCCTGGCCGTGCTCGGGCGCCGTCCCGCCGTCGGCGGGGGTGTCGCGCTGGGCGGTGCGGACGGCCTCGTTGATCGCGTCCAGCGCCGCCGCGGCGGCGAAGAACGAGGGCGGGTCGCCGGGCGCGGCGGGCTCGCGTGGTGCGGAAGGAGGGGTCACGGGAGTCCTCTCGCTGAGCGTCTCACTGGGTGTCGCGGAAAGGGACGCCGTCGGCGTCATCGGATGGACGACACTCCGCTTGTCATCGTTTGGATGACATGTTACAACGGTGTCAGCCGAAGCGCACTGGCAGTTCGTCCCAGTCCTGGAGGTGTTTCCCCGATGCTGATGCGCACCGACCCCTTCCGTGAACTCGACCGACTGGCCCAGCAGTTCGCCGGCGTCACGGGCACCTGGTCCCGGCCCTCGTCCATGGCGATGGACGCCTACGTCGAGGGTGAGACGTACGTGATCGTCTTCGACCTGCCCGGTGTCGCCAAGGACGCCATCGAGATCGACGTCGAGCGCAACATGCTGACGGTCAAGGCCGAGCGCCGTCCCGCCGTGCGGGCGGACAACGTGCGGATGGAGCTGTCCGAGCGGCCCCTCGGCGTGTTCTCGCGCCAGTTGGTGCTGGCCGACACGCTCGACACCGACCACATCTCGGCCGAGTACGAGGCGGGCGTGCTGACCCTGCGGATCCCGATCGCCGAGCGCGCCAAGCGGCGCCGGATCGAGATCGGCGGGGCGGGCGAGGACAAGCAGCTCAGCGGCTGACCCCGCCCCCGCGTCGAGCGCGCGGGAGGCGCGCCCGCCTCCCGGGTCCGGGCGCCTCCCGCGCGGCACGGCCCGCCTCGCACGGCCCGCCCGCGCGGCACGCCTCGCACGGCATGCCCTGCGAAGATCCCCCTTCGCAGGTCCCCCCTCGTAGAACCCTTTCGCGGATTCCCCTTCGTAGATCCCCTTTCACCTCAGCGAGGGCCGGCCGGCGCTTGCCCGGTCGGCCCTCGCGCAGTGCGATGCCACAAGACGAGAAAGGCGACCCCTCATGCTTTCGCTGCGTGAACCGGCCAGTGCCCCCACCGGCATGACGTTTCACCAGATGCTGGAGAAGATCCGTTACGAAGGCGCGTACCCCACCCGGGAGCGGGCCGAGGACGTCACGCGGGCCGTGCTCGCGGCTCTGGGGCGCCAGCTCACCGGCGACGAACGCGTCGACCTCGCCGCCTGCCTCCCCACCGAGGCCGCCACCGTCTTCACCGACGAGATCCCCGCCCTCAAGCCGCTGACCGGCTGGGCCTTCGTCAAGGACCTGTCCACGCGCACGGGGGGCACCCTGGCCACCACCCGCTGGGACGCCGGGGCCGTGCTCTCCGTCGTCGGCCAGATAGCCGGCCCGCTCCTCCTGGACCGCGTCCTCGCGCAGCTTCCGTCCGGGTACGCGCTGCTGTTCGGCCGCGCCGAGCTGACCCAGTCCGCCTGACCCCGCCCGGCCAGGGCACCCGACCTCCACACCCACCGGGCGCCGCCCGCGCGCCGGGGAACGGACGTGCCGTTCCCCGGCGCGCGGGCGGCGCCGGCCGCGTGCCCCGCGCTACCCCGCGCTGGCCAGGGAGAGCTTGACGGCGAAGCCGAGGAAGGCGGCGCCCGCGCCGGCCGACAGGCCGGCCGTCAGCCGCTTGCGACGACGGAAGGTCGCCGCGAGGAACGTGCCGCTGAAGATCAGGATCGACAGGTAGGTGATGCTGAACAACTGCGCCCAGGCGCCGAGCGCGACGAACGACAGCACCGGGTGCGGGTAGTCGGGGTCGACGAACTGCACGAAGAACGAGATGAAGAACAAGATCGCCTTCGGGTTGAGCAGGCTCACCACGAGCGCCCGCCGGAACGGCCGCTCGCCCGAGGCCCGGTCCTTGGCCGCCGCCCCCTGCCCGGCCCGCGCGCCGGCGGCCTCCGCCGCTTCGGTGGAGAGCGCCGCGGCGGCGCCCCCGTCCGCGCCGCGCGCCGCGTCCGCGAGTTCGGCCCGCTCCGCCCGCCGGTGCCACAGCGCCCACGCGCCGCGCAGCATCCCGATCGCCAGCCAGGTCAGATAGCCGGCCCCCGCGAACTTCACGATCGTGAAGGCGATCGGGCTCGCCTTCAGCAGCGAGGCGACGCCGCCCGCCGACAGCACCATGAGCACCGTGTCGCCGCACAGCACGCCGCCGGCCGCCTGGTACGCGACGCGCGGGCCGCGGCGGGCCGCGACGGAGACCACGTACAGCGAGTTCGGGCCCGGCAGCAGAATGATCAGCGCGAGGCCCGCGAGGTAGGTCGGAAGGTCCGTTATCCCCAGCATGGAGCGCAGGATGCCATCCGGCCCGACCCGCGCCCAAGCCCTTTCCGACATGCGGGCTTGCACCTCACGCGGCGTGAGGACGCACCGTGGACGGCGTACCGAGAAACCGGAAGGGCGGGGTGATGGGCTACACCGTGGGACAGGTCGCCGGGTTCGCCGGCGTGACGGTGCGCACGCTGCACCACTACGACGAGATCGGGCTGCTCTCGCCGAGCGCCCGCAGCCGGGCGGGCCACCGTCGCTACGCCGACGCCGATCTCGACCGGCTCCAGCGCGTCCTGTTCTACCGCGAGCTCGGCTTCCCGCTCGATCAGGTGGCGGCCCTGCTGGACGACCCGGACGCCGACCCGCGGGCCCATCTGCGGCGCCAGCACGGTCTGCTGACCGCCCGGATCGACCGGCTCCAGGCCATGGTCGCCGCCGTCGAACGCGCCATGGAGGCGAGAACACTGGGCATCAACCTGACCCCCGAGGAGAAGTTCGAGGTCTTCGGGGAGCACGACCCCGACGCGCACGCGGCGGAGGTGGAGCGCCGCTGGGGCCAGACGGAGGCGTACGAGCAGTCGCGGCGCAAGGCCGCCGCGTACACCAAGGAGAACTGGCTGCGGATCAGGGAGGAGGAGGCCGACTGGGAGCGGCGCACCGTCGCCGTGCTGCGCGCCGGACACCCCGCCGGGTCCCCGGCCGCGATGGACCTGGCGGAGGAGCACCGGCAGCGGATCAGCCGCTGGTACTACGACTGTTCGTACGGGACGCACACCGCGCTGGGCGAGATGTACGTCACGGACCCGCGCTTCACCGCCACCTACGAGGCCGTCGCCCCGGGCCTGGCCGGCTACCTGCGGGACGCCATCGTGGCCAACGCGGAGCGGCACGGCGGCGACGGCGCGTCCGAGTCGGTGTAGCCAAGCCCTGGGCCCCGGCGGCGGCGCGCCGGCCGGGGCCCCGGGCGGCCGTCAGACCCTGGGCGCGAGGACGACGGCGGTGCCGTACGCGCAGACCTCGGTGCCCACGTCGGAGCCGGACGCCACGTCGAAGCGCATCATCAGGACCGCGTTCGCGCCGCGCGCCCGGGCCTGCTCGATCAGCCGCTCCATCGCCTCGTTGCGGGTCTCGACCAGCGTCTTGGACAGGCCCTTCAGCTCGCCGCCGACCATGGACTTCAGGCCGGCGCCGATCTGGCTGCCCAGGTGGCGGGAGCGGACCGTGAGCCCGAAGACCTCGCCGATGACCCGCTGGACGTCGTAGCCCGGCACGTCGTTCGTCGTCACGACCAGGATGTCGGAGTTCTCCTGCTGGCCGCCGCCGTACTCTTCGATGCTCATGCGCCTACTTTCTGTGAGGTGCGCGCCGGTTGGGCGCGTGAGGTGCGGGTTTCCCGTCCGCGTGAGATGACGCACGCGGAGCGCTCCGGGTTGGCCGGCCTGGAACCGGTGCTCGGCGTCTGGCGTTGATAGTTTTGGGCCGACTATCCGAACCCAGCCGCACTCAGTTCCGCTCCTCCGACCGCGGCCGGGCACCACGCGTCGCCTGCACCCCCTGATCCAGGAGCCTCGTCACCCGTGACCACTCTCGCGCTCGGCCCCAGTTGGCTGGACCCGGACCACCTGATCGACCAGTTCGGCATCTACGGCGTGCTCGCCATCGTCTTCGCCGAGTCGGGCCTGCTCATCGGCTTCTTCCTGCCGGGTGACTCGCTCCTGTTCACCACCGGCCTCTTCGTCACCACAGACATGATCGATATGGACCTGTGGCTCGTCTGCCTCCTGGTGGTGGTCGCGGCCGTCGCCGGCGACCAGGCCGGCTATCTCTTCGGCCGCAAGGTGGGACCCGCGCTCTTCAAACGGCCGGACTCCAAGCTCTTCAAACAGGAGAACGTGGAGAAGGCGCACGACTTCTTCGAGAAGTACGGGCCCAAGTCGCTGGTCCTGGCCCGCTTCGTGCCGATCGTGCGGACCTTCACGCCGATCATCGCGGGCGTGAGCCGGATGAACTACCGCTCGTTCATCACCTTCAACATCATCGGCGGCGTGCTGTGGGGCGCGGGCGTCACGCTGCTCGGCGCGGCGCTCGGCAAGGTCAAATGGGTGCACTCGAACATCGAGGCGATGCTGATCGGCATCGTGCTGCTCTCGGTGCTGCCGATCATCATCGAGGTGCTGCGCGCCCGTAGCCAGAACAAGAAGGCCGCCGCGGCCGAGGGCGGCGCCACGGCGCGCTCGACCGCCGCACCGTCCACCACCGACGTCGGTGGCGCCGGCGACACGCCCCAGACCCCGGGCGAGCCGATCGGCGGCGGCCCCTCGGGCCCCGGCCTCGGCGGCCCCGGCGGCGCCCGTGCCGACGTCTTCGGCCACGCCGGCACCACCACCCCGCAGCAGGGCCAGCGCCCCCACCCGGGCCAGCAGCGCCAGGGCCAGCACCCGCAGCAGCACCAAGGCCAGCCCGGCCAGCCCCCGCGCCAGGGCCAGCAGCCCGGCCACCAGCAGGGCCAGCAGCAGAGCCACCAGCAGAGCCCCGGGCAGCCGGGGCAGGGTTACCCGGGCGGGCCGGCCCAGCAGGGCTACCCGCGGCCGTCGGGCCAGCGGCCCGCGCAGGCCCAGCACCACCCCGCGCCGGGCTACCAGGACCCGCGCGCCCAGGGCGGCTACCCGGCCGGTGACGGCTACGGCCAGCAGCCCCAGCCCGGGCCCGGCTACCAGGGCCAGGGCCAGGGGCAGGGCCAGCCGGGACACCAGCCCCACCAGCCGGGACACCAGCCCCACCAGCCGGGACACCAGGCCCAGCCGGGCTACCCGGCCCAGGGCGCGCCGCAGGGCGACTACCAGGGGTCGTACGAGCCCCAACAGGGGTACGGCCAGCAGCCCGAACGCGGCGCTCAGCCCGGTTACGGGGCGCACCCGGGCCAGGGCGCGCAGCCGACGTCCGGCGGCGGCCAGACGCCGGGATACGGCGCCGGTGAGGCGGCGTACGACCCGGCCCACGACGCGCGGCCGTACCAGTCCGACGACCCGCACGCCCCGCGGGACCCGTACGCCGGGCAGCCCGGTCAGGACTCGTACGACCCACAGGACCCACACGGCCCGCAGGACCCGCCCGGCTCGCGCGGGCGGCACGCGCGGCGCTGAACCGGCGCGAACCAGCAGCCCCCGGGGCGGTGCCCCGGGGGCTGACGCGTGCGTGCGGACGGCCGCCCCCTAGCAGGTCAGCCACCCCCCAGTGCTGGCGCGGCCGGGCGCGTCGAGGCTGTCGCCGGGCGCGGGCGGGGCAACCATCATCACAGCGCGCGGCGCCGTCACCGCGTGTTGGCATCGTCACGGTGCGTGCCCGTACCGCCACCCGCGCCGACGCGGGTGGGTGACCCGGGCCCACGCGGGAAGACGTTGCACACTGGGTGCCCCCGGCCGATGATCAGGCGTCGGCGAGGGTACGGAAGGCGGGCGAGGAGAGAGGCACGTGGCGTCACAGTCGCAAAGCAGACCGGGCATGGGTGACATAGACGAGGCGGGGGAGCACAAGCCTCAGTCGGATGAGGCGCACAGCGCGTTCACGCCGCCGCTCGGTCTGCCGATGCCCTCCCACCCGTCCGAGGACGAGCACCCGACATCGGAGTTCGCCCTGCCGAGCGGGTTGCCGCCGGAGGTGGTGGAGGGGCCGACAGAGGCCGAGGGCTCGGCGTTCGTCCCGCCCGGCTCGGCCGACCAGCCCACCGGTGGCGGGCCGATCGGCAGCACCGCCTCCGGACACGGCACGCCGCGCGGCGCCCCGCGCGGCCCGGCGTTCACGCCCCCGCACGGCATCCCCGTCATCCGGCTGACCAAGGAGACGCCCTGGCAGGACCGGATGCGCACGATGCTGCGCATGCCGGTGGGCGAGCGCCCGGCGCCCGAGCGGGTCGAGAAGCACGAGGAGTCCGTGCACGCCGTCCCCCGCGTGCTCGACATCACGCTGCGGATCGGCGAGATCCTGCTCGCCGGCGGCGAGGGCGCCGAGGACGTCGAGGCGGCCATGTTCGGCGTGGCCCACGCGTACGGCCTCGAACGCTGCGAACCGACCGTCACCTTCACGCTGCTGTCCATCTCGTACCAGCCCTCGCTGGTGGACGACCCGATCACGGCCAGCCGGACGGTGCGGCGCAGAGCGGTGGACTACACGCGGCTCGCGGCGGTCTTCCGGCTCGTCGACGACATCACCTCGCAGGACGACTTCACCACGGAGGAGGCGTACCGGCGGCTCGCCGAGATACGGCGTAACCGGCACCCGTACCCCGGCTGGGCGCTGACCGTGGCCTCCGGCGCGCTGGCCGGCGCGGCGAGCCTGCTGGTCGGCGGCGGCTGGCTGGTGTTCGTCGCGGCGGCGCTGGGCGCGATGCTCGGCGACCGGCTGGCCTGGCTGGCGTCCGGGCGCGGGCTGCCGGAGTTCTACCAGTTCGTGGCGGCGGCGATGCCGCCGGGCGCCATAGGCGTCGCGCTCAGCCTGGCCCACGCCAACGTGCAGGGCTCGGCCGTGATCACCGGTGGGCTGTTCGCGCTGATCCCCGGGCGAGCGCTGGTCGCCGGCGTGCAGGACGGCCTGACCGGCTACTACATCACCGCCGCCGCGCGCCTGCTCGAGGTGATGTACCTGATCGTCGGCATCGTCGTGGGCGTGCTCACGGTGCTGTACGTGGGCCTGCGGCTGGGCGCCAACTTCAACCCGGAGGCGGCGCTCCGCGGCGACGAACGACCCGTCGTACAACTCTTCTCGGCCATGCTGCTGGCCCTGGCGTTCTGCGTACTGCTCCAGCAGGAACGTTCCACGGTGCTGTTCGCGACGCTCAACGGCGGCGTGGCCTGGCTGGTCTACGGCTCGATGCACGACGTGGCCGGCATCCCCGCGGTGGCCTCCACCGCCGCCGCCGCCGGACTGGTCGGCCTCTTCGGCCAGCTACTGTCCCGCTACCGGTACGCCTCGGCGCTGCCATACGTCACCGCCGCGATCGGGCCGCTGCTGCCGGGTAGCGCGACGTACTTCGGGCTGCTCGCGCTGGCCCAGAAGAACATGGACTCCGGCATCGCCTCGCTCACCCGCGCGGCCTCGCTGGCCCTTGCCATCGCCATCGGAGTGAACCTCGGCAACGAGATCGCCCGCCTCTTCCTGCGGGCGCCGGTGCCGGGTACGGACGTGGGCGGCCCGCTGCGCCGCGCGGCCAAGCGGACGCGAGGCTTCTAGCCCGGGCGCCGCCGCCGGCCCGGGCGGGCGGCTGCCCGCCGCACGGCGGGTGGCCGGGCGCCGCGGAGCACGTACGCCGCCGGGGATCGCCCCGGCACGCCGATGGGCGGGACCCGGCTCGGGTCCCGCCCATCGGTGCTGTGCTGGCTCGGACGCCGCCTGGCCGGACCGGTCAGACCGATCGGACCAGTCAGACCGGTCCGACCAGTCGGCAGGCCGGGCAGCGTGGGCGCCGGGGCCGCGCCGACCAGCGCGGTCCCGGCGCGCCGGGAGCGTCAGTGGTGGGCGCCGCCAGACGCCTCAAGGCGCTTGATGGACGCCTCGACCTCGGCCTCGGCCTCGGCGCGCCCCACCCAGTTGGCGCCCTCGACGGACTTGCCGGGCTCCAGGTCCTTGTACACCTCGAAGAAGTGCTGGATCTCCAGGCGGTCGAACTCGGAGACGTGGTGGATGTCGCGCAGGTGCTCCACGCGCGGGTCGGACGCGGGAACGCAGAGCAGCTTGTCGTCGCCGCCGGCCTCGTCCGTCATCCGGAACATGCCGATCGCGCGGCACTTGATGAGGCAACCGGGAAAGGTCGGCTCGTCGAGGATGACCAGCGCGTCCAGCGGGTCACCGTCCTCGCCGAGGGTGTTCTCCACGAATCCGTAGTCGGCCGGGTAACTGGTCGAGGTGAAGAGTCGACGGTCGAGGCGAATGCGACCCGTCTCGTGGTCCACCTCGTACTTGTTCCGCGAACCCTTCGGGATCTCGATGGTGACGTCGAACTCCACGGGTGGCTCCTCCATGATCAGCACATAGTTCGGGTGGTTAAGTGTCCCTCACGCAGGTATGTGGTTGCGAAAGGGGCTGCTCGAAGATGCCTGACGAGGCCAGATGGCGGGTTGGCGGGTGGCTCGGCCCGTGGCGGGCGGCCACCGTGGAGCAGCGTCGAACGGGTCTGCTCGCGGCGGGTTCCGCCGTGGTCGGCCTCGCGGTCGCGGCGACCTGCGTGGTCGCGGCCGGTCCCTGGGACTCCGGCCAGCGTACGGCCGAGCGCCAGCGGGCCGCCTCCGGAGCGCACCCGGGCGACGACGGCCGGCCCGGTCCGGACCCGGCCCGGGCGCCCGACGCGGCCCCCGTGCTCGCCCCGCTCGGCGCGCCCCTCGCGTCGGCGAACCCGGACACCGGCGAGCGGTCCGTTCCGGTGCCGACCGGGCCGGGCCTCGCCGACGCGCTCGAACCGCTGCTGCGGGACGACGCGCTCGGGCCGCTGCGCGCGGGCGCGGTGGTGGACGTGGCGACCGGGCGGCAGCTCTACGGGGCCAAGGCGGGCACCGGCGCCATCCCCGCCTCCACCGTCAAGATCGCCACCGGCGTGGCCGCGCTGTCCGCCCTCGGCCCAGGCCACCGCCTGACCACCCGCGTCACCGCCGCCCCGGGCGCCCCGGGCCGCATCGTCCTGGTCGGCGGCGGCGACCCGACCCTGACCGCCCGGGCCACCCGTGGCCCCGACGGTTCGCACCCCGCCAGCCTGCGCCAGTTGGCCGACGAGACCGCCCGCGCGCTGCGCGCCCGCGGCGAGCACACGGTCCGGCTCGGCTACGACACCTCGCTGTACGCCGGCACCAGCCGGCACCCGATCCTGCCGAACGAGAACCTCGCCCCCGTCACGGCGCTCATGGTGGACGAGGGCCGCCGCGACGACTCCGACCGGGGCCCCGCCGACCGGGTGAAGGACCCCGCCGCCGAGGCGGCCCGCACCTTCGCGAAGCTGCTGCGCGACCGCGGCGTCAAGGTCACCGGCGACCCGCGCCCCACCAGCGACCGCGACAAGGGCGGTGCCAAGGACGCCAAGGGCGGCGCCGGCGGGCCGGGTCGGACGCTGGCCAGTGTCCGTTCCCAGCCGCTGTCGTCGCTGGTCGAGCGCATGCTGACGTACAGCGACAACGACATCGCCGAGGCCCTGACCCGGCACACCGCCCGTGCCACCGGGCACCCGGCCAGCTTCGCCGGCGGGCGCGCCGCGGTCACCGCCCGGCTCAAGCGGCTCGGCCTGCCCGTGGCCGGCGCCCACCTCGCCGACGGCAGCGGCCTGGACCGCGCCGACAAGGTCTCGGCCGGCCTGCTGGCCCAGCTCCTGGCGCGGGCGGCCGGCCCGGACCAGCCCGCGCTGCGCCCGGTGCTGACCGGGCTGCCCGTCGCCGGCTTCACCGGCACGCTGCGCGACCGGTACGGGAAGGAAGCCGTCGGCCGGGGCGTCGTACGGGCCAAGACCGGCACCCTGTACGGGGTCAACACCCTGGCCGGGACGGTCGTGGACGCCGACGGCCGGCTGCTGACCTTCGCCTTCCTCACCAACGGCAGCACCGACCCGGCCGCCGCCCAGCGCGTGCTCGACCGGCTGGCCTCGGCGGTGGCCAACTGCGGCTGCCGCTGAGTCGGGCGGCCGTCGGGCCATCCCGCCGGCTCCCGGAGCGGGCCGGCCGGGACGAGCGGCCGGGACGGGTGGCCGGACAGGTCGGCGCGGGCGGTCGGGGCGCAGGCCACGCGGGGTGGCGGGGCCGGCCGCCGGGATGTCCGCCAGCCGAGCGGAAACATCGTTCGCTACCCCACATCGGGGAGGCCCACGTACCGTGAAGCCATGACGAGCATCGGTGGTGTCGAGATGGTCGACTGGAATCTCGCGATGGCGACCGCCATCCGGTTCGCGCGGTCGGGTCCCGAGGTGAGCCAGGACGAGGCGCGGGCGGCGGTCCAGGAGCTGCGCCGGCACGCCAAGGCGTCGGAGGAGCACGTACGCGCGTTCACCCGGATGGCGCCGGCCGGCGGCGAGTTCGCGGACACGCCGGTCCTGGTCGTGGACCGGGCGGGCTGGGTGCGGGCGAACGTCGCCGGGTTCCGCGCCGTGCTCGGGCCACTGCTCGACAAGATGCGGTCCCGCCGCTCCGCCAGCCCGGGCGGGGCCGTGCTCGGCGCGGTCGGCGGCAAGGTGACCGGCGTCGAGCTGGGGATGCTGCTCTCCTTCCTCTCCTCCCGGGTGCTCGGCCAGTACGAGACGTTCGCGCCGGCCAGCCGCGACCTGCCGGGCGGCACCGGCGGTGGCCAGTTGCTGCTCGTCGCGCCCAACATCGTGCACGTCGAGCGGGAGCTGGACGTGGACCCGCACGACTTCCGGCTCTGGGTGTGCCTGCACGAGGAGACGCACCGCACCCAGTTCACGGCCGTGCCCTGGCTGCGCGATCACCTGGAGTCCGAGATCCAGGCGTTCCTCGGCGAGACCGACGTCGACCCGGCCACCCTCCTGGAGCGGCTGCGCGAGGCCGCCCAGTCGCTGACCGGGAACCGCCCCGAGCACCCCGACGGTGGCCCGGTCGAGCGCGGTGGGCGCAGCATCGTGGAGCTGGTGCAGACCCCCACCCAGCGCGAGATCCTGGCGCGGCTCACGGCCGTGATGTCGCTGCTCGAAGGGCACGCGGACTTCGTCATGGACGGCGTGGGCCCCTCGGTCGTGCCCTCCGTCGCGGAGATCAGGGAGAAGTTCCAGAAGCGCCGGGCCAGCGGCGCCGGCCGGCTCGACCAGGCGCTGCGCAAGCTGCTCGGCCTCGACGCGAAGCTGCGGCAGTACCGGGACGGGGAGCGGTTCGTACGGGCCGTGGTGGGCGAGGTCGGCATGGACGGCTTCAACCGCGTCTGGACGTCCCCGAACACCCTCCCGACCAAGGCCGAGATCCACAAACCGGCGGACTGGGTCGCGAGGGTGCACCGTAAGGCAGAGTCGTAGGGCACGCACGCCAGGAGGCAGGTGAACGACCACTTCATCACTCGTCTGAGGGACCCTCGGCAACGGGTAGGCGTGCGATGCTCGGGTAACAGCTCGGCTCTGTCACCATCTACATACTTAGCGTGACTGGAGCCTCATCTGGCTCCCGAGGCACCCCCCGATTGAAAGATGGGAAACGGACATGGGTCCCCATCCAGCGGTCGCCGCGATACGCCTGGCGGTTCGCCGCGTACTCCAAGACGTCCTCGCCGACATCAACTCCCCCTCATCCCCCTCATCCCTCCCCGCCCCGCCCGCTCCCGCGGCGCCCGTGGCTCCCCCCTCGCCCCCCGCCGCCCGCGGCTCCGAGACCGCCCGCGGCGGCGCCGCCCGCAGTGTCGTACCCGCGCCCGGCGGCTCCCCGCTGGACACCGCGGCCGACCCGCGCCCGCTGATCCTCGTCGCCTGCTCCGGCGGCGCCGACTCCATGGCGCTCGCCTCCGCCCTCGCCTTCGAGGCCCCGAAGCTGGGGCTGCGGGCCGGCGGCGTCACCGTCGACCACGGGCTGCAACCGGGCTCCGACGCGCGCGCCGTCGAGGTCTGCGAGCGGCTGCGCGCGCTGGGTCTGGACCCCGTCGAGTCCATCGCCGTGGCCGTCGGCCGCGACGGCGGCCCCGAGGCGGCCGCCCGCGACGCCCGGTACGGGGCGCTCGACCACGCCGCGGAGCGGTACGGCGCCCGCGCCGTCCTGCTCGGCCACACCCGCGACGACCAGGCCGAAACGGTGCTGCTCGGGCTCGCCCGCGGCTCGGGCACCCGCTCGCTGTCCGGCATGGCCGTCGTCTCCGGCGAGGGCGGCCGCTACCGCCGCCCGTTCCTGCACCTCGACCGGCAGACCGCCCGCCGGGCGTGCCTGGCCCAGTCGCTGCCGGTGTGGGACGACCCGCACAACGCCGACCCGGCGTTCACCCGCTCCCGGGTGCGCCACGAGGCGCTGCCGATGCTGGAGAAGGCGCTCGGCAAGGGCGTCGTCGAGGCCCTGGCCCGCACGGCGCAGCTCTCCCGCGACGACGCGGACGCCCTGGACGCCTGGGCCGCCGAGGCGGAGGCCGTCGCCCGCGCCGCCCGCCCCGTCCCCAAGGACCGCGCGACGGTCCCCACCCGCCCCACCGCCCCCTCCCACCCGACCCCCCGCCCCGCGTCCGCGCCCCCCGGCGCCCGCGCCGCCGTACGCCCCACCGCCGACGCCCCCGCCGGCGGACCGTCCCCCGTACCGTCCGTGGCGCCTCCCGTCGACGCGGCCCCCGCCGCCGGCGCGTCCCCGGCCTCCCCCACGGGCTCCGTCGGCTCCCTCACCCGCTCCCGGCCGAGCGCCGCCGCGGAGCCCTGTGACGTCATCGATTCGCTCGACACCGCCGCGCTGCGCGACCTGCCGGCCGCCGTGCGCCGCAGGGTGCTCCGCCGGGTGGCCATCGCAGCCGGCTCACCTGCGGGTTCGCTCTTCGCCCGGCACATCGAGGAGGTGGACCGACTGATCACCAGTTGGCACGGTCAGCGCGCCATCAACCTGCCCGGCCGCATCGAGGTGCTCAGGCAGGGTGGCAGACTGGTCATCCGGCAGGGCTGATTCGCCCGAGCCTGGTAAGCGTGAACCAAGCGAGAGTGGCGCGGGTGGACGACAAGGACATGGGCACCGACCTCCAGTCGGTGCTCATCACCAAGGAAGAGATCGACGCGAAGCTGGCCGAGCTGGCGGCCAAGATCGACGCGGAGTACCAGGGCAAGGACCTGTTGATCGTCGGCGTCCTCAAGGGCGCCGTGATGGTCATGGCCGACCTGGCGCGGGCCCTGTCCACCCCCGTCACGATGGACTGGATGGCGGTGTCCTCGTACGGCGCCGGCACCCAGTCCTCCGGGGTGGTGCGCATCCTCAAGGACCTGGACACCGACATCGCCGGCCGTGACGTGCTGATCGTCGAGGACATCATCGACTCCGGCCTGACGCTGTCCTGGCTGCTGTCGAACCTGGGCTCGCGCAACCCGGCCTCGCTCAACGTCGTCACCCTGCTGCGCAAGCCGGAGGCGGCCAAGGTCGACATCGACGTGAAGTGGATCGGCTTCGACATCCCCAACGAGTTCGTCGTGGGATACGGCCTCGACTACGCGGAGAAGTACCGCAACCTGCCCTTCGTGGGCACTTTGGCACCGCACGTCTACGGCGGTTGACCGGCCGGCCCCCGGCCCCGGGCCACGGTGGGAACCGGGCACCGTTTCCCACCGTTGAAGCAGGGGAAGGCCATTTCGTTAACCGCCCGTGGCGGCGCCTGGTGACGATGCTGGGGTACCGTCCGAAGGTCAGTCTTTTCAGACCGAGTAAAACACCGCACGCACAAGCAGCTCTCGCGAGAGGGTTCCGTGCCTCACTGTGGCAGGAGGGACGGGGCGATTCCGCCCCGTATGGATGGACGTGAAGCGCTACTTCCGTGGGCCGGTCATGTGGATCGTGCTGGCCGTCCTCGCCGTGGTCGTGTTGATGCAGGTCGTCGGTTCGTCCGGCGGCTACAAGTCGGTGGACACCAGCGAGGTCGTCAATGCGATCGACAAGAACCGAGTCAAATCCGCAGAGCTGACGACCGGCGACGAGCACAAGATCAAGATCCAGCTGAAGGACGGCGAGGACGAGATCTCGGGCAGCCGGAAGCTGCAGGCCAACTACATCGGTGACCAGGGCGTCCGGATCGCCACGACGCTTCAGGCCAACGCCGAGAAGGACCAGATCCCCGACGGGTACACGGTCTCCCAGTCGAAGCAGAATCCGTTTATCGGCATCCTGCTGTCGCTGCTTCCCTTCGTGCTGATCGTCGTCGTCTTCCTGTTCCTGATGAACCAGATGCAGGGCGGCGGCTCCCGGGTCATGAACTTCGGGAAGTCCAAGGCCAAGCTGATCACCAAGGACACCCCGAAGACGACGTTCGCCGACGTCGCCGGGTCCGACGAGGCGGTCGAGGAACTCCACGAGATCAAGGAGTTCCTGCAGGAGCCCGCGAAGTTCCAGGCCGTCGGCGCCAAGATCCCCAAGGGTGTGCTGCTGTACGGCCCCCCCGGCACCGGCAAGACGCTCCTCGCGCGCGCCGTCGCCGGTGAGGCGGGCGTGCCGTTCTACTCGATCTCCGGTTCCGACTTCGTCGAGATGTTCGTCGGTGTCGGCGCCTCCCGCGTCCGCGACCTGTTCGAGCAGGCCAAGGCGAACGCCCCGGCCATCGTCTTCGTGGACGAGATCGACGCCGTGGGCCGGCACCGTGGCGCCGGCATGGGCGGTGGCCACGACGAGCGCGAGCAGACGCTGAACCAGCTCCTGGTGGAGATGGACGGCTTCGACGTCAAGGGCGGCGTCATCCTGATCGCCGCGACCAACCGGCCCGACATCCTCGACCCCGCGCTGCTGCGCCCCGGCCGCTTCGACCGGCAGATCGCCGTGGACCGGCCGGACATGCAGGGCCGTCTGGAGATCCTCAAGGTCCACCAGAAGGGCAAGCCGGTCGCCCCGGACGTCGACCTGCAGGCCGTCGCCCGCCGCACCCCCGGCTTCACCGGCGCCGACCTGTCGAACGTGCTGAACGAGGCGGCGCTGCTGACCGCCCGCAGCGACAAGAAGCTGCTCGACAACCACGCCCTGGACGAGGCCATCGACCGCGTCGTGGCCGGCCCGCAGAAGCGGACCCGGATCATGAGCGACAAGGAGAAGAAGACCACCGCGTACCACGAGGGCGGGCACGCCCTGGTCGCGGCGGCGTCGCCGAACAGCGACCCGGTGCACAAGGTCACCATCCTCTCCCGTGGCCGCGCCCTCGGATACACGATGGTGCTGCCGGAGGACGACAAGTACTCCACCTCGCGCAACGAGATGCTCGACCAGCTCGCGTACATGATGGGCGGGCGCGCGGCGGAGGAGCTGGTCTTCCACGACCCGACCACCGGCGCCTCCGACGACATCGACAAGGCGACCCGCACCGCCCGCGCGATGGTCACGCAGTACGGCATGACCGAGCGGCTCGGCGCGATCAAGTTCGGCTCCGACAACTCCGAGCCGTTCCTCGGCCGCGACATGTCGCACCAGCGTGACTACTCGGAAGAGGTCGCCGCGCTGGTCGACGAAGAGGTCAAGAAGCTCATCGAGAACGCGCACAACGAGGCGTGGGAGATCCTGGTCGAGAACCGGGACGTGCTCGACAACCTCGTGCTCGCCCTCCTTGAGAAGGAGACCCTGAACAAGGAGGAGCTGGCGGAGATCTTCTCCACGGTCGTCAAGCGCCCGCTCCGCCCGGCCTGGACCGGCTCCTCGCGGCGCACGCCGTCGACCCGGCCGCCGGTGCTCTCGCCCCGCGAGCTGGCCCCGGCCAACGGCACCGCGTCCGCGACCCTGGCCAAGGGCGGCACGTCCGAGGACTCGCCGGAACTCCAGGACGAGCCGCCGCGCGGCGACGCCTGATCCACCGGATCGCACCGCCCGGGCGGTGCCCGTGGCGGTCGGGTCCGGGAGCCCGCGCCAGGCTCGCGGACCGGGTGGCGTTCGTCACGATGACGGGCGGCGCCCATGGCCCGGAATGTAGGCCGCGCCCCCCAGGTTCTAGCCTGGGGGGCGCGGCCTTTGGCGCGGGATGCGCGGGTGAGTCCCGCGTGCGGCTGTACGGCTGTACGGCTGGATGGAGTCGGCAGCACGAGCGAGGAACGAGGCAACGCCCATGACCGACCCGGTCACCCTGGACGGCGAGAGCACCATCGGCGAGTTCGATGAGAAGCGCGCCGAGAACGCGATTCGCGAGCTGTTGATCGCCGTCGGCGAGGACCCGGACCGGGAGGGGTTGCGGGAGACGCCGGGGCGGGTGGCCCGGGCGTACCGGGAGATATTCGCCGGCCTGTGGCAGGAGCCCCAGGACGTGCTGACCACGACCTTCGACCTGGGCCACGACGAGATGGTGCTGGTCAAGGACATCGAGGTGTTCAGCACCTGCGAGCACCACCTGGTCCCCTTCCGTGGCGTGGCGCACGTGGGGTACATCCCCTCCAGCGACGGCAAGATCACCGGGCTGTCCAAGCTGGCCCGGCTGGTGGACGTCTTCGCGCGCCGCCCGCAGGTCCAGGAGCGGCTCACCACGCAGATCGCGGACTCGCTGATGCGGATACTGGAGCCGCGCGGGGTGATCGTCGTCATCGAGTGCGAGCACATGTGCATGTCGATGCGCGGCATCCGCAAGCCGGGCGCCAAGACGCTGACCTCCGCCGTCCGTGGCCAACTGCGCGACTCGGCCACCCGCTCCGAGGCGATGAGCCTGATCATCGGCCGCTAGCCGGACCCGGCCCCCGCCGCCGGGGGCCGGTGTGTCGCGCGGCGCCGCGCCGGGGGCCCGGCGCGGCGCGGGGCGTCAGGTGGCGGGGGAGGCGGGGGCCACCAGGCGGCTGCCCATCCAGGTGAGGGTGGGGGCGACCTCGCGGCGCCAGGTGTTGAAGTTGTGGCCGCCGCTCTCCAGCAGGATCGAGGAGATCCGGGTCGGCTCGCCGGCCGCGTTCAACCGCTTGACCTTGTCGATGAACCTCAGGGTGTCCTTGTAGTTGTGCTCGCCCTTCTTGCTGCTGGTGACCAGCAGGGACACCGGGGGCGCGGGCTTGTGGTCGAGCCGCCACATCAGGTCGTTCTCGCGCTTGAGCTGCTTGCTGCCGCCGAACAGGTCGCCGGTGGTGCGGTCGATGGGCGCCTCGTACGAGGGGGAGAGGCCGGCCCCGGCCGAGAACGCCTTCGGGTGGCGCATGGTCATCTTCAGCGCGCAGTAGCCGCCGGTCGAGTTGCCGATGACGCCCCAGCTCCGCGCGTCCTTGCCGGTGCGGTAGTGCGCCGATATCGCGTGCGGCAGGTCCTTGGTGAAGAAGGTCTCGGTCTGCGGGCCGCGCGGCACGTCCACGCACTCGGTGTCCCGTGGCGGGGCGACCGTCGGCCGCAGCATGACGAGCACCATCGGCTGCATCTCCTCCCGCTTGACCAGCTTGTGCGCGGTCTGCGGGTACTTCAGGCCGTTGATCAGCGCCTCGGCGGTGCCGGGGTAGCCGGTGAGGACCACGGTCGCGGGGAAGACGCGGTCGGGCTCGCTGAAGTACTCGGGCGGCAGGTACACGTACGCCGGGCTGGCGATCCGGGAGGTCGGGCCCTGCACGGTGACCCTCTCGATGCGCCCGCCGACGCTCGGCCGGTCGCCGCCCGGCACGTTGACCTTGCGGGTGCTGATGACCTTGACCCGCTTGTGGGCCGGGGTGTCGTGGTCCACGACCACGCCGGGGGTGTCCTCGGTGCCGAAGAGGTCGGCCCACGAGCCGTAGAAGCCGAAGGTCTGGTTGGCGAACAGGCCGATCGCGCAGAACACCGAGACCTGGGTGGCCAGCAGCGTGCCGACGCGGCCGAGGACGGCCCAGGGGGTACGCCCCGCCAACCGCGGCCACAGCCAGACGGTGGCGGCGAAGAACAGCACGGCCATGATGACGGCGATCGTCACGACCTTGTTGCTGGTGAGACCCATGGTGAGCTTTCTGACGGGCGACCGGTCACCCGTGCCGCGGAATGAACCCCGTGCGGTGAATCACCGTCCTAGAGGGCGCGCGATGTGACCAAAGCTGTGAAACAGCGGACAGCAGATCCTCTTGACAGGGGCGACGGGAAGTACATGTCTGCAAGGCAAGACGGTGAAGAGTCCAAAGTGGTTGCCACCAGGCTGCGACGGGTGGCTCGGGGCCCTCGACCCGAGGCCGTCCCCTCCGTGATCGGCACCGCCAGCGCACTGATCGGCCTGCTCGACATCGCCGCGGGCGTCTTCCCGCGCTTTCGCCACAGCAGGCTGCACGCGGTGGCGGAGATCCTGCCCGGCGCGGTGAGCCCGCTGGCCGCCGCCGCCTCGATCGTGGTGGGCGTGCTGCTCCTCATGCTCGCCCACGGCCTCAAGCGGCGCAAACGCCGGGCCTGGATCGCGGCGGCCGGCCTGCTGCCGGCGGGCGCCGCGGCCCAGCTCGTCTACCGGCACTCCGTCGCCGGCGCGCTGTTGTCCCTGGTGCTGCTGGCGGTGCTGGTACGGCACCGGGGCGAGTTCGCCGCGCTGCCCGACCCGCGCACCCGGTGGAAGGCGCTGGCCAACTTCGTCGTCCTCGGCGGGGCGAGCCTCGTGCTCGGCCTTGTCATCGTCGGCTCGCACCCGGGCAAGGTCATCGGCTCGCCGTCGTTCGGGGACCGGTGCCAGCACGTGCTGTGGGGCCTCTTCGGCTTCGAGGGCCCGGTGCGCTACACGGGCGACGTCAGTTACACGGTCGGCTACTCGCTGGGCGCCCTCGGCCTGCTGACCGTGGTGACCACCGCGTACCTGGCCTTCCGGCCCGAGCAGCCGGCCGCCCGGCTGACCGCCGAGGACGAGGAGCGGCTTCGGGAGCTGCTGGCCCGGCACGGTGGCCGGGACTCGCTGGGCCACTTCGCGCTGCGCCGCGACAAGGCCGTGGTCTTCTCGCCCAGCGGCAAGGCCGCCGTCTGCTACCGGGTGGTGTCCGGCGTGATGCTCGCCAGCGGCGACCCGGTCGGCGACGTGGAGGCGTGGCCCGGTGCCATCGAGCGCTTCATGGCCGAGGCCAGGGCGCACTCGTGGACGCCCGCGGTGATGGGGTGCAGCGAGACCGGCGGCCAGGTGTGGACCCGCGAGTCGGGCCTGGACGCGCTGGAGCTGGGCGACGAGGCCATCGTGGACGTGGCCGACTTCACGCTGAGCGGGCGCTCGATGCGCAACGTGCGGCAGATGGTCGGGCGCATCCAGCGGGGCGGTTACGAGACCCGGGTGCGGCGGGTGCGCGACCTGGGCCCCGGCGAGCTGGAGCGCGTCCAGCGCGCGGCGGCCGACTGGCGCGGCACCGACACCGAGCGCGGCTTCTCCATGGCGCTCGGCCGGATCGGCGACCCCGCCGACGGCGACGCGGTGATCGCCACGGCGCACCGGCGCGACACGGACGCCGAGACCGGGGGCGCGGACGCCGGCCCGTACGGGGATCTGAAGGCCGTGCTGCACTTCGTGCCGTGGGGGCGCGACGGCATGTCCCTTGAGCTGATGCGCCGCGACCGGTCCGCCGACCCGGGCATGAACGAACTGCTCATCGTGGCCTCCCTGCAGGCCGCGCCGGAGCTTGGGGTGCAGCGGGTCTCGCTCAACTTCGCGATGTTCCGCTCGGCGCTGGCGCGCGGCGAGAGGCTGGGCGCCGGGCCGGTGCTGCGCGGCTGGTGCGGGCTGCTGCTGTTCCTGTCGCGCTGGTTCCAGATCGAGTCGCTGTACAAGTTCAACGCGAAGTTCCAGCCGCGCTGGGAGCCGCGCTTCGTGGTCTTCCGCAACACCCGTGACCTGCCGCGCATCGGCCTCGCCGCGATGCAGGCCGAGGGCTTCGTCTCGCTGTCGCTGCCGCGCCCCAGGTGGTGGCGGCGCGGTTCCGGTTCGGCCCCCGGCGGCGGTGCGCCCGCGAAGGCCGGCCGCGCCGACGTGGCCGACGGGCCGGGCCTGCGCGTGGGCGCCGGCGCCTCGCAGGCGAGTCCGGGCTAGCGGGCGCCGGCCGGGGGCCCGGCGGGAGGGGCCGCCTAGGCTGGAGGCATGAGTACGTTGCGTGATGGCGGTGGGCGGCTGGGTCTCGGCGGACTGGTCGGACTGCCCGAGTGGGACCGGTGCGCCGTGATGGGCGTGGTGAACGTGACGCCGGACTCCTTCTCGGACGGCGGCCAGTGGTTCGACACCGAGCTGGCCGTCAAGCACGGTCTCGACCTGGTCGCCAGCGGCGCCGACCTGGTGGACGTGGGCGGCGAGTCCACCCGCCCGGGCGCGGCCCGCGTCGACGAGGCGGAGGAGCTGCGCCGGGTGGTGCCCGTCGTGCGGGAGCTGGCCGGCGCCGGCGCCGTCGTCAGCGTGGACACCATGCGCGCCTCGGTCGCCGAACTCGCCGTGCAGGCCGGCGCCGCGCTGGTCAACGACGTGAGCGGCGGCGCGGCCGACCCCGCGATGGTGCCGATGGTCGCCGCGGCCGGGGTGCCGTTCGTCGTCATGCACTGGCGCGGCCAGTCCATCGACATGAATAACCGGGCCGTTTACGGGGACGTGGTCGGCGAGGTCGTCGCCGAACTGGAGGAGAGCCTGGAGCGCGCGGTGGCCGGCGGAATCGAGCCCGACCGCATCGTCCTCGACCCGGGGCTCGGCTTCGCGAAGCAGGCCGACCACGACCTGGCGCTGGTGGCCAACCTGGGCCGGCTGCGCGCGCTCGGGCGGCCGCTGCTGGTGGCGGCCTCGCGCAAGCGGTTCCTCGGCCGGGTGCTGGCCGGCGGCGCCGGCAGCCCGCCGCCCGCGCGCGAGCGGGACGCGGCGACGGCCGCCGTCTCGGCCATCGCCGCCCGCGAGGGCGCCTGGGCGGTGCGGGTACACGAGGTGCGGGCCAGCGCGGACGCGGTGCGGGTCGCCCGGGCGATCGAGAGCGCGACGCGCGGCGCGGGAGCGGCCGGGGGCGCGGGGCACGGAACGGAGACGGAGCGGGCAGGGGCAGACGGAACGTGCGAGGCGAGCGGGGTAGGTGGGGTCGGCGTGGCCAACGCAGAGGGAGCGGTGTGACTTCCCGTACGGACAACGAACTGGTGGAACGGGCGAACACCGCCCTGTACGAGGCGATGGAGCGCGGCGACGCGGCGGCGCTCGGCGCGATGTGGCTGGACGGCGACGTGAGTTGCGTCCACCCGGGGTGGCCGGTGCTGCGCGGGCGAAGCGAGGTGCTCCGCTCGTACGCGCTGATCATGGCGAACACGGAGTACATCCAGTTCTTCCTGACCGACGTCGAGGTGTCCGTGCTCGGTGACACCGCGCTGGTCACCTGTACGGAGAACATCCTCAGCGGCGGCCCGGCCGAGGAGGAGGGCACGCTCGGCCCGCTGGTGGGGCAACTCGTGGTGGCGACGAACGTGTTCCGGCGCAGCGGGGACGACTGGAAGGTCTGGTCCCACCACGGCTCGCCGGTGCTGACCGAGCGGGACGACGAGGACCCCGACACGCCCCCCGACGACGGCATCGGCGGCAGCCCGGCCGGCCTCGGCGACTGAGCCGGCGACCTGGCGGCGCGGCCCGGGCCCCTTGGGGGTCCGGGCCGCGCCGCGTGCTGGCGGGCCGCCGCCGCGAGCGGTCCGGGCGGCCACCGCGCAGGGGACGCGGCGGGTCCCGTACGCCTCCCGTACCCCTGGCTCACGCGTCGCGTACGCCCGCCGGACGCGCGCCGGACCCACCCTGGACGCCAACCGGACCCGGCTCCGGGGGCCCGGCGCGCGGGCATGACGGGCTGGCCGGGATGCCGACGGGGTGTCGGTGCGGGGCCCGTCAGCGCGGCGTGCTGGGCCACTCGTTCGAGCTGCGTTACGGAAGGGTAGGCAGTGGGGGCACGGGAGACGGGTCAGCGTGCTGGCGATGGGCGCCTAGCAGTTGGACGCCGTGCTGTCCATAGCCCCCGAGGGCGGGCGCTGTCGGCGCTCGCAGGTAGATTCGATAACGGGGGTATGACAGCCCCAGGCAGCCAGGGTGGCGCGCCGGCCGTGGTCGGTGCCCGTCCGCACCGACGACCAGCAGGAGTGATTCGTGTGGATCGTGTCGCGCTGCGCGGCCTGACGGCCCGTGGGCACCACGGCGTGTTCCCCGAGGAGCGCGCGAAGGGTCAGACCTTCGTCGTGGACCTGGTGCTCGGCCTGGACACGCGTCCGGCGGCGGCCGACGACGACCTCACGAAGACCGTGCACTACGGGGTCGTGGCCGAGGAGGTCGTGGCCGTGGTGGCGGGGGAGCCGGTGGACCTGATCGAGACGCTCGCGGAGCGGATCGCCCAGAAGTGCCTGGAGCACGCGGCGGTGCGCGAGGTGGAGGTCGTCGTGCACAAGCCGGAAGCCCCGATCACCGTTCCCTTTGACGACGTGACCATTACCATCACGCGGAGCCGAGTATGAGCAGCAGCGACCCGACCGTGCAGCCCGTCCCCTCCTCCGTGGTGGAACAGGTGGACGCCGCCGACGTGACCCTGTCCAACCCGAAGTGGGCGGTGATCTCGCTCGGCAGCAACCTGGGCAACCGCCTGGAGACCCTGCAGGGCGCGGTCGACGCCCTGGAGGACACGCCCGGCCTGCGCGTCAAGGCGGTCTCCCCGGTCTACGAGACCGAGCCGTGGGGCGTGGAGTCGGGGTCGCAGCCCACGTACTTCAACGCCGTCGTGCTGGTGAAGACCACCCTGCCCCCGACCTCGCTGCTCGATCGCGGCCAGGCCCTTGAGGAGGCCTTCGAGCGGGTGCGGGACGAGCGCTGGGGACCGCGCACACTGGACGTGGACATCGTGACCTACCAGGACGTCGTCTCCGACGACCCGGTGCTCACCCTTCCGCACCCGCGCTGCCACGAGCGCGCCTTCGTTCTCGTACCGTGGCACGACGTGGAGCCGGAGGCGGTCGTTCCGGGGCGGGGGCCGGTCGCCGAACTGCTGGCGCGGGTGGATCGTGGCGGTGTGGTGCCGCGTGTCGACCTGGAACTGCGGCTGCCTGAGTAGGCGTTGAGGTAGCTGGTGCCGCGCGTGGGTGGCGGCGCCGGTGGAAGGGCGGTAGAGCGACGATGAGGGGCGACCACTCGGTGAAGCAACTTCGGATCGGGGTACTGGTCGGTCTCTTTCTCGCGGCCGGCGTCCTGTCGTGGGCGGGCGCCCGGCTCTGGGACTCCCTCGGCACCCTGCCGAGCGTGCCGCTGGCGGCCCCCGTCGTGCTGGCCCTGATCGCCGTGGTGCTGGGCGCGACGGCCCTGTCGATGCGTTCCCGGCTCCAGGCCCAGCGTGAGCGGCGGCCCGGCGCGAAGGGCGTCGACCCGCTGGTGGCGGCCCGGGCGGTGGTCTTCGGTCAGGCCAGCGCGTTGGTGGCGGCGCTGGTCTCGGGGATGTACGGCGGCGTCGGCCTGTTCCTGCTGCTCAACGAACTCGACGTACCGGCCCGCCGCGACCAGGCGATCTACGCCGCCGCTTCGGTGGTGGCCGGGGCGGCCGTGGTCGCGGTGGCGTTCTTCCTGGAGCGCGTCCTGAAGCTCCCGGAGGACGACGACACCGACCCGCGCGGCGCGGCCCGGGCCTGACGCCCGCCCGCGCGGCCCGGAACCACGCCCGCGCGGGCGGGAGCCCGGCCCGCGCGGGCGCCGTACGCCCCGCTCGGGGCGCTACGCGTCGGCGACCGTCTGGAGTTCGACGTCCGAGCGCGGGATGTCCTGGGCGTCCGCGTCGATGGAGCGGCGCAGCGCCTCGTGCAGCTTGGCCGGGGTGAGGACGCCGAGGAACCGGTCGCCGTCCAGGACCGCGATCCAGCCCGCGTCGTGCTGGAGCATGGTGCTGAACGCCCGCTTGAGCGAGGAGCCGACCGGAAGCCACGCCTCCATGCGGCGGGCGTGCTCCCCCACGGTCCCGCCGCCGGCCGCTGCCGCCGCGTCCGCCACGATCCAGCCGTGCAGGTTGTCCTGGTCGTCCAGGACGACCGCCCACCGCGCGCCCTCGGCCGCGAGCCGGGCCGCGGCCTTCGGCAGCGGGTCCGTCAGGTGCACGACCGGCGGCTGCTCCAGGTCGCCCGGCTCGATCGGGGTCACCGTGAGCCGCTTGAGGCCACGGTCGGCGCCGACGAAGTCGGCCACGTACGGCGTGGCGGGCGAGCCGAGCACCGCGGCCGGGGCGTCGAACTGCTCGATTCTCCCCGCGCCGTAGACCGCGATCCGGTCACCGAGCCGCACCGCCTCCTCGATGTCGTGCGTGACGAACAGCACCGTCTTGCGCACCTGCTCCTGGAGCCGCAGGAACTCGTTCTGCAGGTGCTCGCGCACGACCGGGTCCACCGCGCCGAACGGCTCGTCCATCAGCAGCACCGGCGGGTCGGCCGCGAGCGCGCGGGCCACGCCGACGCGCTGGCGCTGGCCACCGGAGAGCTGGTCGGGGTAGCGGTCGCCGTACACCGACGGGTCGAGGCCGACCAGGTCGAGCAGTTCCGCGGCCCGCTCGCTGGCCCGGCCGCGCTGCCAGCCGAGCAGGTGCGGCACGGTGGCCGTGTTCTCCAGGACGGTCTTGTGCGGGAAGAGGCCGACCTGCTGGATGACGTAGCCGATCCGGCGCCTGAGCTGGACCGGGTCGATCGTCGCGATGTCCTCGCCGTCCAGGAAGATCTGCCCGCTGGACGGCTCGATGAGCCGGTTGACCATCTTCATCGTGGTGGTCTTGCCACACCCGGACGGCCCGACGAGCGTGACCAGCTCCCCCTCCGCGACCTCGAAGGACAGGTCGGCGACCGCGGTGGTGCCATCGGCGTAACGCTTGCTGACGTGCTCGAAGCGGATCATGGGTCCCCATTGTCGCCGTAGTCGTTGAAGAACATATTGCGCTCTCGTGGCGGTCTGGCTCGATTGTCAGTGCCCGGGGTTAGGGTCGCCAGGCATGGGACCGGCGCGGGCGGGACGCGCCGGGCATGGGACCGGCACGGGCGGGGGAGGTAGGCGGTCATGAGTGCGAAGGGCTGTCTCGCGGCGAACGAGTGGATCTGCGGCGAGTACGTGCGCACGCGGAGCCAGGAGCTGACGGACGCGACGGTGCAACACGTGTGGATCACCGCCGTCTCGGTGGCCATCGGGCTGCTGGTGGCGTTCCCGCTGGCGCTGCTCGCGCGCCGCTGGCGGGCCGCGGCCGGCCCGGTGCTCGGGCTGACGACGGTGCTGTACACGGTGCCGTCGCTGGCCATGTTCGCGCTGCTGATGCCGGTGTTCGGGGTCTCGGCGGCGGTGGTGGTCACCGGGCTCGTGCTGTATTCGCTCACCATCCTGGTGCGCAACATCCTGGCCGGCCTCGAGTCGGTGCCGGCCGACGCGCGCGAGGCGGCCCGCGGCATGGGGTACGGGCAGGGGCGGCTGCTCCTCGAGGTGGAGCTGCCGCTCGCGCTGCCCGCGCTGATGGCGGGCGTGCGGATCGTGACGGTCTCCACCATCTCGCTGACCACGGTCGGCGCGATCGTCGGCTTCGGCGGCCTGGGCAACCTCATCTACGACGGCATGGACAGCTTCTTCAAGGCCCAGGTGCTCACGGCGTCCGCCATCTGCGTCGCCCTCGCGATCGTCGCCGACGTGCTGTTGCTCGGCGTGCAGAAGCTGCTGACGCCCTGGAACCGGGCGCGGGCCCGGGAGTCAGGTGGCGGGGCCGGCAGGCGGATCGGGACCCGGCGCGTGGCGCGCGCCGCGAAGGCGGGCTGAGGACATGGACGAGATCACCGGCGCCTGGGACTGGCTGACGACCGGCGCGAACTGGGCGGGCACCAGCGGCGTCTGGCACCGCCTCGGCGAGCACCTGTACCTCACCCTGGTGTGCCTGGCCATCTCCTGCGCCATCGCGCTGCCCGTCGCGCTCTACCTGGGCCACATCGGCAAGGGCGGCGCGCTCGCGGTCAACATCTCCAACGCCGGCCGCGCGGTGCCCACCTTCGCCGTGCTCGTGGTGCTGATGCTGACGCCGCTGGGCAAGCACGGGGACGTGCCGACCATCATCGCCCTGGTGCTGTTCGCGGTGCCGCCGCTGCTGACCAACGCGTACGTCGGGATGCGCGAGGCCGACCGGGACGTGGTCGAGGCGGCGCGCGGCATGGGCATGTCCGGCTGGCAGTTGCTGGGCCGGGTCGAGCTGCCGCTCGCCTTCCCGCTGATCATGACGGGGCTGCGGACGGCCGCCGTGCAGGTGGTGGCGACCACGACGCTGGCGGCGCTGCCCGGCGGCGGCGGACTCGGCCGCATCATCACGGCCGGCTTCAACACGTACAACACCGGCCAGGTGGTCGCCGGCGCCGTGCTGGTGGCGGGGCTCGCGCTGCTGGTCGAGGGCGTGTTGGTGGTCGCCCAGCGGCTGTTGAGCCCGCTGCCGGCGGCGGTCCGCGCGGCCAGGCGGCGCGCCGAGCGCGAGCGGCGCGCGGAGGACCGGGTGGCCCCGGCGACGGCGGTGAAGTTCGCCGCGGGCGGCACGGCCGCGATCGTCGCGCTCGCCGCGGTCGTCATCGGGTACGGGGGCAGGAGCCTGGAGGACTCGTCCGCCAGGGGCGGCGGGGGCAAGGGCACGGTGGTGGTCGGGGCGGCCGGCTTCACCGAGTTCAAGATCATGGCCGAGCTGTACGCCCAGATACTGGACGACGCCGGCTTCTCCGCCTCGATCCAGCCACTCAAGGCCCGCGAGCTGTACGAGCCGGCTCTGGAGAAGGGCCAGATCGACGTGGTCCCGGAATACGCCGCCACGCTCGCCGAATTCCTCAACGCCAAGGAGAACGGCCCGGACGCGCCGGCGAAGAATCCCGTCGCCTCGGACGACACGGACAAGACCGTCGCGGCGCTGAAGAAGCTCGCCGAACCGCGCGGACTCAAGGTGCTTTCCGCCGGCGACGCCATCGACCAGAACGCGTTCGCGGTGACCAAGGAGTTCGCCGAGAAGCACGATCTGACCACTCTCTCGGATCTCGGCGCCTCCAATCTCAAGATCAAATTGGCCGCGGGCGACGAATGCGTGCAGCGCCCGTTCTGCTCGCCCGGGCTGAAGAAGACGTACGGCATCAACGTCACCGACGTCGACCCCAAGGGCGTGGGCACGGTGCAGTCGAAGCAGGCGGTCAAGGACGGCACCGACGACATGCTGCTGACCACGACGACGGACGCCACACTGGAGGATTTCGGGCTCGTTCTGTTGCAGGACGACAAGGGCCTGCAAAACGCCGACAACGTCCTTCCCGTCGTCAACGCGAAGGACGCCGGTGGGGCCAAGTTGGCGGCCGTACTCGACAAGCTCACCCGGGTTCTGACGACCCAGGACCTGGCCGACATGAACCGCGCGGTGGATGCCGAACGGGAGAAGCCCGCTGATGTCGCCAAGGACTACCTGGAGAAGAAGGGATTGCTCACCAAGTAACCGGGAGGGAACAGATCGCGGGGCGGGCAGCGCGACGCGACGTACGCACGGTAAGTTTCAGGCCATGCCACGTGGACGCCATCGTCATTCCCTGCCTCTGCACCGGCTGCTCCCACCGTTGGCCGTCGCGGGTGTGTCAACCGCCTGCGCCGCGGCCGCGTGGCTCGTCGGTGAACCCCTGCTGGTCCGCTCGCTGGCCACGGCCGCGGCGGTGGCCGCGATCGTCGGCGCCGTGCTGCTGCGCCGCTGGGACAGCGCGGCGGACAAGCGCCTCGCGGACCTGAACCGCGCCCGGCTGCGCGACGAGTGGCGGACCGAGGAACGCGTGGCGGAGCTGGAGGCGGACGCCGAGCGGGCCCGTGGCGCGCGCACCAAGCTGGAGGCGAAGCTGCGCGCCAAGCGCGCCGAACTCGCCCGGCTGCGCAACGAGCACGCGGCGCTGCTCCGCCGGTACGCCACCGCCGAGACCGAGCGCGCCCGGACGCTGGAGGAGCGCCGCCGCCTCGCCCTTGGCACCCCGTCAACCATGGGTGCCGCGCAGGAGGGTGACGTGGTGGAGACCTCGGGAGCCGCGGCGGCCGTCGCGGCCGTGGCCGCCGCGCGCGGCGCCCGGGCCGACGCCGCCCGGCCCGCCGCCGGCCGGGAGCGGGCGGCCGCGGCCGGCGGGGTACCGACCATGCGGCTCACCGGCCTCCTCCAGCCCGCCGTGTACGAGCGGGCCGCCGTGGCCCTGCGCGACCTCGCCCGCAACGCGGCCGCGCAGCGCGCGGCTGACGCGGTGACGGCTGATGCTGTGACGGATGGCGCGGTGACGGACGGCGTGGCGACTGCCGACGTGGCGACGGGTGCCACGGGGGCCAGTGCCGAGCCGGCTGAGCAGGCGGCGCCGGCCGAGCAGGCCGGGCGGGTGGCGGCCGGCGTGGATGGCGCCCCCGGCCTGGTGACGGCGGAGGCCACGGTGGACGTCGTGGCGGCGGACGCGGTGGAGAACGACGCCGCCGCCGCATCCGCTGACGTGCCCGCCACCGACGTTCCCGCCGATGTCGATGCCGGTGGGGATGTCGATGCCGTGGCCGAGGCTGACGCCGGCCCGGCGGTGGCTCCCGGCGACACCGCGTACACCGCCGACGCCGCCGACGTACGGGACGACGCGCGGGCCACCGAGGCCACTGAGACCACCGAGGCCACGGAGACCGCCGAAGCCACCGCGGCCGCCGAGCACGGTCGGGCCGATGGCGTCGCGGGGCTCGCGGGGCCCGTCGCGGCTCCGCTCGCCGCGGCCGTGGTGCCGCAGCCGGCGCAGACCGCCCCGCAGTGGCGCCCGGCGTCGCGGGCGGTCGGCGGCTTCGACTTCTTCGGCAACGAGTCGGGGGCGCCCGCCGCCCGCCGTGCCGGCGCGCTGGAGGACGACCTCGCGGACGTGGTCGGCGCCGAGGCCATCGCCGACCACGCGGCGCACGCGCGGGACGCGCACGACGCACCGCACGAGCAGGACGCGACCACCTCCGCCACGGCGAACGCGGCGGACGACGGGGTCATCGACCTCACCGTGCACGACGAGACCGAGCAGATCGACCTGGCCGAGCTGCGCGGCGCCATCTCGTAAGGCTCGCCGCGCGCCGCGCGCCAAGAGCGCTCGGAGACCGGAAACTCGAAAGGGGCCCCCGTGGCGGGGCCCCTTTCGGGTTTTCGGGTGTGAGGAGCGTCCGGTCGTCCGGGCTACTTGTCGATGTCGCCGACGACGAAGAACAGCGAGCCGAGGATGGAGACCATGTCGGCGACCAGCGTGCCGGGCAGCAGCTCCGTCAACGCCTGGATGTTGTTGAAAGAGGCCGAGCGGAGCTTGAGCCGGTACGGGGTCTTCTCGCCCTTGGAGACCAGGTAGTAGCCGTTGAGGCCGAGCGGGTTCTCGGTCCAGGCGTACGTGTGGCCCTCGGGGGCCTTGAGCACCTTGGGCAGCCGCTGGTTGATCGGACCCGGCGGGAGATCGGCGATCCGGTCGAGGCAGGCCTCGGCGAGATCGAGCGAGTTGTGCGTCTGGTCGAGCAGGCACTCGAAGCGGGCCAGGCAGTCGCCCTCGGTCCGGGTGACGACGCGCAGCGTGTCGCGCAGTTGCCCGTACGCGAGGTACGGCTCGTCCCGGCGGAGGTCGAAGTCGACGCCGGAGGCGCGGGCGATCGGGCCGCTGACGCCGTACGCGTGCACGGCCCGCTCGGACAGCACGCCCACGTCGCGGGTGCGGCCACGGAAGATCTCGTTGCCGAGGACGAGGTTGTCGTACACGTCCATCCGGGACTGGGCCTCGGCCACCGCGGCGCGGGCGCGGCCGAGCCAGCCGGCGGGCAGGTCCTCCTTGAGGCCGCCGACGCGGTTGTACATGAAGTGCATCCGGCCGCCGGAGATCTCCTCCATCACCGCCTGGAGCTGCTCCCGCTCGTGGAAGGCGTGGAAGACGGGCGTGATGCCGCCGAGTTCCAGGGGGTAGGAGCCGAGGAACATCAGGTGGTTGAGGACCCGGTTCAACTCGGCGAGCAGGGTGCGGGTCCACACGGCGCGCTCGGGCACCTCCATGCCGAGCATCCGCTCCACGGCGAGCACCACGCCGAGCTCGTTGGAGAAGGCGGAGAGCCAGTCGTGCCGGTTGGCGAGCATGATGATCTGGCGGTAGTCGCGCGCCTCGAACAGTTTCTCGGCGCCCCGGTGCATGTAGCCGATGACCGGTTCGGCCCGCTCGATCCGCTCGCCGTCGATCACCAGCCGCAGGCGCAGCACGCCGTGCGTGGACGGGTGCTGCGGCCCGATGTTGAGCACCATGTCGGTGCTCTCCGCCGCCCCGCCGATGCCGACTGTCGTCTCCGTCATGGGCCCAGTCTCTCAGCTCGCCCGCGGCGGCCCGGACCCGTCCCGGGGCGGGACCGGGGCCGGGAGCGGGAGGACGTCGGCGACGGCGAGGGGGCCCACCGGTTGGCACAGCCAGCCGAAGCCGCCGAGCCCCGCGGGGTCGGTCAGCTCGGCCGCCTCGCCGGCCAGCCCGAGGGCCCGCAGGTAGCCGGCGGGGTCGGTGCTGGCCAGCGCCAACGGTGGCCGCCGCCCGGCGAGGCCGAGCGCGCGCAGGGCGTCCCGCTGGGTGTGCAGCACGGGGGTCCCCGCGCGCGCCGCCCGGGCGCCCGCCGCCGCGCACGCGTCCAGCGCGACGTGGGCGGTCAGGTCGCACGAGCCGTCCGGCACGGGGCGCACCTCGCGGCCGTCGCGGAAGCCGGTGAGGGTGCCGTACGGGGGGCGGGCCGCGCGGGTGTGGGCGTAGTCCACGGCGACCGCGAGCCCGGCGTCCAGACCGCGCACGGCGCGCGCCCAGGCGGCGTCCCGGGGCGCCCCCACCTCGGCCCGCGCTCCGGGCTCGGCCCGCGACCCGGCTCGTGCCCCGTGCTCGGCCCGCGAACCGGGTTCCGGTCCGGGGCCGGCCTCCGGCATCGGCGCGGCCTCCCGTACGGGGCCGGTGTGCGGTCCGGGCCCGGCCTCCCGTGGCCACGGCCACCAGTCGGCGAGCCAGGCGGCGTCGGCCCCCGTGACCGGTTCGCCCAGTTCCTCCGTGCCGTCCGGGGCCACCCGTACCCGGCGCGGCACGCCGTCCGGGTCCGCCTCGACCACGTCCACCGGCACGTTGTCCAGCCACTCGTTGGCGATCAGCAGGCCGGTCAGCGAACCGGGCGCGGGCAGTTCCGCGCGCCACTCGACGCGCGGGTCGAGCCCGGCCGGCCGCCGCGCGCGCTCGACGGCGTACGGGCGCAGTCGCTCCGCGAGGCCGGCCGCGCCCGCCGCGACGCCCGGTGTCTCCAACGTCCCCAGGGCGCCCAGTACGCCGGTGAGGAGTTCGCCGCGGCCGGCGCCGACGTCGACGAGGGCGAGTTCGGCGGGGTGGCCCAGGGCGGCGTCCACGCGGGCCAGCAGCGTGGCGACGGCCCGCGCGTACAGCGGCGACGCGTGCACGGAGGTGCGGAAGTGGCCGGCCGGGCCCTCGGGGCGGTGGTAGAAGCCGCCCGGCCCGTACAGCGCCCGTTCGGCGGCGGCCCGCCACCCCGTACGCCCGGACGGCGCACCCGGCGGGGGCGGGCTCGACGGCGTCCGGGCGCCCGCGCCCGCCGGCCCGGTGCCGCCAGCTCCGTGGGCCCTGCCGGCCTCGTGAGGACCCTTGGCCCCGCTGGCCCCGTCGTCGGCCGTTCCGGGTCCCCGTGTCATGCCGCTGCCCTCCACCGATGCTCCCGTCTTCCTCTTCGGCTGTCGTCGCGCCGGCTGTCCGGTCTGGCACGACCATCCTGGGCCCCCGGGGCAGGCAGGGCTCACCAACTCGTCCGCTCCGCCGCTGACCTGGGGCGTTGTCGCGCTGGGAGGATCTCGCGGGAGCATACCGGGTGGTCGGTCTCCACCTTGGGGAGTACGCGGGGCCGTACCGGATCGACCGTCCGGTTGACCCCTGCACACACTTCCCCTGCCTACGCTGGGTGACGTGCAACGTCTCTACGATTTCCTCCGCAGGCACCCCACCGGTGTGGACAGCTTCTGGGCTGTCATGCTGGCGGGCCTCGCCCTGCTCTGGGTCGTGGAGGAGAGCATGGGGCGCGAGGTGCGCCTGGTGGCCGCCGTGCTCTGCGCGGTCCTGTGCGCGGCCACCGCGCTGCGCCGGCGCGCGCCGGAGAAGATGCTGCTGGTGGTCGCGGCGGTGGGGGTGCTCCAGCTCGCGACCGACGTGGGGATCAACCCGGCCGACTTCGCCATGCTGGTGGTCATCTACACCTGCGCGGCCAACGGCGCCCGCTGGGCCTCCTGGCTGGGACTGGTGGGCGGCCTGTGCGCGCCCACCATGGCCGCCCTGCGCTGGCCGCCCGAGGCTCAGACCCAGACCCAGTGGCAGAGCGTCGTCTCCGTGGCCTTCATGACGATCCCCTTCGCGCTGGCCTGGGTGCTCGGCGACTCGATCCGTACCCGCCGCGCGTACTACGCCCAGTTGGAGGAGCGCGCCGCGCGCCTGGAGCGGGAGCGGGAGGCACAGGCGAAGGTGGCCGTCGCGGGCGAGCGCGCCCGAATAGCCCGCGAGCTGCACGACGTCGTCGCGCACAACGTGTCGGTCATGGTGGTGCAGGCCGACGGCGCCGCGTACGTCCTGGACGCCGCGCCCGAGCAGGCCAAGCAGGCCCTGGAGACGATCTCGGGGACCGGGCGGCAGGCGCTGGCCGAGATGCGCCGGCTGCTCGGCGTGCTGCGCACCGGCGAGGGCAGCGAGGGCGGCGAGTACGTGCCACAGCCCGGCGTCGAGCAGCTCACGGACCTCATAGAGCAGGTGCGGGGCGCCGGCCTCCCGGTCGACTTCAAGGTGGCGGGCGAACCGCGCCCGCTGGACAGTGGCGTGGAACTGACCGCGTACCGCATCGTGCAGGAGGCGCTGACCAACACCCGCAAGCACGGCGGGGAGCACGCCGGGGCGACCGTCCGGCTCAGCTACGCCGACACCGAACTCGACCTGCTGATCGAGGACGACGGCCGAGGCGCCGGCCGCGAGCTGTACGAGGCGGGCGGCGCCGACGGGCTCGGCCACGGCCTGATCGGCATGCGGGAGCGCGTCGGGATGGTCGGGGGCCGGCTCGACGCGGGGCCGCGCAGCGGTGGCGGCTTCCGGGTCAGCGCGGTGCTGCCGCTCAAGCCGTCGAGGTGAGTGGCGGTGGTCGGCGCGCGTACGGTTTCCCTGGCTCCGACGGCCACCGCGCGACTCCGACGGCCGTCCCGCCCGGGCCCCGGGCCCGCACCGCGCGCGTGCCGCACCGGCTCCCGCGCCACCCCACCCGACCCACACCGCCTCGCCTCACCCAGCTTCCGCTCCGTCCCAGACCGCCCCGCCTGAAGAAAGAGAACCGGACCGATGCCGATTCGCGTGATGCTCGTCGATGACCAGGCCCTGCTGCGGACCGGTTTCCGCATGGTGCTGGCGGCCCAGCCGGACATGGACGTCGTCGCCGAGGCCGGCGACGGCCTTGAGGCACTGGAGGTGCTGCGGAGCACCGAGGTGGACGTCGTGCTGATGGACGTCCGCATGCCACGGCTCGACGGGGTGGAGGCCACCGCCCGTATCTGTCGTGCCGAGGGCGCGCCCAAGGTGCTGATACTCACCACCTTCGACCTGGACGAGTACGCGTTCTCGGCGCTGAAGGCCGGCGCGGGCGGCTTCATGCTCAAGGACGTGCCGCCCGCCGAACTCCTCACCGCCATCCGCGCCGTGCACAGCGGCGACGCGGTGGTCGCGCCGAGCACGACGCGCCGGCTGCTCGACCGGTTCACGCCGATGCTGCCGAGCAGCGGCGCCGCCGAGGCGGAGCGCTCCGAGATCGGCAAGCTGACCGAGCGGGAGCGCGAGGTGATGATGCTCGTCGCGCAGGGCCTGTCCAACGGCGAGATAGCGGCGCGGCTGGTCCTCTCCGAGGCGACCGTGAAGACCCACGTGGGCCGCATCCTGACCAAGCTCGGCCTGCGGGACCGGGTGCAGGTGGTGGTGCTGGCGTACGAGACGGGCCTGGTGCGCGCGGGCGGAACGGCGCAGTAGCCGGTACGGGGCGGCCGGCGCGGCGGCGGGAACCGGCTGCCGCCCGGCACGGCGGGCGGGCGGCGGCGCGTTGGCGGGCGGCGCGGGAGCGGGCGGGCCGCGCGGTGGGGGGCGTTCGCGCGGCCGCCCGGTCAGCGCGGCGGCCCGGTCAGCGCAGCAGGGCCTCCAGGAAGTCGGAGCCGAGGCGCGCCACGGACGCCAGGTCGAGCTGGTGCAGCACGTACCGGCCGCGCCGGCGGGTGGTCAGCAGGCCAGCCTTCTTCAGCACGGATATGTGCCGCGAGACCTCGGGCGCGGTGATGCCGTGCGCGTTGGCCAACTCGCCGGTGGTGTGCGTGCCACGGGAGAGCGTCCGGCACAGGTTCATGCGCACCGGGTGGGAGACCGCGTCCAGCCGCCGCTGCACCAGCTCAAGCGCCTGCGGGCGCGGCAACTCCGGGGAGCCCACCGGGTAGTGCACGACGGGCTTCCAGCCCGGGGCGTGCAGGACCAGCAGGTGCGGCCAGCCGAACGCGGTCGGCACGAAGGTGATGCCGGCCCGCTCGCCCGGTTGCAGCGCGGTCGTCTGACCCGTCGCCAACTTGTCCGCCACGATGCGCTGCCGCTCGGTGTCGAGGGTGAGCGCCGGCGAGACCTCGGCCAGCGCCTCGGCGAGGCCCCTGCGCCGCAGCACCTCCGCCTTGTGCCGGGCGTCGGCGGCGAGCTGCACCCGTACGCGCTGCCAGGTGTCCCCGAAGAACGCCTGCTCACAGTCCTCGAAGAGGCGGCGCAGCCAGGCGCGTACGGCGGGCGGGTCGGCCAGCACCCGTTCCACGAACGCCGCCTGGCACGGGCCGCGCGCCGCCGCCCGCTCCCTGGTGCGGTCGCGCTCGTACGGGTCGTGCAGCGGGCTCGGCCGGGCGCGCCCGTAGCTGGCCGCGCAGGAGATCTCCAGAGCGGCCGTGACGAACTCCTCCTCCGGCATCTGGTCCAGCCGGTCCAAGTCCTCGGCCAGGGTCGCGCCGGGGTCGGGCGGCAGCAGGATGTCGGAGCGCGTGGTGCGCCACAGGAAGTCCGCCTCCTGGAGCCGGTCGGCCAGGTCGGGCTTGAGCGCGCAGGCGGTGGCGGTGGTCCAGTTGTGCAGCCCCGGGTGGTGGGCGGGCTCGGACAGCGCGTGCAGCGCCGCGCCCAGTTCCGCCAGGGGCGAGGGGGCGAAGGCGATGCGTTCCGGGGGCAGGCCCGCGATGTCGATGGTGACGCTCACAGACCTACTGTGCCCTGTCCGCGGCCCAGCTCAGCGCACACTTGACGGCCTTCGTCAATCGAAGCGACGCGCTCGGCCGGGCCGGCGCAGGGTTGGGGCCATGGACATCACGCAGCAGTACGCACTGGACCTCTACCGCAGCGCACAGCAGGGCGTGCCCGCGCCGCCCGCACCCGGCCGCCACGACTGGCGGGTGGCGGGTGAGGTGCGCGAGTACCGCAGGTTCCAGGCCGTGGTCGCGGAGCGCGCGATCGGCCACGGCCTGGCCCCCCGCCTGCTCAGCGCCGCGCGCGCCACGCTGACCCGCTGGCTGCACCCCGCGACGAGCCGGGGCAGCACGGCCGCTCGCCACACGCCGGCGCCCGCCGCGACCGCGCCGGTGCGTACGGAACCCGCCCGCCCGGCGCCCCGCCGCACGGCCGCCGGCGCGACCACCGCCACCGGGCAGGACGCCCGGGCGGCGGCCCCGGAGCGCGACCTGTGCGACGCGGGGGCGCGGCGCCGGCCGGCCGAGTAGCCGGGTCGCCCCGTACGTCCGTACACCGCCCCGCATGTCCCCGTACGTCGCGCGTACGTCCCACGGAGGGCCCGTAGGACCCGCGCGCGGCGGGTGGGGGCGGGGACGGGTGCGGCACGGTGGCGGAAACGGGGGCGGGTCAGGGGCGGGGACGGGGCCGGGTGGGCGCGGGGTGTGAAGGGTGTGGGTGGCGGCGGGCGGTGCGGCGCGGGGAGTTATCCACAGGCTCTGGGCACACCAGGGGACGGCCGTGGGCACTCGCGTAGCATGGCGCTCAATCGTCCGGTACCCCTCGCGGACTGGAACGGAAGGCCGTCGCTCCGTGAATCCACCCCACCTCCCAGACCCCCAGGACAGGCCCGCCCGGCTCACCGTCGGAGTCGTCGGCGCGGGCCGCGTCGGGCCCGCGCTCGCCGCCGCGCTGCGGCTGGCCGGGCACCGCCCGGTGGCCGCGTCCGGCGTCTCCGACGCCTCGGTGCGCAGGGCCGCCGAGCTGCTGCCCGACGTGCCCCTCGTGTCGCCCGCCGAGGTGCTGGCCCGCGCCGAGCTGGTGCTGCTCACGGTCCCCGACGACGTGCTGCCCGGCCTGGTCGAGGGCCTGGTCGAGACCGGCGCGGTGCGCCCGGGACAGCTCCTGGTGCACACCTCGGGGCGGTACGGGACGGGCGTGCTCGACCCCGCGCTGCGCGCGGGCGCGCTCCCGTTGGCGCTGCACCCGGCGATGACGTTCACCGGCACGGCCGTGGACGTGGAGCGGCTCGCGGGCTGCTCGTTCGGCGTCACCGCGCCCGAGGAGCTGCGGCTGGCCGCCGAGGCGCTGGTCATCGAGATGGGCGGCGAGGCGGAGTGGATCGCCGAGGAGGCCCGCCCGCTCTACCACGCGGCGCTGGCCATCGGCGCCAACCACCTGGTCACGCTGGTCGCCCAGGCGCGGGAGCTGCTTCAGGAGGCGGGCGTCGCGGCGCCGGGCCGGATGCTCGGCCCGTTGCTCGGCGCGGCGTTGGACAACGCGCTGCGCGGTGGCGACGCCGCGCTGACCGGCCCGGTCGCGCGCGGTGACGCGGGCACGGTCGCGGCGCACGTGGCCGAACTGCGCCGGCGCGCGCCGCAGATGGTGCCCGGCTATCTGGCCATGGCCCGTACGACGGCCGACCGCGCGCTCGCGCACGGCCTGCTCAAGCCGGAGCTGGCCGAGGACCTGCTGGGCGTGCTCGCGCACCAGGACGAGGACGGGCCGCCCGGCGGCGACGGCACGAGCAGTGCGAACGGTACGAGTGGAGGCGACCGATGAGCCCGCGACGGTGGAGCGAGGCCGGCGCCGGCGGCCCCGACGTGGAGCTGTGCACCAGCGTCCGCGACTACGACGAGGCGCTGACCCCGCACGCGACGCCCGGCCGGACGGCCGTGGTGATGACGATGGGCGCGCTGCACGCGGGGCACGCCTCGCTGATCCGCGCCGCCCGGGCCCGGGTCGGCGACGAGGGCCTGGTCACGGTCACGGTCTTCGTGAACCCGCTCCAGTTCGGCGCGGGCGAGGACCTGGACCGCTACCCGCGCACGCTGGAGGCGGACCTGGAGCTGGCGGCGGAGGCCGGCGCCGACATCGTCCTCGCGCCGCCCGTGCGGGACGTGTACCCGGGCGGCGAGCCCGAGGTGCGCGTCACGGCGGGCCCGATGGGCGAGCGGTACGAGGGGGCGTCCCGGCCCGGCCACTTCGACGGGGTGCTCACCGTCGTCGCCAAGCTGCTCCACCTCACCCGGCCCGACGTGGCGTTCTTCGGCGAGAAGGACGCGCAGCAACTCGCCGTGATCCGGCGCATGGTCACTGACCTGAACTTCCCGGTCCGCGTCGTCGGCGTCCCGACCGTGCGCGAGGCGGACGGCCTCGCCCTCTCCAGCCGCAACCGCTACCTGGCGCCCGCCGAGCGCACCACGGCCCTCGCCCTGTCCAGGGCGCTGTTCGCCGGCCGTGACGCGCTGGCCGCCGCGAACGGCGCGCCCACACCGGCCACCGCCGACCCCGCGCCGGGCGCACCGACGACGGACACCCCCGCCGTGGACGTCGCCGCGACCGACGTCACCGCGACCGACGCCACCACGGCGGACGGAACCACGGCCGCCGCACCCACAGCCGCCGCACCCGCGACGGGCGCGCCCGCCGGGATCGCCCTGACCGCCGCCGCGCCGGGGTCCGCGACGGCACCGCTGCCCGACCTCGTGCGGCGGGCCGCGCGGGCCGTGTTGGCGGAGGCGGCCGACCACGAGCCGCCGCTGGTCCTGGACTACCTGGCCCTGGTGGACCCGGCCGACTTCACCGAGGTCGGCGACGACTTCACGGGCGAGGCCGTGTTGGCGGTCGCCGCCCGGGTCGGCGCCACCCGCCTCATCGACAACGTCCGCCTGGAGTTCGCGCAGCGGGGAGCCAGACCATGACGCGTACGGAACGCGGCGCGTCCGCCGCGCCCAGCACCGCCGACGCGGCCGCCGCCGACGCGGCCGCCACCGCCACCGCAGCCGACGCGCCCGGTGGGCCCGCGCCCGTGCCCGGGGCGGGCCCGCGGCTGCACGCGCCCGCGCCCGGGTGGGCGATCGACGCCGACGTGGTGGTCGTCGGCTCCGGCGTGGCCGGGTTGACGGTCGCGCTGCGCTGCGCCGCCGCGGGCGCCTCGGTCACCGTCGTCACCAAGGCCCGGCTGGACGACGGCTCGACGCGCTGGGCGCAGGGCGGTGTCGCCGCGGCGCTGGGCGAGGGGGACACCCCCGAGCAGCACGAGGCCGACACGCTCGTCGCCGGCGCCGGGCTCTGCGACCAGCGGGCCGTGCGCGCCATGGTCACCGAGGGGCCCGGCGCCGTGCACCGGCTGATCGGCACCGGGGCCCGCTTCGACAGCGACGCCGACACCGGCGAGATCCTGCTCACCCGCGAGGGCGGCCACCACCGCCGCCGCATCGTGCACGCGGGAGGCGACGCGACCGGGGCGGAGATATCCCGCGCCCTGGTGGACGCCGTCCGCGCGGCCGGCACGCCCGGGACGGCCGGCGCCGCGCCGGGCGGGGGTCGCGTCGAGACCATCGAGAACGCCCTCGTCCTCGACCTGCTGACCGACGAGGCCGGCCGGGCCGCGGGCGTGACCCTGCACGTCATGGGGGAGGGCCGGCGGGACGGCGTCGGGGCCGTGCGGGCGCGGGCGGTCGTGCTGGCCACCGGCGGCATGGGCCAGGTCTTCTCGGCCACCACCAACCCGCCCGTCTCCACCGGCGACGGCGTCGCGCTCGCGCTGCGGGCCGGGGCCGAGGTCTCGGACCTGGAGTTCGTCCAGTTCCACCCGACGGTGCTCTGGCTCGGCCCGGAGGCAGAGGGGCAGCAGCCGCTGGTCTCCGAGGCGGTGCGCGGCGAGGGCGCGTACCTCGTGGACGACGAGGGCACCCGCTTCATGGTCGGGCAGCACGAGCTGGCGGAGCTGGCGCCGCGCGACATCGTCGCCAAGGGCATCATGCGCCGGATGATGGAGCGCGGCGCCGACCACGTGTTCCTGGACGCCCGGCACTTCGGCGCGGCCATGTGGGAGCAGCGCTTCCCCACCATCCTCGCCGCGTGCCGCGCGCACGGCATCGACCCGGTGACCGAGCCCATCCCGGTCGCGCCCGCCGCCCACCACGCCAGCGGCGGCGTGCGGACCGACCTGCGCGGCCGTACGACGGTCGCGGGCCTGTACGCGTGTGGAGAGGTCGCCTGCACGGGCGTCCACGGCGCCAACCGGCTGGCCTCCAACTCGCTCCTCGAAGGTCTGGTCTTCGCCGAGCGGATGGCCGCCGACATCGCCACGCAGCTCGCCGCGCCCGCCGCCGCGCCCCAGGCCGCCCCGGGCCAGCCGGCCCGCAGCCAGACCGCCCCCAGCCAGGCCCCGCCCGAGCCGGCCCCGGCCAGCGCGCGCGCCGGCGCGCCTGAGCCCGCTCCCGCCCGCGCCGACGCGCCGGCGGCCACCCCGCTCCTCGCGCCGGAGGCCCGCTTCACGGTGCAGCGCGTCATGACGGCGGGCGCCGGAGTGCTGCGCTCGGCCGAGACCCTGAGCCGGGCCGCCGAGCAGCTCGACCGACTGCACGAGGACGCCGCGCGGGCCCTGGAGGTCGACGGCAAGACCGCGGAGCCGGGCGTCGAGTCGTGGGAGGCGACCAACCTGTTGCTGGTCGCCCGGGCGCTGGTGGCCGCCGCGCTGCGGCGCGCCGAGACCCGGGGCTGCCACTGGCGCGAGGACCGCCCGGACCGGGACGACGCCGCCTGGGCCCGGCACCTGATGGTCACCCTGCGCCCGGACCGTACCCTCGCGGTCCACGCCACGGCCGGCACGGCGTTCCCGCCCGTCCACCACGGCCCCGAGACCGGCCCCGGCACCGAAACCGGCCCCGGCCCCGGCCTTGAAACCAGCCCCGGCCCCGACCGCGCGGCCGTCCCGGACCCGCCCGCGGCCGCGAGCGCGCCCGGCCCGTCCCCCAGCCCCGCCGACGACGTCAGCACCAACGAGCCCACCCAGGAGTCGTGACCGTGAGCACTCCCGACGACAAGCCGCGCCCAGTGGACCTCCCGCTGTCGCCGACCGGCGGTTCCGCAGCCGCCGGAGGGGCGGGGGAGACCGGCGGCTGCGGCGACGGCTGCGGCTGCGGCGCCGCCGACGGCGCGTACGAGTTGGACCCGCTGGAGTGCGGGCTCGACCCCGACCTCGCGGCGCTGCTGGTCACGGCCGGGCTCGACCCGGTGCAGGTCGAGGACATCGCGCACGTGGCGATCGAGGAGGACCTCGATCGCGGCGTGGACGTCACCACCGTCGCGACCATCCCCGAGGACGCGGTCGCCACCGGCGACTTCACGGCCCGTGAGGCGGGCACCGTGGCCGGCCTGCGCATCGCCGAGGCGATCCTGTCGGTGGTGTGCACCGACGCGTTCGAGGTCGAGCGGCACGCCGAGGACGGCGACCGGGTCGCCCCGGGCGACCGGCTGCTGTCCGTCCGCACCCGCACCCGCGACCTGCTCACCGGCGAGCGCAGCGCGCTCAACCTGATGTGCCGGCTGTCCGGCATCGCGACCGCGACCCGCGCCTGGGCCGACGCGCTGGAGGGCACCGGCGCCGCCGTCCGCGACACCCGCAAGACCACCCCCGGCCTGCGCGCCCTGGAGAAGTACGCGGTCCGCTGCGGCGGCGGCGTCAACCACCGAATGTCCCTGTCGGACGCGGCGCTGATCAAGGACAACCACGTGGTGGCGGCGGGCGGCGTCGCGGCGGCGTTCACGGCGGTACGGGACGCCTTCCCCGGGCTGCCAATCGAGGTCGAGGTGGACCGCATCGACCAGATCGAGCCGGTACTCGCCGAGGGGGCCGAGCTGATCCTGCTCGACAACTTCACGCCGGAGCAGACCCGCGAGGCGGTCGCCCTGGTCGCCGGCCGCGCCAAGCTGGAGTCCTCGGGCCGGCTCACCCTGGCAAACGCCCGCGCGTACGCGGAAACCGGCGTCGACTACCTCGCGGTCGGCGCCCTCACCCACTCGTCACCCATCCTCGACATCGGCCTTGACCTGCGAGAGGAGGGCTGATGCTGCTCACCATCGACGCCGGCAACACGCACACCGTCCTCGGCCTGTTCGACGGCGAGGAGATCGTCGAGCACTGGCGTATCTCCACCGACGCCCGCCGCACCGCGGACGAGCTGGCCGTGTTGCTGCACGGCCTGATGGGCATGCACCCGCTGCTCGGCGAGGAGTTGGGCGACGGCATCGACGGCATCGCCATCTGCTCCACCGTCCCCTCGGTCCTGCACGAGCTGCGCGAGGTCACCCGCCGCTACTACGGCGACGTGCCGGCCGTGCTGGTGGAGCCGGGCGTCAAGACCGGCGTGCCGATCCTGATGGACCATCCCAAGGAGGTCGGCGCGGACCGGATCATCAACGCGCTGGCGGCGGTGGAGCTGTACGAGGGGCCGTGCGTGGTCGTGGACTTCGGCACGGCGACGACGTTCGACGCGGTCAGCGCGCGCGGCGAGTACGTCGGCGGCGTCATCGCCCCCGGCATCGAGATCTCCGTGGAGGCGCTCGGCGTCAAGGGCGCCCAGCTCCGCAAGATCGAACTGGCCCGGCCGCGCAGCGTCATCGGCAAGAACACGGTCGAGGCGATGCAGTCCGGCATCCTGTACGGCTTCGCGGGCCAGGTGGACGGCGTCGTCGCGCGTATGGCCCGCGAGCTGGCCGACGACCCCGACGACGTCACGGTCATCGCCACCGGCGGCCTGGCCCCGCTGGTCCTCGGCGAGGCGTCGGTCATCGACGAGCACGAGCCCTGGCTGACTCTGATCGGGCTGCGCCTGGTGTACGAACGCAACGTCTCGCGCATCTGACGGTCTCGCCGCCGGGGCCCGCGCGCCTCTCGCGCGCGGGCTCCGGCGCATTCCGGATGTGCTTTTCCCGGTGGTCGCAATGGTCCGGTCCTGCGCGGGTGGCCCGCGCCCACGGTGTGCGTTCACCGGGCCCACCCGCGCTTGCCCGGGGCCCGCCCACGCCTCCGGTTCGGCCGCCTATCCGAACCACCACCGGGACATATCCTGGCCGCCCGCCACGGCGCCGCGTCCCGTGCCCCGCTACCGGCACTCGGCGAATCCGTCCTAGTACCCGCGACTTCACCGGCTACGCGACGCGCGCCCGTACCGAGAATTCCGCTCCCATTGCCGTAGTCCTCACTCGGCCGCTCTCTACGCGCTGGAAACCGTGCGCATAAGCGCGAATCAGCGCGACCTTATTCAGATCTGATCGGTGATGACAGATTTTGCAAGTCGCGATTGCACTCTGTGATTGCCAACGGGTTACGAAACGACTACGCGGCGATAGGCGCACTCCGGCGCGCGAAGGCGCGAACTGCGGCGTATCGAGGGGCGTAACCAGCCATCCGGCCATCCGACGCACCACGCGAACAACGCACGCGCGCACCGCTCGCGGGACGCGAGCCGCGCCGGGCGCGTGTGGTGTACGGGTCTCATGCGGGCACATCGCCGCAGGTGAGAGGGGCGGCGCGGGCCGTGCGGCGGGGCGTACGGGGTGCGCGCTGCCCGCGTACCCCGGCCATGGCGGGACGGGTGGGACAGGCGGGACCGGCAGGGCCGGCAGGCCGCGCGGGCGGGCGTGTGCGCGAGGCCGTGGTGCAGGGGCGGGCGCGCGGACGGGGCCCTGGCGCGGGGGCGGCGGCCGTATGGCGGAGGGCGCGCCCTGGTATGGCGTACTGAGCGACATTTGTCCGCTTAGCACTTAAAGTCGTGCCATGCCCACGCCCTATGGATCGCGAGGCGGCATGGCGTTCAGCGCGGACGAGCTGCGCGTACTGCGACGTGCCCTCGCGCTCGCGCTCGAACCGTCCGCCGCCACCGTCAAGGCCGCCCCCATCACCCCCGGCCCCGCACGCGCCGCCCACGGCGCGGACGGGGAGCGGGTCCCGTTCGCCCCGGGCCAGCGGAGCGCGCCGGGGCCGGACCGGGACGAGGAGGTGCGGGAGTTCCTGCGGCTGGCCCAGGGCGTGGACGAGGCGGCGCGGGAGGGCGGCCGGCTCCGCGCCTTCCTGCTGGCCGAACTCGCCCGCTACCGGGCCGCCCTGCCCGGCGCCGCCGTGAGCTACCTGGAGCAACTGGCGAGCGCCGTCGCGGCCGGTTACGTCCCGTGCGCCGCGGACCTGGTCGCCCTGCGCGCGCTGTGCGCCACCCCGGCGAGCCCGGCCGAGACGCGCCGGCGCACCACCCTGCTGCGCCGCTGCGAGTGGCTGGCCGAGATGGAGGTACGGGCCCGCCTGGTCGCCCTGCCGGGCGGCAGGGCGACCGCTCCACGCCCCACGGCCGGCCCGGTCACGGCCCGCCCGCACGCCCCGCGCCCGCGACGCGGCCACCCCTCGCTGGACGCGCGCGTGGACGTGGGCGACACGCCGGACGGGCCCGCGAACGAGTCCCCCGACAAGGCGCCGGGAAAGGCACCCGACAAGGCCCCCGGCAAGTCCCCGGGCCACTCCCCGGACAAGGCGCCCGGGCCGGTCAGGCGGCCCCCCGGCGGGCCCGAGCCGAGCACGCCGCGCCGCCCGGTGCCCACGCCCGGCGAGGTCTTCCCGCCCAAGCGTCCCGCGTCCGCGCCGACCCCGGCCCCGCCCGCCGACGACCGCCTGCCCGCCCTGCTGCCGGCCCGCTCGGCCTGACCCGCGCCCCGGCGCACGCCCTGCCCGCGCGCCCGGCGAGCCCTCGCGGGGCCGCTCCCGTCCGGGCCGCCGGGCGGGGGTCGTACGCCGGATGTGCCGGCCCCTGTCGGGGCGGCCCGGGGGCACCCCGTAACCTGGAGGTCTCAAGCACAGGGAGGCCGACACTCATGGATTACGTCTCCGCGCTGGTCCCGCCCGCCGTGATGGCCGTGGCCTTTGTCGCGCTGATCAAGACGATCGTGAAGAGCCAGGGCGGCGCGAACAAGAGCAAGGAGGACGCCGCCGTGGACGCCGCGCTGGTGCGCTCCGAATCGGCCAAGCAGGACGGCGTGCCGGAGGGCCAGGGCGCCTGAGCCCGCCCCGTTCCGCCGCGCCGCCACCGCGGTTCCCCGACCACGGCCGGGCGGCCGCCGCTGACCCCGCGGGTCCACGCTCGGTGGGCCCGCTCCGGGCGTACGCACCGGGCCGAATGGCCGGAACGTGCGCCCTTTTTCCCGCTTACCAGTCGGGCAAATAGGACATCTCCCACTATTATTCGAGTGTGCCTCGACCATTGGGAGAGCTGGAAGACGCGGTCATGACGCGGGTGTGGAAGTGGAACCGCCCGGTCACCGTCCGAGAAGTGTTGGAAGACCTTCAGCAGGAACGCTCCATCGCGTACACGACCGTCATGACGGTATTGGACAACCTTCACCAGAAGGGTTGGGTGCGACGGGAGGCGGAAGGTCGCGCCTATCGATATGAGGCCGTCTCCACCCGGGCCGCCTACGCCGCCGCACTCATGAACGAAGCGTGGTCCGCCAGTGACAACCCCGCGGCGGCGCTCGTGGCCTTCTTCGGGATGATGTCCGAAGGCCAGCGGGAAGCCCTGCGCGATGCCATGCGGGTGGTGCAACTCGACCGGCCCGGCGGGGCGAGCGGTGAAGCAGGGCGATAGCGTCCGGCCATGTCCCCGCTATCAAAAGCCGTCACCGTCCGCCGCGCCCGCACCTCCGATGTTCGCGCCGTCCGGCGTCTCATCGACACGTACGTCGGCGAGCGCATCCTGCTCGACAAAGCGACCGTGACGCTTTACGAGGACATCCAGGAGTTCTGGGTAGCGGAGCGGGACGAGGATGGCGAGGTCATTGGCTGCGGCGCGCTCCACGTGATGTGGGAAGACCTGGCCGAGGTGCGCACTCTGGCCGTGCGCCCGGACCTGTCCGGCTGCGGCATCGGACACCAAGTACTGGACAAGCTGTTGCAGACGGCGCGATGGCTCGGCGTTCGGCGAATTTTCTGCCTCACCTTCGAAGTCGAGTTCTTCGGCAAGCATGGCTTCGTAGAGATCGGGGAGACGCCTGTGGACGGCGATGTCTACAGCGAGCTGCTCCGTTCCTATGACGAGGGCGTCGCTGAGTTCCTTGGCCTCGAACGGGTGAAGCCGAACACCCTTGGCAACAGTCGGATGCTTCTGCAACTGTGATCGCGGGCCCCTATGTCCGAATCGCTCACCTATCACATAGCTCCGCGACGGAGTGTTCCCACGCGGATGCGTAGCCGAACCTTCGCTGGGGGTTTGTGTTTTCTCGGGAAAAGCGGTTTGCTAATGCCTCGTAATCCCTTATCCGTGAAAGGAATCCTCAATGGCACAGAAGGTTCAGGTCCTTCTTGTCGATGACCTCGACGGTGGCGAGGCCGACGAGACCGTGACGTTCGCGCTGGATGGCAAGACGTACGAGATCGACCTCACCACGGCTAACGCCGACAAGCTTCGCTCCGCTCTTGAGCCGTACACCAAGAGCGGCCGTCGTACCGGTGGCCGTGCCGCGGGTGGTCGCGGGCGCGTGCGCGCGGGTGCGAGCAGCAGCCAGGACACGGCGAAGATCCGTGCCTGGGCGAAGGAGAACGGTTACGAGGTCAACGACCGCGGTCGCGTGCCCGCCACCGTGCGTGAGGCGTACGAGAAGGCCAACGGCTGAGTCCGGCCGTCACTACCACGCCGCACGCACCGCAGCAGTCGGGCCCGGTGGCACTCCGTCGCCGCGGCGCTGACCAGTCGGACCAGGTCCGGAGCGTCGGCGTCGCCCCGAAAGCCGTCTTCTCCCGCACCGTCGGGAAGGCCGTGGGCCCCTCGGACTCCCTCCCCGCACCGGAGGCCGAGGGACGGCAACGCCCCGCTCGTCCCGCGGCCGGGGTTCGGGGGTCGCACCCAGGTGGCGGCCTCCGGCAAGCCGTGGCCGCCGAGGGCCGCGGGGACGGGGGCGGCCATGCGGCCACCCGCGCCGAGCGCGGTCAGCTCCAGCGGTACGCCGCCCCAGTCCCACCAGTCGAGCAGCCCGGGCAGCTCGTCAGCGCCGCCCGGGGCGACGAGGAAGTACATCGTGGGCCCGTGGACGGCCACGGGACCGGTGTGCGACACGCGGTCGAGCACCGCGCCGCCCGCGTCGGCGGGCAGCACCAGAACGTCGAAACAGAGCCCGGTCAGCAACTCGACCGGGCCCTCGCATGCCGGGGCCGTCGGCCAGCCCAACTCGCGCTCGTACCACTCGCGTACCGCGCGCCAGGGCACGCGCGCGCCCGGTGTCGTACGGGGCGCACGGGGGGTGCGCGGCGGGGCGGGTGCCACCGTTGTCCGGTCGGGGGAAGCCATGTCCGGGGCAACCCGTCGGGGGAGCGAGGGGTTACGCTCGGTTGACATGGAGTCACTTTCTGTGCGCGGCTCGGGGTGTGCGAGCGGAGATCGAGGCTTCGCGGAGGCGCGAGGTTGTTCGCCCGTAGCGGATGGAACCGGGTCGCGCGGCATGGAGTGTCAGTGCGTGAGGGTAAGACAGACCTAGTGGGAAGGGGCGGCCCGGCGGCCGGGACAGCGGCGCGTTCGCCATCGGCGTAGTGGCGGTGTGCGTAGAAGCTTGGCCTGCGGGAACATCGTCTCGCACCATCGGGTTGGAGCAGGTGCCGGCTGTTCGGGGCTGGAATCCCTCCCCATCGCTAGTGGGGGAGATCCCGGGTGTCGGCAGTTGGAATGAGCGGTCCCTGCTTGCGGGACTAAGCTGCGGAAGGACAGGGAGGGGATCGTCCCCGATCTTTCTGACCGCTCTGAGGAGCGATTAACGATGTTCGAGAGGTTCACCGACCGCGCGCGGCGGGTTGTCGTCCTGGCTCAGGAAGAAGCCCGGATGCTCAACCACAACTACATCGGCACCGAGCACATCCTCCTGGGCCTGATCCACGAGGGTGAGGGTGTCGCCGCTAAGGCCCTGGAGAGCCTCGGGATTTCGCTCGAGGCGGTCCGGCAGCAGGTGGAGGAGATCATCGGTCAGGGCCAGCAGGCCCCGTCCGGCCACATCCCCTTCACCCCCCGTGCCAAGAAGGTGCTGGAGCTCTCGCTCCGCGAAGCCCTTCAGCTCGGGCACAACTACATCGGCACGGAGCACATTCTGCTCGGCCTGATCCGCGAGGGTGAGGGCGTCGCAGCCCAGGTCCTCGTGAAGCTCGGGGCCGACCTGAACCGGGTCCGGCAGCAGGTCATTCAACTGCTTTCCGGTTACTCCGGTGGCAAGGAAGCCGCCACGGCCGGCGGCCCCGCCGAAGGCACGCCTTCGACGTCCCTTGTCCTGGACCAGTTCGGTCGCAATCTCACCCAGGCCGCCCGCGAATCCAAGCTCGACCCGGTCATCGGGCGCGAGAAGGAGATCGAGCGGGTCATGCAGGTGCTTTCGCGCCGCACCAAGAACAACCCGGTCCTCATCGGTGAGCCCGGCGTCGGTAAGACGGCGGTCGTCGAGGGACTGGCGCAGGCCATCGTCAAGGGCGAGGTGCCCGAGACGCTCAAGGACAAGCACCTGTACACCCTGGACCTGGGTGCGCTGGTCGCCGGTTCCCGTTACCGCGGTGACTTCGAAGAGCGCCTGAAGAAGGTGCTCAAGGAGATTCGCACGCGCGGCGACATCATTCTGTTCATCGACGAGCTGCACACCCTGGTGGGTGCCGGCGCCGCCGAGGGCGCGATTGACGCCGCCAGCATTCTCAAGCCGATGCTGGCCCGTGGCGAGCTCCAGACCATTGGCGCCACCACGCTCGACGAGTACCGCAAGCACCTGGAGAAGGACGCGGCCCTTGAGCGCCGTTTCCAGCCGATCCAGGTCGCGGAGCCGTCGCTGCCGCACACCATCGAGATCCTCAAGGGCCTGCGCGACCGGTACGAGGCGCACCACCGCGTTTCCATTACCGACGCCGCCCTGGTGGCCGCGGCCCAGCTCGCCGACCGCTACATCTCCGACCGCTTCCTGCCGGACAAGGCCATCGACCTCATCGACGAGGCCGGCTCCCGGATGCGCATTCGCCGGATGACCGCTCCGCCGGACCTCCGCGAATTCGACGAGAAGATCGCCGACGTGCGCCGCGAGAAGGAGTCCGCGATCGATTCGCAGGACTTCGAGATGGCCGCCGGGCTGCGCGACAAGGAGAAGCAGCTCCTGGCCGCGAAGGCGAAGCGCGAGAAGGAATGGAAGGCCGGCGACATGGACGTCGTCGCCGAGGTGGACGAGGAGCTGATCGCCGAGGTCCTCGCGACCGCCACCGGCATTCCGGTCTTCAAGCTCACCGAGGAGGAGTCCTCCCGGCTGCTGCGCATGGAAGACGAGCTGCACAAGCGCGTCATCGGGCAGAAGGACGCCATCAAGGCGCTCTCGCAGGCCATCCGGCGTACGCGGGCGGGCCTCAAGGACCCGAAGCGTCCCGGCGGTTCGTTCATCTTCGCCGGTCCGTCCGGTGTCGGTAAGACGGAGCTGAGCAAGACCCTCGCCGAGTTCCTCTTCGGTGACGAGGACGCGCTCATCTCGCTCGACATGTCGGAGTTCAGCGAGAAGCACACGGTGTCCCGGCTGTTCGGCTCGCCCCCCGGCTACGTGGGGTACGAGGAGGGCGGCCAGCTCACCGAGAAGGTGCGCCGCAAGCCGTTCTCGGTCGTCCTCTTCGACGAGGTCGAGAAGGCCCACCCGGACATCTTCAACTCGCTGTTGCAAATCCTGGAGGACGGTCGGCTGACCGACTCCCAGGGCCGGGTCGTGGACTTCAAGAACACGGTCATCATCATGACGACCAACCTCGGCACCCGGGACATCTCCAAGGGCTTCAACCTCGGCTTCGCCGCCGCGGGCGACGTCCGCACCGGGTACGAGCGGATGAAGAACAAGGTCAACGAGGAGCTCAAGCAGCACTTCCGGCCCGAGTTCCTCAACCGTGTCGATGACACCGTGGTCTTCCACCAGCTCACCGAGGAAGACATCATCCAGATCGTCGACCTCATGGTCGCCAAGGTGGACGAGCGCCTGAAGGATCGCGACATGGGCCTTGAGCTCAGCGCGGACGCCAAGTCGCTGCTGGCCAAGCGGGGTTACGACCCGGTCCTCGGCGCCCGGCCGCTGCGTCGGACGATCCAGCGGGAGATCGAGGACACGCTGTCGGAGAAGATCCTCTTCGGCGAGCTGCGCTCCGGTCACATCGTGGTCGTCGGCGTCGAGGGCGAGGGTGACGCGAAGAAGTTCACCTTCCGCGGCGAGGAGAAGACGGCCCTGCCCGACACGCCTCCGGTCGAGTCGGCAGCGGGCGGCGGCCCGAACCTGACGAAGGAAGCGTAAGCAGTCGCCGTACCCCGGCACCCAGCCCGCCCCGGGCCCGCTTCGGCGGAACCCGGGGCGGGCTTTCGCGTGCCCGCCCGGCTCGCGCCGCGCGGGCCGGTGTCGACCTTCGCGAGCGGCCCCGCCGCCGGGGTGGGGTCGGTGGGCGGGACGGGGTCGGCCGTCACGGGCCGTACCCGGGTGGCAGGAGGTCGGGGCGGAGGGTTTCGGTGCCGGCGAGGCGGGTGCCCGGGGGGAGGTGGAGGGTGGTGAGGTGGGGGAGGCCGGCCAGAGGGGTGAGGTCGAGTCCCGAGTTCGGCACGAAGGCGTTGCTCAGGTCCAGCCAGCGGAGTTCCGGGAAGGAGCTGGGCAGCACGGTCAGGGCGCGGGCGTCGAAGAAGGGCTCGCCGTGGTGGGCGGGGTCCACTGCGAGCCGGTGGACCGTGGGCAGGACGTGGCGCGGTTCCAGGAGGGTCAGCGAGTGGACCGTGACGTCCAGGTACTCCAGGTGGCCGAGGGAGCTGATCGCGTCCCACTCGGCGGCGCTCTCCGGGCTGTTCTGGCCGAGCACCAACTGCCGTAGCAGGGCCCACCGTCGCACGTCGGCGACGCCGTCGGCGGATCGGGGGAGCATCGAGAGGTTCAGGGCGCGCAGCGGGGCGTCCAGTGGCCACTGAGCCAGGTGCCACGTCGTGCCCCACGGCCACTTAATGTCGAGCGAGTGCAGGCGGGGCAGTGACCGGAGCGGGCTCAGGTCAATGTCCGCCTGCGCGGAGAGCAGCCCGAGAACGAGGAGTTCCAGTGACGGTAGCGCGCCAACGGGGCCCAGGTCGCGGACGGATGGGCAGTCCGCGAGATCGATGCTGATCAGCTCGCGCTGTCCGGCCAGGAACCCCAGGCCGTCCAGCAGGGTGTTGCCCCGCATCCGCAGGTGGGTGAGTTGGTGGCGGCGTACGTACCAGGCCACCACCTCCGGGTCCACGTCGCCGCGCGTCTCCAGCTTGGGACGGCCGCCCAGCGCGTCCAGCGCGCGCAACTCCTCGGCCGAGGTCGCCACGTAGTACAGCCCCTCGGGCTTGAGGTGGGCGATGACCTCGTCCGCGTAGCGCTGCGTGTCGTACCGGTGCCAGGCCCAGACGAGTTGGGAGCGTACGGAGATCGAGTCGTGGTCCCTGAAGCGGGCCAGTGTCGCCATGGCCGCGTCGGAGTCGATGTGGGAGGCCGTGGTGGCGACGCGGGTGGCCTCCCGTTCCGACAGGCCGTCCGGACCCGGCAGTAGTTCGAGCACCAGCGGCCCGACCTCCGCCAGTTGCCGCGCCGCCGCGTTGGTGGCGGGCGGGATCAGCCGCGCCGTACGTTCCTCCACCTCGCCCCGTACGCCTGGGTCGACCTCCGTCGCGTGCTCCAGGCAGGCCAGTGCCAGAAGGTGGACGCGCATCCGGGTGCGCGCGTCGGGCGCCTCGTCGCCCCGCCGCAGCAACTCCCGTAGCAGCTCGACCCGTTCGCGCGGGCGGGCGTGGGCCACCGACATGCGGATGACGTCCTCCCACTGGTCGTTAGCCGCGTGGTCGATGAGGAGGCCGATGTCCCACTCCTCGACCGCGCGCTTGGCGCCCAGGTAGTCCTGGAAGGTGCGGTGGACGAAGTCCACGGCGTTCGGGCCGGGGGCGCGGAGGAGGCCGCTGCGGTGGAGGAGGTGGCGGAAGATGGCCGGCGCGTCGCCCTGGGCGGCGGCGGCCGGGACCGCGGGCAGGGCCTCGGCGATGATGCGCTCGGCGCGGTCGCGGTCCAACTCCGTGCGACCGTTGCGGATGAGCCAGTAGGCGAGCCGTTGCAGGAGCTGGACCTGCGGTTCCTCGTGCAGCTCGATGCCGTACGGGCCGCTCATGTCGCGCTCCCGGTCGCGGCGGGCGAGCAGCATGGACAGGGCCGCGTCGTACAGCTCCTTGCGGCCGTGCGGGAGGTAGCCGCGGCGGTCGCGGTGCAGGGCGCAGATGAGGCCGCACATGAGCGGGTTGGTGGCCAGCCGGCCGAGGTCCTGCTTGGTGCGGACGGCGGTGAGCAGCGACCGCTCGTACGCGTCGAGGCGGTCGGCGACCTCGTCGGAGGCGCCGTCGCGGGCGGCGGTGTGCCAGCGGTTGATGAACGCGGCCACCTCGTCGCGGCCCATCGGCGACAGGGTCAGCTCGTCGAAGCCCTCCTGGCCCAGCCAGTCCTCGCGCACGGCGGAGGGGCGGGAGGTGACGAGGTAGAGGTTGTCCGGGTACGCGTCGAGCAGGTCGCGCAGCCAGCGGCGGGTCTGCTCGCGCTCGCTCTCGGGGATCTCGTCGATGCCGTCGACGAGGACCAGGCCACGACCGTCGGCCAGCACCCGGTCCGCCCAGCCGTCCGGCTGCGCGTCGGCGATCGGGCAGCCGACGGCGGCCAGGAACCGGCCGGGCGTGGGCAGCCGCTCCCCGCCACGGGTCAGGGTGCGCAGCGGGAGGACGAAGGGGACGCGGCCGTAGAGGTGGACCAGGCGGTCGTCGTACTGCCGGCGGGCCGCGACCACCGCCAGCCACTGCACCAGCGTCGTCTTGCCGGAGCCCGCCACGCCGCGCACCAGCACCCGGTCCCGGTCGGCCAGGGCCTGGTCGGCGGGGAGGGGCAGCTCGGGGGCGTACGGCTCCTCCGGCTCGGCCTCGGGGGCCACCTCGTCGGGGTCGAGGCGGTAGCTCAGGGAGCGCGTGATGGCCTGGCGGTGGGCCTCGCGTCGGGTGGCGGCCGAGCGCGTGGCCTGGAGGCTCAGGTACGTGGCGTCCAGCGGCCAGCGGTCGGGTGACGCCGTGAGGTCGATGCCGTAGATGGTGAGGGTGCCGTGCTTGCGGGTGACGTAGCGCGCGTACCGCTCGTCGAAGCGCACGTCGGTCGCCGCGTGCGTGGGGTTGCGCTCGATCAGCGCGTCCACCTTCGCCACCAGCTCGGACAACTGCTCGCTCTGCCGCACCAGGGTGTGCGCGACGAAGCTGGAACGCTGCGTGAAGAAGTGCAGCATGTGCAGGCAGGCAGTCTCCAGGACGGTGTCGTGGAGGGCGGTGGCGCCGGCGCTTAGGTGCGCTACGGGGTCCTCGCCCAGGGAGGCGGCCTCCCGGAGCCGCCGCGCGAGGGCGCGCGGGCCGATCCGTACGGCCTCCACGTCGCTGATGGTGAGGTCGCCCAGGCCGTGCAGGGTGCGGGTCAGCGCGTCCACGACGGCCGGCTCCTCGGCGGGGTCCACCGGGCGCTCGTGCGAGCCGGCGGAGCGTACGGTGCGGCGGACCAGCTCGGCGGCGAGTTTGCGCAGGTCAGGCTCGGTGAGGGTGCGCTTCTCGCCGTGGAAGGAGACCAGCCCGGAGACGCGTACCGGCCGGTCCACCAGGCCGGCGCCCGGTCCCTGGGCCACGAACAGCTTCCTGATGAGCGGCACGATGGCGCTCGACGCCAGCCGCGTGCCGATGACCGTTGGCTCCACGTTCCCCGTCCCCGTTCCTCTTCCCCCGCCCAGGCCCCGCCGGAAGCCCGCCCCGGGCCTCGCGCGGCCCCTGTGCCCGCTTCCGTACGGGCCGCCACCCTGGCTCCCGTACGCCCGCGAGCCCCGCTCCCGTACGGCCCGCGCCCCGCTCCCGTACGGCCCGCGCCCCGCTCCCGTACGGGGGCGCCTGCCCGGGCCCTGCCCGGGTCCGCCCGGCCGGTGCTCAGGCTACTGCGGGCGGGGGCCGTTGGTCCCGGAGCGGGCAGGCCAACGCCCAGGTCACCAGGCCCGCGTGGGGCGGTGGGCGATGGCCTGCCCGGTGACATGGGGCACAGGCCCCTTTCGGCCTACTAGGCGCGATAGCGGGCGGTGGCAGGGGCCGCTCGGGACTTTCGGCCCGTGGGGGACGGGCCCTTCGCGAGGGCCGGCCCCGGGCCGTTCCGCCACCGGGGAGTCGGCGCGGAAAAACCCCGGAAAATGCCCGGTGTGACGGTCGCGGGCCAGTTCCCCATGCCTCTCGCCGACTATCCGGATGGTCTTTACGGGTGATCATCCACGGCCGGGAAGGGTCGAAATTCCCCGGCTTTCGTTACGAGATCGGATAGTAGGAAGGCGAGTGGGACCCCCCTTGGCAGGATTTCGCTCCCGGGTTACCAAGGTAGGGCGATCCCGGCGAACGCAGACGATTCAAAGTCGGGATCAATTCATTCCCTGGATTTCCCCGGAGGTAGTTCCGTATGACGCAGCACACCAAGGCCACCCACGCGAACAAGTCGGTCCTGCGCACCCGCGCCGCCGTACTGGCCGTGGGGCTGGGCGGCTCGCTCGCGCTGGGGACCGGGGTGGCGCTGGCAGCGACCCCGCAGTCCGACGTGTTCGCCGTGGCTTCGGCCGGTTCGCTGGAGAAGTCGATTCAGGCGCAGGCCAAGGCGCAGGCCGAGGCCGCTCAGAAGGACAAGAAGCAGGACGAGAAGCACGGCAAGAAGAAGGCCGACAAGCGGGACAAGGGGCACGGCAAGGCCAAGCGCGCCGACCGTTCCAAGCGCACCCCGCTGAACGCCTCCTCCTGGATCGCCCCGGTCGGCGACGCGCCGCTGAGCGCCCCGTTCGCGGCCGGCGGTGCCCGCTGGGCCCACGGCCACTCCGGCCAGGACTTCGCCGTCTCCACCGGCACCTCGGTCAAGGCCGTGCACGGCGGCACCGTGATCAAGGCCGGCCCCAACGGCGGCGGCGACGGTCCCGCGTACGGTAACGCCATCGTGATCAAGCACAAGGGCCAGACGTACACCCAGTACGCGCACCTTTCGAAGATCAAGGTGAACGTGGGCCAGACCGTGGACCGGGGCCAGGCGATCGGCCTGTCCGGCAACACCGGTAACTCCTCCGGCCCGCACCTGCACTTCGAGGTCCGCACCGGCCCGAACTACGGCTCCGGCATCGAGCCGCTGGGCTTCCTGCGCGGCCACGGCGCGCACGTGGGCTGATCACCCACGGAACGACGCGAGCGGCGGCCGGTCTCCACGGAGACCGGCCGCCGCTCGCGTGCGTGCGCTAACGCGTCGCGGGCTCCCCCGTGACGTCAGCGCCGGGGCCGGCGGCAGCGTCGTCGTCGGCGTCGGTCACGATCCGCAGCGGGCCCGCGAGGGCCGCGGACAGTGCCGCGCACAGCGGCAACTGGAGCGTGAACAGCGCGATGAGCAGCGTGACGAAGGCGTAGTCCACGGCCTGCCCCGCCCCGTCGGACAGGAACCGGATCACGCTGACGACCAGCAGCACGCCCGCGTACACGACCGTGTTGCGGGTCGCGACCAGCCACCGGTGCGGCGTCGGCCGGGCCCACGCGAGCGCGCCGACGAGCAGCGCGGCGAGCACCGGGAAGGCCAGCGCCCAGCCGCTGAGCCAGTCGCCGGAGAACGTCTCCCACGAGCTCTCGCCCTCGTCGTCGGGGTAGCCGCCGGCGTAGATCAGGACGAACGACAGGAGCGCACCCACCGCCCAGGGAACGAACGTCGCCGCTATGGCGTACGCGGTTGCCTTGGCCGGGGGTGCGCTCATGGGTCGTGCCTATCGTCAGGGCGTCGGACGGACGGTATTCCTACCGCGCGATTCCGTCGCGGCCGCCGTTAGTATCCGCCGTTGTTGCCAATCGTAGCCGCGGGGCAGGCCGGCTTGAACAGGCAGGTCGGGCTGGCCTGCTTGGCGGTGTGCAGGAACTTCGTGTACGTCTTCATCGGGGACAGGGTGAATCCGCTGATGATGATCTCGTGGTCGGGCATCTGCTTGTGCCGGCCGGAGATGTAGAAGTCGCCGCTACGGCTGATCCGGGCGTTGTAGTAACCGGAAATGCTGCCGACGCCGCAATACGGGTTACCGGCCTCGGTGATACCGCGCACCTGGGCCGACTTCGAGTTCTGCGACATCACGCGGAACGACATCTTCTTCTTGCTCGCGGTCTTCTTCGCGACGAACTTGCCGTTCGTCTTGTAGACGTGCGTGGTGCCGATGTGCGCACCCCACGAGGAACCGCCGTTCCAGTACACCGTGCCGGTCAGGTCGGTGCGGTGGCTCTTGTTGTCCGCCTTGCTGAAGCCGCGGTTGTCACCCGCGTACTTGTAACCCTTGGTGTACTTGCAACCCACCGGCGCCGTGACCCACTTGCTGCGGATGAAGGTGCGGTAGCGGATGGTCGTCGAGTGGTACTTCTTGGCCTTGGCCTCCGCCGCCAGCGCGGCCCGCTCCAGCGCGGCCGGCTGCGAGTCGGTCGGCACCTGGACGTTCAGGCTCCAGGTGTGGCCGTTGAGCGGCGCCTCGCCGCTCTTGCGGAACGCGGCCCGCTCGCTGTCCGTCCACTCGCTCGCCGGCGCCTTGGCCGTGGTCGTGACGCGGTACTCGCTGGCGGCCCCCGGGCGCGCCTGGGTGTCACGCAGGCTGGTGCCCCGCATGGTGGCTATCAGCTCACCGTCGCGGAAGACCTGGTACGGGGCGGCGCCGGCCACGCCGGGCCACGACAGGTCCACGAACTCGTCGTTGGCGGCCCAGGCGGCGCGCGCCGAACGGCTGTCGGCGCTGCCGGCGCTGCCGGCCAGCGTCGTGCCGGCCAGGGTCGGGCCGTCGTCGCCGGTGCCCTTCAGGACGGTGAAGTCGGTGGCCGCGCCCTTGATGTGCCGCAGCGCCTTCGGCGCCGTGCCGGCCTTGGTCAGGAAGCGGCCCTGGTCGGCGCTGAAGCGGTAGCCCGCGCTCGGCGCGACGCCACTCTGGTCACTGGTCCGAGCCTGGCCCGCGCCGTGCCGGTCCCCGTCGGCCACCGGGCTGGCCACCGCGCCCGCGTTGCCGCCCGTCATCAGCGCCAGCGGCAGCGCGACCGCCACCAGCGCCTTGGGCAGGGCCCGGCGCGCCCGCCCGGACGCGGCGGACTGGGTCGGCTCCACGGAATCGGCGGAACCTGCGGGATCTGCGGAATCTGCTGAGTGCGTGCGTATGGAACGCATGTGGTGATGTCCCCCTGAACACTCGACGGCCGGGTTCCGGCCATCGCCATAGCGGTCTTGACGCGCCAAAAGATGGCTTCGTCGCAGGTCACCCTATAGGTAAATGGCGTGTACAGGTCGCTTTTGGCGAGCGGATTTGGCGCGTTTGCGGCAGCGCTGGGCGACGCGGGGGCGGCCGATCCGTCAGCGTTCGATCAGATGATCACCAATCGTGATCAACCCCTTACAGTCGCTCGCCGCCCTCCATACCGTCGACCGGGCGAGCGGCCGAAAGCCAGGCCGACACGCGAACCGGCCGCGCGACGGAAGGGCTCAGCATGGAGTGTGAGGAAGGCCAATACCAGGACGCCCGTGCGTTCTTCGGGAGCGAGGTGCGGCACGCCCGTGAACACGCTGGGATGACCCAGCTGGAACTGGCCACGGAGGCGGGGTACGAGCGTACGTACGTGGTGCGGGTGGAAAGCGGAACCCTCTTCGGCTCCGAGCACTTCGCCGAGACGCTCTGTCCAGCTCATCCGTCGCATCGCTGAGGAGTTCTCGTCATGACGGAACAGGTTTGGGTGAAGTCGTCCTACAGCGGCGGTCAAGGCGAGTGCGTTGAGTGGGCCCCCGGCCGCGTCGCCGCCACCGGCGCCGTCCCGGTCCGTGACAGCAAGGACCCGCACGGCCCCGCGCTGCAGTTCGACGTGTCGGCCTGGTCCGCCTTCGTCGCGGGCGTCAAGGCCGGCGACTTCGGCGCCTGATCTCACCACTACGACGGGCCCCCGCCAGCGCGCCGGCGGGGGCCTTCGCGCGTACGGGTGCGACTCAGGCGTCCCCGCCCCGCGGCAGCAGGTGCCGCAGGCTGTTCGGGTGCTCGCGCAGGTAGTCGGCCAGGGAGCGGGCGGGGCTGCCGGTGAGGCGGGGGACGACGTCGGAGACGGCGCTCATCTCGTTGCTGGCGATCGCCTCGTACGAGCTGACCCAGCCCGCGAGTTCCCAGGCCGCGGCGTTGTAGCCGGCCCGGGACGCGTACGCCTCCTCCTGCGTCTCGGCGACGTAGCGCACCTCGCGCCCGGTCGCGCGGCTCAGTTCGTCGGCGACCTCGGCGAGGGTGAGCGCGGCCGGGCCCGTCACGTCGTAGGTGACGCCGTCGTGCCTGCCGTCGGTGGTGGTCAGCACGGCGGCGGCGACCCCGGCCACGTCCTCGTGGGCCACGGCCGCGACCCGGCCGCTGCCGGCCGGTCCGCGGATCACCCCGTCGGCGCCGGTCATCGCGGGGAACGCGGCGAGGTAGAAGCTGTCGCGCAGGAACGTGAAGGGCACGCCCAGGCCACGGATGTGGCGCTCGGTGTGCCAGTGGTCGCGGGCGAAGGTGAACGTGGCGTCGGGCGCGGCGCCCTGGAACGACACGTACACGATCCGCTCCACGCCCGCCGCCACCGCCGCGTCCACGGCGGTGATGTGCTCGCGCACCCGGTCGGCGCTCTCCTTGGCCGACACCAGGAACAGCGTGTCCGCGCCGTCGACGGCGGCCCGCATCGCCTCCGCGTCCCCGTACTCGGCGGGCGGCGCGGCGACCGCCCCCGGCAGCTCGGGCAGCTTGGACGGGTCGCGGCCGAGCAGGCGCTGCTCGACACCGGCGTCGGCGAGCCGGCGGGCGACGAGCCCGCCGACGTGGCCGGTCGCGCCACTGACGGCGATCACTGGGGGCATGGCGTGGTGTCCTCTCCTCGCGTGCGGTGACTGCCAGTGTGCGCGCGGCGGGCTGCCGAGCGGTACGCGACGCGGGCGGGGGCGCCACCTGTCACACCGCCACCCGCGGGCGGGCGCCCCGACCGGCGCTCGGTTCCGTACGCTGATGGCCGGCCCCGGCCCGTACGTGGCCGGCCGCCGCTCAGTCCGGTACGTGGATGATCGGGAAGCTGCCCGTGTTGGTCGGCGCGGAGTCCGGCAGCCACAGCACCGCGACCGCGCCCTCCGCCCCCTCCGCGGTCGGCTCCGCGTTGCGGAAGGTGAGCCGGGCGCCGAGGACCCTGGCCTGGCCCTGGGCGATGGTCAGGCCGAGGCCGTGGCCCTTGCCGGCGCGGTCGCTGGCGCCGGTGCGGAAACGGCTCGGGCCCTCCCTGAGCAACTCCTCGGGGAAGCCGGTCCCGTGGTCGCGGACCCGGATCATCCGGCCCTCGACGGTGACCTCGAACGGCGGCTTGCCGTGCTTGGCGGCGTTGGCCAGCAGGTTGCCGATGATCCGCTCCAGCCGGCGCGGGTCGGTGGTCACGTACGCGTCCCGTACGACCGAGATCCGCGCCTCCGGTGCCACCATCCGCACCCGTCGCGCGACGAACTCGCCGAGCGCGATGTCCTCCAGCTCCGCGCGCTCCGCGAAGCCGTCCAGCCTGGCCACCTCCAACACGTCCTCGACCAGCGTCCGCATCGCCTGGGCGCGGTCGCGTACGAGTTCGGTCGGGCGGCCCGGCGGCAGCAGTTCGGCGGCGGTGAGCAGCCCGGTGACGGGGGTGCGCAGCTCGTGCGCGATGTCGGCGGTGACCCGGCGCTCGGCCTCAAGGCGCTGGCGCAGCGCGTCGGCCATGCTGTCGATCGCGCCGGCCAGCTCGTCGGTCTCGTCCCGCACCCGGCCGCCGATCTGGTCCCGCACCCGGATGTCGCCGTCGCCCTCGGCGACCTTGCGGGCCGCCGCCGCGGCCTTGCGCAGCCGGCGCGAGAGCTGGTCGCCGATGAGGACGCCGAGCGCGACGCCGCCGAGCACGACGGCGAGCGAGCCGACCACCAGGACCCGGTCCAGCTCGTCCAGGACGGCGAAACGGTCCTGGAACTGGCCGTGCACCGACAGCACCCGGCCGTTGCTGACCGGCACCGAGGCCCACACCTCGGGCGCGCCGGAACCGTTGTCCTGAAGGTAGGTGGCCCGCAGGCCGCGCGCCGCCTCCTCCTTGAGCTGCACGGGCAGGTCGGGGTCGTCGATCTTGGCCTGGAACAGCAGCCGGCGGGTGGACTCGTAGAACCGCTGCGCGGCCTGCACGCGGTCGTCCATCACGTCGCGGCTGTTGTCGAGCATGGACGCGCGGGCCGCGTTGTGGACGACGAGGCTGAGCGAGGTGGCGATCAGGGCGCCGACACAGGCGATGGCCAGGCTGACCTTCCAGCGCAACCCGGTACGGAACGCGAGCCTCGCCACGTCAGCCCTTGAGCTTGTAGCCGAAGCCGCGGACCGTCTCGATCCGGTCCTGGCCGATCTTGCCGCGCAGCCGCTGCACGTGCACGTCCACGACCCGGGTGTCGCCGCCCCAGCCGTAGTCCCACACGCGCTCAAGCAGCCGGTCGCGGGAGAGGACGGTGCCCGGGGCCGCCGAGAACTCCAGGAGCAGCCGCATCTCGGTCGGCGTCAGCGCCACCGGCGTGCCCGCCTTGCGGACCTCCATGCCCTCCGGGTCCACCTCCAGGTCACCGAAGCGCAACGGCCCTTCGACGGGCGCCGCGTCGGAGGGGGGCGCGCCGCTCGCGCCGCCGGGCCCGCTGGCGTGGCCGAAGCGGCGCAGCACGGCCCGGATGCGGGCGACGAGGACGGCGCCGTCGAACGGCTTGGTCACGTAGTCGTCGGCGCCGGCCTCCAGGCCGAGCACCACGTCGATGCTGTCGGCGCGCGCCGACAGCATGATCACCGGGACGGTGGACTCATCGCGTATCCGCCGGCACAGGCTCACCCCGTCCAGGCCCGGCACCATCACGTCCAGCAGGGCGATGTCCGGCCGGTTGGCCCGGAACCGCTCCAGGCCCGTCAGCCCGTCGGGCGCCGCCGTGACGACGAAGCCGTCCCGTTCCAGCGCGAGCTGGGTGGCCTCGCGGATCACGTCGTCGTCCTCGACGAAGAGCACATGTGTTTCCGCCACGGTCGCCGTCAGCCTTCCGTTCCGTCGTCACTGGGCAACTCGTCGTCATCCGCGTCGTCGTCTTCCACGGTCTTGTTGAAGTCCGTGTGCGTGCGCCCGGTCTCGGTGAAACGTTCGTCGGACCAGCGGTAGTGGATGACATCCTCGCCCGATGGGCAGCACAGCGCGTCACCCGAGTCGTAGACCTGCTGGGTGACGCGCAGTTCGTTCTTCTCGATGTCGATGTAGACCGGCGCCTGCTCGGCGAGGAAGACGTTCTTGTAGTCCTCGCCGCTCTTGCGGTACACGTACGAGCCGATGCCGAAGCCGTCACCGCAGGTCATGACGTTGACGACGACATCGGTCGTGGAGGCGCCGGTCAGCTTTCCGTAGCTGACGTCGATCGGGTACTCGTCCTTGACGCAGGGCTTGAGGTTCCGCTTGAGGTCGGCGTTCACCTTCGGGTCGCTCTTGACCAGCGCGACGGCGTCCACCTTGACCGGGGACGCCTCCATCGTCGGCACCGCTGAGGGCTTCGACTCGCGCGTCACCGTGTCCCGCTGCGCCTGACCCTCCTTGCGCACGCCATCGCTGGCGGAGTTGCACCCTGCCAACACCAGGCCGACGGTCGCGGCGAGCGCCGCGACCGCACCCCCGGTGAACAGGGCGGTTCTGCTGGGAGCCGGCTTTCTCAGGCCGCGCACCTGGCCTGCCCCCGATCGTGGAGCTGGCGGCGGTCCTCGTGCCCGTGGCCGGGGGTCGCACCGACCGCGCCCACGGGGCTCACGGCGCCGACCGGGACCATCGGGCGCTCGGCGCGGGCGGCGGTCCGCTCCGGGGCACGGCCCGGGCGCTCGCCCAGCGGCTGCCGCTGGCGCACCACGCCACCGAGCGGGACGGCGCGGGGGGCCGGGCGGGCGGCGGTGTGCGTGGCGGGCCGGGTGGCGGCGGGTGCCGGGGCGGCGGTCACGGGGCGGCGGGCACCGACCTGGGGGCGGGCGTCGGTCCGCGTACGGGCAGCGGCGGGGCGGGCGACGCCGGGGCCGCCGTTGATCCGGGCGTTCGCGCCGGCCCGAGTACTACTGGTCGCTGGGGTGGTGCTGGCCGCGCCGGCCGGCTCGCTCGTGCCGCGCCGATCCGCGCGCTCCAGCGCGGCGGCGTCCAGGTCACGGCTCTCCAACTCCTGGCGCAGCCGTGCCAGAGCACGGTGCAGCGTGCTCTTGACGGTGCCGGTCGACATGCCCAGCGCCTCCGCGGTCTCCTCGGTGCTCATCTGCTCCCAGTGTCGCAGGACGACGACGCTGCGCTGCTTCGGCGCCAGACAGGACAGGATGTCCATCAGCAAAGCCCGGTCCGCGTGCTGCTCGGTGCCGTCCTCGACCCGCGCGTCCGGCAGCTCGTCGGTGGGCACCTCGTCCAGCTTGCGGGCCCGCCACCACTCCGTACGCGTGTTGATCATGACACGGCGCAGGTAGGCGTCGGCGAGCGACTTGTCGGCGATCCCGTCCCAGCGGCCGAGGGTGCGCACCAGCGCGGTCTGGAGGAGGTCCTGGGCCTCGATCGGGTCCGGGACCAGCCGACGGGCGCTGCGCAGCAGGGCGTCCTGCCGGTTGCGAACGTAGTCCTCGAAGTCCAGTACCTCGCCGCTGCTGGCCATAGCGCAGCCTCCATTCCCCGGTGTTCCCCACGTCACGCCACTGGTCATGTGGCCTGTTACCGAGGAACCTACGGAGGCGCTGTTGCGGCATTCCGTACGCCAGCACTGCCGTCCGTGCACAGCTACCCATAGGTTGTGTAACAGCGGCCGCCAGGCGCCCCACACGTCACGGAACGCTCCCGCCGCCCTACGCAGCGCCGCCCCGTCGGGGGTCGGTCGGGTGCGTGGCGTGGGTCCGGTGGGCGGGCGGGTGCGGGGGCGCGGGCGAGTGGGTGCGGGGCCGAGAGGGGGAGGGGGCGCGGGCCCGGTCGGCCGTTGGCCCAGGGGCTCAGGGGCTGAGGGGCTCAGGTCTGCGGGAGCCGGTAGACGCCACCGGCGAGCGGCTCCACGAGACCGTCGGCCACCAGCCCGTCCAGCGCCCTGGCCCGCTGCACCGGCTCGTGCCACACCCGGTCCAGCTCCGCCTGCGGCACGGGCGAGGTCGCCTCCCGCAACACCGCCAGCAACTTGCCGCGCACCTGCCGGTCGGTGCCGGCGTACGTCTGTCCACGGCGCGGCGGCCCCTCGTACGCCGGCGAACCCGCCAGCTTCCAGGCGCACCGCTCGGCGATCGGGCACCGGCCGCACTCGGGCGAGCGGGCGGTGCACACCAGCGCGCCCAGCTCCATCGTGGCCGCGGCCCAGCGCGCCGCGGTCGCCTGGTCGGCGGGGAGGAGCGAGCGGGCGAGCTTGCGTTCGGCGGCGGTGGTCGCGTTCGGCGGGTACTCCTTGCCGGTGACGGCGCGCGCGAAGACCCGCCGCACGTTCGTGTCGAGCACCGGATGGCGCTGCCCGTACGCGAAGGAGGCCACGGCCGCCGCGGTGTACTCGCCGACCCCGGGCAGCGCGAGGAGCTGCGCGTGCTCGCGCGGTACGTCGCCCAGGTGCCGCTCCCTTATCGCGGACGCGGCGGCGTGCAGCCGTAGCGCGCGGCGCGGGTAGCCGAGCCGGCCCCAGGCGCGGACCGCCTCGCCGGGCGGCTCGGCGGCGAGGTCGGCGGGGCGCGGCCAACGGGCCAGCCACTGCTCGTAGACCGGCAGCACCCGGTTCACCGGCGTCTGCTGGAGCATGAACTCGCTGACCATCACCCCCCACGGCCCGGCCTCGGGCCGCCGCCAGGGCAGGTCGCGGGCGTGCGTCTCGAACCAGGCGTTGACGGCGGTGTGCAGGGCGGTGGCCGAGGCGGGCGGCTCGGCCGCTTCGGCGGCGGCCGGCTCGGCGGCGCGTGACGCGGCGGCGGGTGGCTCGGCGTCGGCGCGGGCGGCGGTCACCGGCCGCGGTGGGTGCGCGGGCTGCGGTGTCTGGGGGGCGTGCTCGGCGGACTCGGGGGCGCACTCGGCCGGCTGCGAGGCTTCGACGGATGGCGCGGGCGTGGCAGTCATAGCACCAACGATCCTGGCACGCCCCCGGCTCGCGACGAAACGGCCCGCGCCGGGCGCCCGGGTGAGCCGCGAGGGCCGTACGGACCACCCGCGCGACGGCCCGGGGCGCGGCGTGGAGGCTGGGCTGGTGGGTGGTCGGGGTGTGGCGTGGGGGCTGGTGGGTGGTCGGGGTGCGAGGCCGGGGGCTGGTGGGTGGCTGGGGGCGGCGTAAGGAGTCTGGTGGGTGCTCGGGGCGTGTCGTAGGGGCCCGGCGGGTGGTCGGGGAGTGTCGTACGGAGCGCGTTGGGCGGCTGGGGCGCGCCGTACGGAACGCGTTGGGTGGCCGGGGTCGCGGACCGCGAGGGGCCCCGGTGCGCGAAAAAGTGCGCCCGGAAAGCCGTCTCCGGGCAGATGATGAGAAAAGTCGGTCCGGAATGCGGCGGGTACTGGCGGGTCTCCTAACGGATCTCTCGTAGAGTTTCCGCGTGGGATCTCTGCGCAATCCGATCGGTCCGCTCCCTTCCTCCATCTACTGGCGGCGGAGGGCAGTTGCGCTGTCCCTGGTCGCGTTGCTCGTCCTACTCGTCATCTGGGCCGTGGGCCTGGGTGGCGACGACGGCGGCGGCAAGGACGACGCCAAGGGCCCCAGCGGCGGTGACACGGCCAGCACGATCACGCCGGGGCCGTCCTCGTCCGGACCCGTCAACGACCAACGGCCGGGCGGACGCGACGAGTCGGACGACGAGAAGGAAACCGGCGGCACCGGTGACTCTGGCGGCTCCGGCGACAGCGGCGGCTCTGGTGGTACGGGCGACAGCGGCGGCACGGGCGGTTCCGGCGGCAACGCCGGTGGCGGCTCGGGCGGCACGGGTGGTTCGGGCGGCAGCGGCACCACCGGCGCGGCCGGCGGGCTCGGTGTCGGCAACGGCGCCCTTGAGCCCTCCGACTCGACGCTGGCCGACTGCGAGGCGGGCACGGTGGAGTTGACGCTGCGCAGCCTCAGGAACTCCTACGAGCCCGGTGAGAAGCCGAAGTTCGAGCTGGCCGTGAAGAACTCCGGCGACGGCGCCTGCAAGGTGGACCTTGGCCGCGCGGCGGCCTCGCTCACCATCACGGACGCGGCGGACGACCACGTCTGGGCCTCGGACGACTGCCCGAGCGGCAACGCCACCTCGATGGTGCGGGTGCCGGGCGACGACGCGATCAAGCGGACCGTGGAGTGGGACCGCAAGGTCACGCACGAGAACTGCGCGTCCCCCTCCGGCGTCCAGGCCGCACCGGCCGGCACCTACCTGGTCGAGGCCAAGGTGGACGGCCTCGGCACGGCCCGCGTCTCGTTCGTGTTGGCCAAGGACTGAGGGGGCCCCCCTCCCCGGCCCCCCGCCCCCTCCCGCCCCACCCTCCCGTTCCACCCCCGCCCCGCCGGGCGCGTCGCGCGCCCGGCGCGCCGTCTCGCCCGGCGCGCCACCCCGCCCGGTGTCACCCGGCCCGGCCACCCGGCCGGGGACCCAGCCCCCAGCGGGGACCCCGCCCCCAGCCGGGACCCTGCCCCCGGCGAGGTCCACGCCTCACCCGGGGCCTTGCTCCGGGCCAGGGCCACGCTCCTGGCCCGGCGCCGCACTCCGGCCCGGGCCAAGCCCCCGCCCCCCGGCCACGCTGCCGACCAGCGCGACACCCGGACTGGCGCGTGCCCCCGGCCGACGTCGGGCCGGGCCGAGTCGAAACCGGATGGTCAGCGTCGCGCGGGCCGGCCGGCGGCGGCGACCCGTACGATCTGGCGGCGCCGGCCCTCCCCCCCGGCCGGCCCGCGCGAGTGCAGGAGACCGGAGCCCCATGCAGACCGCCCACGCGTCCACCGGGCGCCCCGCCGACACCGTACGACCGCGCGCCGCGCTCGCGATGGCGCCCGAGGCGGCCGACGGCGTGCTCGACGCGGCGGCGCTGGCCGCCCTCGCCGAACTCACCGACCTGACCCCGCCGCCCGCCCTCGCCGACTTCACCACCGAGCGGGCCCGCCGGGTGCTGGCCGACACCGAGTTGCTCATCACCGGTTGGGGGTGCCCGCCCATCGACGAGCGGGTGCTCGCCGCCGCGCCCCACCTGCGGGCCATCGTGCACACCGCCGGCTCGGTACGCGGCCACGTCGGCGCCGCCTGCTGGCGGCGCGGCATCGAGGTCTCGTCCGCCGCGCGGGCCAACGCGCTCCCGGTGGCCGAGTACACGCTCGCCATGATCCTGCTCGCCAACAAGGGCGTCCTGGAATCGGCCCGGGACTACCGCGCCGCCCGTGCCCGCGAGCACTGGCAGTACGCGGGCCCCGAACAGGGCAACTACCAGCGCACCGTCGGCATCCTCAGCGCCTCCCTCACCGGTCGCCGCGTCATCGAACTCCTCCGCCCGCACGATCTGCACGTCCTCCTCTACGACCCGTACGTGAGCGCCGAGCAGGCCGCTGCCCTCGGCGCCCGCGCCGTCGACCTCCCCGAACTCTTCGCGGCCAGCGACGTGGTGAGCGTGCACACGCCCCTGCTCCCCGAGACACGCGGTCTCGTCAGCCGCGAACTCCTCGCCGCGCTGCGCCCGGACGCGACCCTGATCAACACGGCGCGCGGCGCGGTGGTGGACCAGCAGGCGCTGACCGAGGCGCTGCTCGCGGGTCGCATCAGGGCCGTGCTCGACGTCACCGAACCCGACCAACTCCCGCCCGACCACCCCCTGTGGACCTGTAAGAACGCCCTGCTCACCCCGCACATCGCCGGCTCCCAGGGCACGGAGCTGCGCCGGCTCGCGGCGGTGGCGGTCGACGAGGTGCGGCGCTGGGCGCGCGGCGAGGGCTTCGCCCACGCGGTGCCGCCCGAGCGCGCGGCGTACCTGGCGTAGGCCCGCCGACCCGCCGACCCGCCGCCCCACGCCCGCCCGGCGACGGCCGTGACGGAGGCGCGGCGCGCGCTACGCCACCCGGTCGCGCGGCTCGGCGGCCCGCAGCCGTTGGGCGTACGACCAGGCCACCCAGGTCACCGCGGTCGTCAGGACGGGTATCGCGAACAGCGGGGCGAAGGCCACGGCCCAGACGGCCTCAGCCGTCTCGCTCGTCATGAGCGTCTGGCTCTGGACGGAACCGGCGACCGCGAGTTGCCATATCGCCCCCAGCACCAGGGCCGCCGACGCGCTCCAGGCCAGGGCGGCGAGCGCCCCCGGGTGCCGGACCCGCCGCCGCTCGCCGACCAGCAACAGCGGGACGAGGGACGCCACCACGATGAGCAGGGACAGGCCGAGGACACAGGCGATGCCCCAGCCCGGGATGGCGAACTCCTCGCGCAGCACCCGGTCGCTGTAGCCGACGTAGACCCCGAACGCCATGGCGACGCGCCACAGCCCGGAGGGGACGGCGCACAGCGCGATGGCATGCGCGCGGCGTCGGGCCCACCGGGGTGCTGGGGCCAGCACCGTGGCGGAAGCGGGAACGGTCGCGATCGACATGCCCCCATCCTGACCGCGAACCGGGCCACCGCACATCGGACCAGGCGGTGATTCACCGTCAGACGACGGGGGGACGGCCCCACCTTCCGATGGCACCCGAGCCGTACGAGCGTCGTACCGGGGTGCTACGCACAACCCTGAGCCGCCCCGACCGCGACCACGATGACGACCGCGCCCACCAGCGAACACCCCGCCCTCCGAGCGAGGCACATCCCTGGGACGCGGAGCCCCCGGACCGCCACGAGCGGCACCCCCGCTCAAGAAAGCCGCCCCCTCGCCCACGCCACAAGGCTCGCCACCCGGCCAGGCGACCCCAAGGAAATCCCGCCAGGCGACCTCAAACGAACCCCGCCAGAGACCCCCGAGCGAACCCCGAAGACAACCAGAGGCCCCGGGGGAAACCCCGAAGACGACAGGTCAAGCCGCTACCCAGCGCGCGAGCGGCCCAGCGGCGAGCTACACGTACCGTTCCAGGATCGAGGACTCCGCCAGGCGGGAGAGGCCCTCGCGGACCGAGCGGGCGCGGGCCTCGCCGACGCCGTCGACCATCTGGAGGTCGTCCACGCTGGCGGCCAGCAGCTTCTGGAGGCCGCCGAAGTGCTCCACCAGGCGCTCGATGATGGCGCCGGGCAGCCGGGGCACCTTGGCCAGCAGGCGGTAACCGCGCGGGGAGACCGCGGAGTCGAGCGTCTCGGGGGAGCCGCTGTAGCCCAACGCGCGGGCGACGATGGGCAGTTCGAGGAGTTCGGGGTGGGTGAGCGCGTCGAGTTCGGCGAGCGCGTCGGCGACCGTGCGGGAGCGCTTGGCGGTCGGCTCGGGCACGTAGTCCCGTACGACCAGTTCGCGCTCCGGCTCGACGCCGGCGATCAGCTCGTCCAACTGGAGGGAGAGCAGCCGCCCGTCGGTGCCCAGCTCGACCACGTACTCGGCGATCTCGGTGGCGATCCGGCGGACCATCTCCAGGCGTTGGGCGACCGCCGTGACGTCGCGGACCGTCACCAGGTCCTCGATCTCCAGCGCCGAGAGCGTGCCCGCGACCTCGTCGAGGCGGAGCTTGTACCGCTCCAGGGTGGCCAGCGCCTGATTGGCCCGGGACAGGATCGCGGCCGAGTCCTCCAGGACGCGGCGCTGGCCGTCCACGTACAGCGCGATCAGCCGCATCGACTGGCTGACCGAGACGACGGGGAAGCCCGCCTGGATGGAGACCCGCTGCGCCGTGCGGTGCCGGGTGCCGGTCTCCTCGGTCGGGATGGACGCGTCGGGCACGAGCTGCACGCCCGCGCGCACGATCTTGGTGATGTCCTTGTCGAGGATCAGCGCGCCGTCCAACTTGCACAGCTCGCGCAGTCGGGTCGCGGAGAACTCGACGTCGAGGACGAAGCCGCCGGTGCACATCGACTCGACGGTCTTGTCCATGCCCAGCACGATCAGTCCGCCCGTGTTGCCGCGGAGGATGCGCTCCAGGCCGTCGCGCAGCGCCGTGCCCGGCGCGACCGCGCTGAGGGAGGCGCGCATCAGACGATCGGAACCGGAGCTTCCCCCGGCCCTGCCGGGAGCTGTCGCCCGGTCGTTGGCTGCCACTGCACTCCTCCGTCGCCAGATCTGGTCGGTGCCGCAGGCCGCCCTGCCGGATGTACGTAGAGTTGGGTACGTACGGGCGTGCGGGCGAGACCAGGGCAAAGTCTACCGGCGCCCGGGCTACTCGCGGGGGGCCTGGGGCGCCTCGCGGCGCGGTCGCTTCGGCAGAACGCGCAGCGCCTCGCCTATGTCGGCCACTTCGAGCACGCGCATACCGGGTGGGATCTTGCCCGCGTCGCCTGGCACCAGCGCGTGCGTGAAGCCCAGCCTGGCCGCCTCGGAGAGCCTTCGCTGCACCCCCGTCACCCGCCTGACCTCGCCCGCCAGGCCCACCTCGCCGACGGCCACCAGGTTCTTCGGCAGCGGCGTATCGCTGGCGGCGCTGGCCAGGGCGAGCGCGACGGCCAGGTCGGCGGCGGGCTCGGTGAGTCGCACGCCGCCCACGGTGGCGCTGTAGATGTCGCGCTTGCCGAGCGCGCTGATCCGGCCGCGCTGCTCCAACACCGCCAGCATCATGGACACGCGCGAGGTCTCCAGGCCGGACGTGGTGCGCCGGGGCGAGGGGATCTGGGTGTCCACGGTGAGCGCCTGCACCTCGGCCACCAGCGGGCGGCGGCCCTCCAGGGTGACGGTCAGACAGGTGCCCGGTACGGGTTCGGCGCGGCGGGTGAGGAAGAGGCCCGACGGGTCGGCCAGGCCCGTGATGCCCTCGTCGTGCAGTTCGAAGCAGCCGACCTCGTCCGTCGCGCCGTACCGGTTCTTGATGCCGCGCACCAGGCGCAGCCGCGCGTGCCGGTCGCCCTCGAAGCTGAGCACCACGTCCACCAGGTGTTCCAGCAGCCGGGGGCCGGCGATGCCGCCGTCCTTGGTGACGTGGCCGACCAGCACCGTGGCCATGCCGCGCTCCTTGGACGCGCGGATCAGCGCGCCCGCGACCTCGCGCACCTGCGCCATGCCGCCGGGCGCGCCGTCGATCTCGGGCGAGGCGACGGTCTGCACCGAGTCCAGGACCAGCAGCGAGGGCTTGACCGTGTCGAGGTGGCCGAGGACGGCGGACAGGTCGGTCTCGGCGGCCAGGTACAGGTGCTCGGAGAGCGCGCCGATCCGGTCGGCCCGCAGCCTGACCTGGCTCGCGGACTCCTCGCCGGTGATGTAGAGCGTGCGGTGGGTGTCGGAGGACGCCTTGGCGGCCACGTCGAGCAGCAGCGTGGACTTGCCGACGCCGGGCTCGCCGGCGAGGAGCACGACCGCGCCGGGCACCAGGCCGCCGCCGAGCACCCGGTCCAGCTCGTCGACGCCGGTGCCGCGCGCCGTCGCCTGCCGGCCGTCCACCTGGCCGATGGGCAGCGCGGCGGTGGTGACCCGGCCGGCCGCCGTCGTGCGCACCGCGGGGGCCGCGCCGAACTCCTCGACCGTCCCCCACGCCTGGCATTCGGGGCAGCGGCCGAGCCACTTGACCGTGGTCCAGCCGCACTCGCTACAGCGGTAGGAGGGGCGGTCCTTGGCGGGCGTGCGCGTACTACGGGTGGCCATGCGCATCACCGTAACGGTGCGGTCTGACACTCCCGGGCCCGGAGTGGGTCGCGGCGGGGGCGCGCGCCGGTGGCGGGGCGGTCGGGCCGGGGGTGGGACCGACGTGGGGGCGGGTGGGGAACGGGAGTGCGAGGCGTCCGGGCCGCCGGCCGCCAGCTCCGGCCGCGCCGTGGCGGCGGGCGACCGGCCCGGCGGGCGGGGGGAACCGGGCCGGGGCGGGGGCGGGCCAAGGAAAACCATGGAAAGCGAACGGGCCAGACGCATATGTCAAGGTCGGGCCCCGGGAATGACGTAAAGCGAGAATCTTGTCCCCTTTCGAGGGAGATGGTCACCCGTACGAGTTAAAGGTCCCCGTGGCAGGCGGGTGACCCGGTGTGATCCCCCTACCGTCGCCAGGTGATGAGCAGCAGGTCCGAGCACCCCACGCATCCCACCGGCGCACACCGCGCACAACGACGCGGCGCGCGCGCCCCCCGTACCGCCGTCGAGCGCCCTCCCGCGTGTTACGAGCCCTACCTCGACGGCCTGTTCACGTACTGCCTGTCCGTGCTGTGTGACCACGACGCCGCCACCGTCGCCCTCGGTGACGCGCTCGCGGTCGCGGAGCGGCGGCGGCAGCGCGGCCGGGCCGCCGGGTTCACGGCCAAGGACGGCGGCGCGGACCCGGCGCGCCAGATGACCGTGCCGTCGCCGATGACACCCCCCATGGCGCCCGAACTCTCCGTGCCGCCCGGGCGGGCCAGGGCCCCGGGGCACGCCAAGCGGTCCCCCAGCACCGACCTCGGGCTGCGCCGCCCGTGGCTGTACGCGCTCGCCCGCTGGGCCTGTCTGCGGGCGCTCGCCGAGTCCCGGGCGGGCGGGGCCCCGCCGCGCGGCGGGGCCCGTCCCGCGCACCCCGTACAGGCCCCCACCGCCCCCGCGCAGCGCCGCCGCGACCTGGCCGCGCTCGCCTGGCCCGAGGCCGCCGGCACCACCCCCGAGCAGCGCGAGGCGCTCGAACTCGCGGTGCGCCACCAGCTCTCGCCGCACGAGGTCGCGGCCGTCATCGGGCTCGACCCGGACGACACCCGGGCGCTGATCGCCAGCGCGGCCTGCGAGGTGGAGCGCACCCGCGCGGCGCTCGCGGTGGTCGAACTCGGCCGCTGTCCCACCGTCTCGCGGTTGGCGGGCGACGCGCAGGTGCTGCTGTCCGCGGCGCTGCGCCGCGAACTCGTCCGCCACGTGGACGACTGCGGCCAGTGCCGCAGGACCGCCGAGCGCGCCACGGCCGGCGGGCCCTGGCCGGGCACGGCCGCGGCGCCGGCCGCGCTGCCGATCCTGGAGGCGCCGCGGCCGGCGGTGTGCGCCGCGATGCAGTGCGCGCTGCGCGGCCGGCCGACGCGGTCCGCGGCCACCTGGCCCCGGTTCGACCGGCGCGGCTTCCCCATCGACCCGAAGGACCGGGCGGCCCGGCGCGCGCGGCTGCGCAGCCGCGCGGTGACCACGACGGTGGTGGCGACCGTGGTGGCCGCCCCGGTGCTGGCGCTGTGGGCCGCCTACCGGGGCGCCCCGCTGACCGGCGAGAGCCAGGCCAACGGCGGGGTCTCGGCGTCCGAGCGGGACGAGTTCGGTGGCCAGCCGTACGAGGAGGCGGGGCACGCGCGGGGCAACCAGCCCGACGCCGACGCGGGCCGGCGCTCGCCCGACCGGGAGCGCGCCGAGGAGCGCGCGCGGCAGGAGCGGCGCGGCGACCCGCGCCCCACCGACCGCGTGCCGTCGCGGGACCCGGCCACCCAGCCGAGCACCGACCGCCCGGAGCCCGGCACCAGCCGGCCCGCGCCCGCGCCCGGGCACCTGACGGTGACGGCCCAGCCGGGCGAGGAGACCACTCTGATCACGCTGAGCGCGTCCGGCGGCGGCCCGGTGCGCTGGTCGGCGACGTCCGACGCGCCGTGGCTGCGGCTCAGCCAGAGCGCGGGCGAACTGCGGCCGGGCGAGTCGCTGACGATCACCGCGTCCGTCGATCGGGACCTGGAGCCGGCCGGCCCCTGGACGGCGCACGTCTCGGTGGCCCCGTCCGGATCGGTGGTCACCATCCAGGGCATCGGCCAGGGCAGCGGCCCCGACCCGAGCCCCACGCCACCCGAGCCGACGCCCACGCCGACCCCGACACCCACGCCCAGCGAACCGGCCCCGACCCCGACGGAGCCCGCGAGCCCGTCCCCGTAGCCCTGGCGCGAACGCGGCACACCCCCGGCGCCGCGAGGCGCCTGGCCGCGCCGGGGAGGCCGCGGAGCGTACGGGGTGGCGGCGCGGGCCGGGCGGTGGCCCGGCCCGGGCGCGGCGTCAGCCGGCGGTGCCCCGGGCCGCCTCCGGCGCGGGGGCGGGGGCCGGGTCGGCCGGGTGCGGGGCCATCGGGAGCTGCGCGGCGAGCCGGGCCTCGCACAGCTCGACCAGCTTCGCGTACCCCTCCTTGCCCATCAGCTCGGTGAGTTCGGGCCGGTACGAGACGTACACCGGGTCCCCGGCGCCGTGCGCCGAGGTCGCCGACGTGCACCACCAGTGCAGGTCGTGGCCGCCCGGGCCCCAGCCCCGGCGGTCGTACTCGCCGATCGACACGACCAGCACCCGGGTGTCGTCGGGCCGGTCCACCCAGTCGTAGGTGCGGCGGATGGGGAGCTGCCAGCACACGTCCGGCTTGGTCTCCAGCGGCTCGCGGCCCTCGCGCAGGGCGAGGATGTGCAGCGAGCAGCCCGCGCCGCCGGCGAAGCCGGGGCGGTTCTGGAAGATGCACGAGCCCTCGTAGCGGCGGGTCTGGCGCTCCCCGTCGTCGTCCTTCTGCACCCAGCCGGTGCGCGTGCCGACGTCGTGGAACTGCCAGATGTCCGGCGTGAGCCGCGCGGCGTGCCCGGCCACCCGCGCCTCGTCGTCCTCGTCCGAGAAGTGCGCGCCAAGGGTGCAGCAGCCGTCGTCCGCCCGGCCGGCCTGGATGCCCTGGCAGCCCTGGCCGAAGACGCAGCTCCAGCGGGAGGTCAGCCAGGTCAGGTCGACCCGGAAGACCTGCTCGTCGTCGGCCGGGTCGGGGAACTCCACCCACGCCCGGGGGAAGTCGAGGCCCACCTCGTCAGCCAGGGCCAGCCCGGCGGACGGCGCGTCCTGCGGAGCGGTCTTGCGGGCCTTCTTCGACCCCTGCTTTGGCGCTTTGTCCTGCTTCGCCTTTTTCGTCTTTGGCACGACTCCAGCGTATGCGCCACGGCGGGCGTTCCCGACCGCCCGGGTGCCCCCGTCGCCGCTTGACCTTGCCACGGTGACAAGGTCTTCACTCCGTGCCCAGGAGGTGGTCCCGATGACGACACGGAGACCGACGACGGAGCTGACGCGGGCGCTGCGGGGGTTGGAGGACGACGACGCGTCGGTGCGCCTGCGGGCCGCGCTGGCACTCGGTACGACGCCCGACGTGGGCTGCGTCGACACGCTGGTCCAGCGGTGCGCGAGCGAGCCCGAGTTCTTCGTCCGCGACGCCCTGACCTGGGCACTCACCCGGCATCCGGCGTCCGTGACGCTCCCCAGGCTGGTCCGCGAGCTCCGCTCGGAGCGCGCCCGGGCGCGTTCGCAGGCGCTGCACACGCTGTCCAAGATCGGGGACCGGCGGGCGTGGCCGGCCCTCACCCGGGCGCTGTTGGCCGACGCCGACGACGAGGTGGCGCGCAGCGCCTGGCGGGCCGCCGTCGTGCTCGTACCGGAGGGCGAGGAGCCCGACCTCGCCGCCGCGCTGGCGACGCAGCTCGGGCGCGGTGGGCGCGAGACGCGGCTGAGCCTGAGCCGGGCGTTGGTCACACTGGGCGAGGCGGCGGTGCCGGCGCTGCGGGCCGCGGCGGTGGCCGCCGACGCGGAGGTACGCGCGCACGCGCTGGCCACCGAGCGGTTGCTGCGCGATCCGGACGCCGGGTTCGCGTTCGCGATCGAGGAGGCGAAACGCGTCGTGGCCCTCGGCGACCTCGGCCAGGCGGGGCGGCAGGGCCGGCAGGACCCGCCGGACCAGCGGGGCCAGCGAGGTCAGCGGGACCAGCGGGGGCGGGAGGGAGGTTAGGGCGTGTTGATCGGCGAGGTGGCACGGCGGTCGGGGGTCAGCGCCCGGATGCTGCGGCACTACGAGTCGCTGGGCCTGGTGCGGCCCTCGGGCCGGACCGGCGCCGGCTACCGGGAGTACGCCGACGCGGACATCCGGCGGATCTTCCACGTCGAGAGCCTGCGGGCGCTCGGGATGTCGCTGCGGGAGATCGGCCGCGCGCTCGACGACCCCGACTTCGCGCCCGCGACGATCGTCGGCGACCTCGTCGCCGCGACGCGCGAGCGCATCGCGGCCGAGACCGAACTGCTCACCCGGCTGCGCCGGATCGAGGCCGCGGGCCCCGCCGACTGGGAGGACGTCCTCCGGGTCGTCGCGCTGCTCCAGGCGCTGGGCTCCACGAGCGCCGGTGCGCGCCAGCGCGCGGCCCTCACCGTGGCCGACGAGGTCCCGGTGCCGGTGGAGGCCCTGGTCGAGGCGGTGCTGCGGGAGAGCGAGCCGAACGTGGCCGGGGCCCTGCGCTGGGCGCTGGCCCACAGCGGCGCCGGCGGTAACGGCCACGGGGGCGACGGTAACGGTCACGGCGGCGGTGACCCCCACGACGGTCACGGCGGCGGCCACGGTGACGAGGCCGGCGGCCTCGGCCACGGCGCTCCAGCGCTGCTGGCCGATGGCCTGGCCGCGCCGGTGGCGGCGGTGCGCGAGCGCGCCGTACGGGCCCTGGCCGAGCTGCCCGGCGAGGAGGCCGCCGCCCGTCTGCGGGCCGCGCTCGGCCACCCCGACGCCGTGGTCCGCGGGCACGCGGCCCTCGCGCTCGGCGCGCGGGGCGAGGCCGACGCGGTCCCCGCGCTCGTCGACCTGGTCGTGGCGGGGCGGGACGACACCGGCGCGGCCGACGCGCTCGGCGCCCTGGCCAGCGACGCCGGGGTGGCGCAGCGGATCGCCGCCGCCCTGGCCGAGCGCCTCGCCGACGCCGCCACGCCCGGCCCCGCGCGTGGCCGGCTCACCCAGGCGCTGGCGGCCGTGCCCGGGCCGACGGCGACCCGCGTCCTCGGCGAGCTGTCCCGCGACGCGGACCGCGCCGTCGCGCTGACCGCGACGTACGTCCTGCGGCTGCGCGGCGCGCGGTGACGGGCGGCCGCCGGACGGCCGGCAGCCGTCAACGCCCGCGTCCGGCACGGGGTTCGGGGTGCGCGGGCTCCTTCCGCCGCCCCGCTGCCCGTCGCCGTACCGCGACCGGTCGAGCCGTTTCGTGACCGGCCCCCCGGCACCCCGCCAGCAGCGCACAGTAGCGTTCTGGCCATGAGACTCGGTGTCCTGGATGTGGGTTCGAACACGGTGCATCTCCTGGTGGTGGACGCGCACCCCGGTGCCCGGCCGCTGCCCGCGCACTCCCACAAGGCGGAATTGCGCCTGGCCGAGCTGCTCGACGCGGACGGCGCGATCGGCGGCGACGGCATCGACCGGCTGATCGGGGTGATTTCCGACGCGCTCCAGGCGGCCGAGGACAAGGGCTGCGAGAACGTGCTCCCGTTCGCGACCTCCGCGGTGCGCGAGGCGACCAACGCCGACGAGGTGCTGGCCCGCGTCGCGGCCGAGACCGGCGTGCGGCTCGCGGTGCTCACCGGCGACGAGGAGGCGCGGCTGACCTTCCTCGCGGTGCGCCGCTGGTTCGGCTGGTCGGCCGGGCGGCTGCTGGTGCTCGACATCGGCGGCGGCTCGCTGGAGATCGCGTACGGCATGGACGAGGAGCCCGACGCGGCGGCCTCGCTGCCGCTCGGCGCGGGCCGGCTCACCGCCGGCTGGCTGCCGGGCGACCCGCCGGACACGGACGACGTGCGGGCCCTGCGGCGACATGTGCGGGCCCAGATCGCGCACGTCGTCGGCGACTTCAGCCGGCTCGGGCGGCCCGACCACGTGGTGGCCACCTCCAAGACGTTCAAGCAGTTGGCGCGCCTGGCCGGCGCGGCGCGCTCGGGCGAGGGGCTGTACGTCCAGCGCGCGCTGAGCCGCGCGGCCCTCGCCGACTGGGTCTCCAGGCTGGCCGCCATGCCGACGGCCGAGCGCGCCGAACTGCCCGGGGTCTCCGCCGGCCGGGCGGGGCAGCTCGTGGCCGGGGCGCTGGTCGCGGAGGCCGCGATGGACCTCTTCGACGTCGACGAGCTGGAGATCTGCCCCTGGGCGCTGCGCGAGGGCGTGATCCTGCGCCGCCTGGACCACCTCCCCGCCGAGCGCCCGGCCCTCGGCCAGCTCCCGCCCGCCTGAGCACGCGCCCGACCCCGGCCGGCCGCGCTCCCACGCCCCCCGCCAGTGCGGTCGTTTCCGGGGCCCGGTCCGTACCGCCCCGGCCAGGCAGCCTGCTGCCGGAGTGGCGACACGCCGTACGCTGTCCCTCGTGACAGAGCCAGAGCCAGTGGTGCGCATCCCGGATGCGAAGGTCGCCCTGTCCACGGCCTCCGTCTACCCGGAGTCCACGGCGGCGGCCTTCGAGATCGCGGCGCGCCTGGGATACGACGGCGTCGAGGTCATGGTCTGGACGGACCCGGTCAGCCAGGACATCGAGGCGCTGCGCCGGCTGTCCGACTACCACCAGGTGCCGATCCTGGCCGTGCACGCGCCCTGCCTGTTGATCACCCAGCGGGTGTGGTCCACCGACCCGTGGGTCAAGCTCAAGCGGGCCCGCGCCGCGGCCGAGCGGCTCGGCGCCTCCACCGTGGTCGTGCACCCGCCCTTCCGCTGGCAGCGCTCGTACGCCCGGGACTTCGTCAGCGGCATCTGGCGGATGGCCGACGAGACCGACGTGCGGTTCGCTGTCGAGAACATGTACCCCTGGCGCTACCGCGACCGCGAGATGCTCGCCTACGCGCCCGGCTGGGACGTCACCAAGGACGACTACCGGCACTTCACGGTCGACCTCTCGCACACCGCCACCGCCCGCACCGAGGCGCTGGAGATGGTGGACCGGATGGGCGACCGGCTGGCCCACGTCCACCTCGCCGACGGATCGGGCTCGGGCAAGGACGAGCACCTGGTGCCGGGCCGGGGCAGCCAGCCGTGCGCCGCGCTCCTGGAGCGGCTGGCCGGCAACGGCTTCACCGGCCACGTCGTCGTCGAGGTCAACACGCGGCGCGCGATGTCCAGCGCCGAGCGCGAGGCCGACCTCGCCGAGGCGCTCGCCTTCACCCGGCTGCACCTGGCGTCGCCGTCCCGGCCGCACCGGGTGCCGGGGGACCGCGACGACCGGATGACCGGATCATGAGCGAGGGCCTGGCCGCGCCCCGCCGCCGGGGCCGCCCGGCCCGCGCCGCGGCCGGCGGCGAACCGGCGGCGCGCGACCGCATCCTGGCGGCGGCGCGCAGCGAGTTCGCCGAGCGCGGCTACGACAAGGCGTCCATCCGTGGCATCGCCAAGGGCGCCGGCGTGGACCCGGCCCTGGTCCACCACTACTTCGGCACCAAGGACCAGGTGTTCGCCGCCGCCATCGAGCGGGCCTTCGAGCCCGCCCTGCGCGCCCCCGACATGCTGCTCGCCGGCCCGCACGAGGAGCAGGGGGAGCGGTTGGCCCGGTTCTTCCTCGGCATCTGGGAGAACCCGACGCACCGCGAGCCGCTGCTGGCGATCGTGCGCTCGGCCGTGGGCAACGAGGCGGCGGCGGCCGTCTTCCGCGACCTGGTCTCCAGCCGGCTCGTCGCGCGGGTCGCCGCCCAGTTGGGTGTCCCGGACCCGAGGCTGCGCGCCGAACTCGCCGCGGCCCAGTTGGTGGGCATCGCGCTGCTGCGGTACGTGATCAAGATGAGGCCGCTGGCGGACGCCGACCCGGAGCACGTGATCGCCCTGGTCGCGCCGGGCGTGCAGCGCCTGCTGACCGGCCCCGACCCGCTCGACGCCCCCGCCGCCTGACCGGGCCCCACCCGCCGGCCCCACCCGCCGCGACCACCGCGCGAGCGCCCCCTCGACCACCGGCCGGCCCGTCTCACATCGCGGGAAAGCCGTCCGGATCTTGGAGGGTGGGCGTAGGCTCGTACGACACCGTACGCAGGCCCCGACGTACGCAGCGGCGTACGCGCCAAGGCATCACCAGGGAGTGAGCACCGTGCCCGAGCTGAGGTCCCGCACCGTCACCCACGGCCGCAACATGGCGGGCGCCCGCGCCCTGATGCGGGCCTCGGGGGTAGCGAGCGAGGACATCGGCAAGCCGATCGTCGCGGTCGCCAACTCCTTCACCGAGTTCGTGCCCGGCCACACCCACCTCCAGCCGGTGGGCCGGATCGTGAGCGAGGCGATCAAGGCGGCGGGCGCGGTGCCGCGCGAGTTCAACACGATCGCCGTGGACGACGGCATCGCCATGGGCCACGGCGGCATGCTCTACAGCCTGCCCTCGCGCGACCTGATCGCCGACTCGGTGGAGTACATGGTCGAGGCGCACTGCGCCGACGCCCTGATCTGCATCTCCAACTGCGACAAGATCACCCCGGGCATGCTGATGGCGGCGCTGCGCCTGAACATTCCCACCATCTTCGTCTCCGGCGGCCCGATGGAGGCCGGCCAGGCCACCCTGGTCGACGGCACCGTCCGCAAGCTCGACCTGGTCAACGCGATCAGCGACGCGGTCAACGAGAACGTCTCCGACGAGGACATCCTCCGCATCGAGGAGAACGCCTGCCCCACCTGCGGCTCGTGTTCGGGCATGTTCACCGCCAACTCGATGAACTGCCTCGCCGAGGCCATCGGCCTGGCCCTGCCCGGCAACGGCTCGGTGCTCGCCACCCACACCGCCCGCAAGGAGCTGTACGAGCGGGCCGGCGCCACCGTCGTGGAGCTGACCCGGCGCTACTACGGCGAGGGCGACGAGCGCGTGCTGCCGCGCAACATCGCCACCCACGCCGCGTTCGAGAACGCCATGGCCCTGGACATCGCCATGGGCGGCTCCACCAACACCATCCTGCACCTGCTGGCCGCCGCGCTCGAAGCCGGCGCCGACTACGACCTGGGCGACATCGACGCCGTCTCGCGCCGCGTCCCCTGTCTGGCCAAGGTCGCCCCGAACGTGGCGCCCGGCGGCACGTACTACATGGAGGACGTGCACCGCGCCGGCGGCATCCCCGCCATCCTCGGCGAGCTGTACCGCGCCGGGCTGCTCAACGAGGACGTGCACACCGTCCACTCGGCCAGCATCAAGGAGTGGCTGGACAAGTGGGACGTGCGCGGCGGCTCGGCCAGCGAGGAGGCCATCGAGCTGTGGCACGCGGCGCCCGGCTGCAAGCGCTCCGCCGAGGCGTTCTCGCAGTCCGAGCGCTGGGACACGCTCGACACCGACGCCGCGAACGGCTGCATCCGCGACGCCGCGCACGCCTACTCCGCCGACGGCGGCCTCGCCGTGCTGCGCGGCAACCTCGCCCCGGACGGCTGTGTCGTCAAGACCGCCGGCGTCGACGAGTCGATCTGGACCTTCGAGGGTCCGGCCGTCGTCTGCGAGTCGCAGGAGGAGGCCGTCGACAAGATCCTCACCAAGGCGATCAAGCCGGGCGACGTCGTCGTCATTCGCTACGAGGGCCCCAAGGGCGGCCCCGGCATGCAGGAAATGCTCTACCCGACCTCGTTCCTCAAGGGGCGGGGCCTCGGCAAGACCTGCGCCCTGGTCACCGACGGCCGCTTCTCCGGCGGCACCTCGGGCCTGTCGATCGGCCACGCGTCCCCCGAGGCGGCCTCGGGCGGCGTCATCGCGCTCGTCGAGGACGGCGACCTGATCCGTATCGACATCCCCGGCCGCGCCATCCAACTCCAGGTCTCCGACGAGGAGTTGGCCACCCGCCGCACGGCCCTCCTGGAGCGCCTGGGCGGCTACCGCCCGGCCGCCCGCGAACGCAAGGTCTCCCAGGCGCTGCGCGCGTACGCGGCGATGGCCACCAGCGCGGACAAGGGCGCGGTGCGGGACGTCGGCCTGCTGGGCGGCTGACGCGGCGGCGCGCCCGCGCGTTGACACGGAGAGAGGCGGCGGCCCGGCGGGCCGCCGCCTCCTTCGCGTACGCGACCCCTCCCGGCTACAGCGTGTCAGCGTCCGGCTACGCTCGCGCCACTGAGGAGGTCCACCATGACGACACCACCCGGCCCGAACCCGTACCAGGGCGGCCCGAACCCCTACCAGACCAACCCGCAGACCACCCCGACGCCACCGGGGCAACCGGGGCAACCGCCCACGGGATGGCCCGGCCACCCCCCGTACTACGTGGTGCCCCAACGGACCAACGGCTTAGCCGTCGCGTCCATGGTGCTGGGCATCCTGTGGCTCTACTGGATCGGCAGCATCCTCGCGCTGATCTTCGGCTACGTGGCCCGCAACCAGATCCGGGAGCGGGGCGAGGGCGGCGGGGGCATGGCCACCGCCGGCCTCGTGCTCGGCTGGGTCGGCGTCGGGACGCTCACGGCCGTGATGTTCTTCGCCCTCTTCCTCAACGCGAGGTACTGAGCCACTCGCGCCCGGCGGCCGGCCCGGGGAGTCGGGGGAACGTCAACAGCGAGACTGAGTAGGGGGGTTGGGGCGTACGGTCAGGCGCCGGTGCTCCGTCGTCGGACCGTACGCTCCAGGATGCCGAGGGTGGCCCGCAGGGCCGACTCCGGGACCACGGGGAAGACGAGGCGCCGCCGCCACTCCTCGGCGACCTCGGACCAGTCGTGGTACGAGGTGACGAGGGTGCCGCCGTCGGCCGGGGCCAGCCGGTAGCCGTAGACGTGCCCCACGTGCGGCCGGACGCGCCGGCCCTCGACGGTCCAGGCGATCTCCACATCCGGCGCGAACCGGGTGATGACCACCTCGACGTCGTACCTGCCCAGCGGCCGGTCCCCGAGCGCCTCCCGGTCCATGTGCACCGTGAACCGGTCGCCGGCCGCCGTGACCGGCCCGCCATCGGCGCCCAGCAACATGCCCGAGGCATCGATGTCCACATGGCCCGCCGGATCGGCCAGCACCGCGAAGACGGCGGAGGCGGGGGCGGGGACGAGCCGGGAGACCTCGACCCGTTCGGGGCCGCTGGGCGCGCCCGGCGTGTAGCCGGTGGCGGTCAGGGTCGCGCGGCCGAGGGTGTGGCCGGCCATGGCGAAGCCGAGCGCGGCCGGCGTCGCGTCGGCCGCGACACCGACGGAGGCGACATCGAGGGCGTGCACCGTGATGACGTACCGGTGCGCGCCGTGCCCGGCCGGCGGGGCGGCGCCGACGAAGCGGGCCGCGCGGGCGTCGTTGGGGAGCTGGAAGGCGCCGGCGGGAAGGCCCGAGCCCGCCGCGTCGCCGGCGCCCTCGGGCAACTCGGTGACATCGGCGGGAATGTCGGCCACCGCCCAGTGCCAGAACCCGGACCCGGTGGGGGCGTCGGGGTCGTACACGGTGACGGCGTAGCTCCGGGTCCCCTCCGGCGCGCCGCGCCAGGACAACTGCGGGGAGACGTCCCCGCCGCCGGGCACGCCGAAGATCCCGGAGTACTGCTCGGGCGGCCAGGGGGCGCCGTCGCTCACGGTGCTGCTGGTGAGGGTGAAGCCGGCGGTGGGTGCCGGCTCGGGGAGGCGGGTGGGGGAGGTGTGGGCGCGCACGGGGCGCTCCTTTCGGGGCCGGACTGGGCCCGGCTTTCCTGGGTCGGGCTGGGCTCTGCTGGGTCGTGTGGGTCGCGTGGAGCGTGCCGGTGGCCGGTGGCCGGTGGCCGGTGGTCGGCGGGGGCGCGGTCGGTACGTACTCCGCGAACGCGCGCCGGCGTCACGGGGGCGGCTTCGGGCACATCCGGCAACGTGATCGACCATAACAGCAATAATCGATTATCGCTGGAATCGTCTAAGCTGCCCCCATGACGCATCCGGCCCCCACCCCCGCCCCGTCCGGGAAGCAGATGCTCTCCGAGCAGGTCTACGCCCACCTGCGGGACGCGATCATGCGCGGGCGGTACGCCCCCGGCGACGCCCTCAAGCCGCAGGACCTGGCCAAGGAGCAGGGCGTGAGCCTGGCCGTCGTGCGCGAGGCGCTGGTCCGGGTGGTGGGCGAGGGGCTGGCCGACCGGCTGCCCAACCGCGGCTTCGCCGTCCCCGCCTTCTCGGACCGCCGCTGGCAGCAGCTCGCGGAGGCCCGCCGGACCGTCGAACCCGTCGTGCTGCGCATGTCCGTCGAGCGCGGTGACGTGGACTGGGAGGCCCGGGTCCGCGCCGCCCACCACCGCCTGGCTCGCACCCCGGTGTACGCGCCGGGAGAGGGCGAGTTCTACACCGCGGCCTGGGCCGAGGCCCACCGCCTCTTCCACCGCACCCTCCTGGAGGGCTGCGGCAACCCCGTCCTCCTGGAGACCTTCGACCGCATGTGGACCGCGAGCGAACTCGCCCGCCGTTGGTCGGCCCACCGCGACCCGACCCGCGACGGCATCGGCGAACACCGCCAACTGGAGGAGGCTGCGCTGGCCCGCGACGCGGACACGGCGGCCGAGGTGCTGGCCCGCCACCTGACGCTGACGGCGGCGGCGCTGCGCGACGGCGGGGGCCGGGGTGACGGCGGGGCTGAGGGCGCCGGCGGGACAGCCGCGCGTAGCTGAGCCTTCGCCAGGGAGGGGGCGCGGGGGAGGCCGGGCGGCGGGCCTGACGTACGCCCGGGGCGAAGGCTTCGGGGCGAAGGCTTCGGAGGCCCCGGGGTGGCGGCCGGAAGACCCCCGTTGTCAGTGCCGTCTGAGACGGTGCGCTCTGTGATCTCTCTCCCCAGCAGGACGAAACCGGGGGTGCTCGGTGTCAGCACCTGACGAGAAACTGGCGCGCCCCGCCGCCCCACCCCCCGACGCCGCTGGGGACCAACTCGCCGACGCGGCGCGGGAGCCCGGCCGGCTGCCCCGGTCGTACCTGCTGTGGCTGGCCGGAATCCTGGTGTCCCTGGCGGGCAACTCGGTCTTCTGCTTCGCCCTCGGCTGGGCCGCCAGCGAACACGGCGGCATGGTCGCCGGCCTGACCCTGAGCGCCATCACGCTGCCCCGCGTCCTCCTGCTGCTCATCGGGGGCGCGGTCAGCGACCGCGTCAGCGCGCGCCGCGTCCTGATCACGGGGGACGCGGCCATGCTGGCCTTCTCCCTCGTCCTGGCCGCGGTCGCCTACCACCTGGGCGCCCCGCCCGCCCTGCTCATCACGGCGGGCATAGCCGTCGGCGTCGTCGACGCCTTCTACCTACCGGCCTCCGGTTCCATGCCACGGCGCCTGGTGGAGAAGGAACAGCTCCCTCGGGCCCTGTCCCTCCGCCAGATCGGCGGCCAGGTCGTCAACATGGGCGGCGGCCCACTCGGCGGCGTACTCGTCGGCCTCGCCGGACTGGCCGGCGCCGCCCTGGTCAACGCCGTGACCTTCGCCCTCACCCTGGCCGTCCTCGTCGTCGTCCGCCCGCGGCACCACGTTTCAGCCACCGAGCCGTCCAGCCTCCTCAAGGACGCCGTGGACGGCGTGCGGGTGTCCTTCTCCCACCCCGTACTCCGTCCCGGCCTGTGCCTCACCGGCGCCGCCGCCGGCCTCCTGCTGCCCGTCGTCCCCCTCCTCCTTCCCCTGCTCGCCCGCCAGGAGGAGTGGGGCGCGGGCGCGGCGGGGTTGGTCATCGGAGCGCAGGGGATCGGCATGGTGGCCGTCACCGCGGTGGTCGTACGGCGCGGCCCGCTGGGCCGGCCCGGCCTCCTGTCAGCGGGCGGACTGATGGCCGCCGGTCTGGGCGTACTGGCCCTCGCCCTCGCGCCCGACGTGGCGACGGCGACGGCCGCCGCCGTGGTCATAGGCGTCGGCAACGGGGTGTTCTCGGCGCACATCGCGCCGCTGATCCTCACCGCGACGCCGGACAGCCACCTGTCCCGGGTGCAGGCCGTGCTCGTACTCGTCCAGAGCCTCGCCCTGCTCCTCATGAACAACCTGCTCGGCACCCTCGCCGACCTCGAAGGCCCGACCGTCATCACGGCCGCGTGCGCGACCCTGCTCGTCGGCACCGGCCTCCTGGGCCTGACCTCCCGCCCCCTCCGCACGGACCGGACCGGCCTTGCGGCCCGGTCGGAACCGGAGGGTGGGGCGGAGGCGTGAGGTGGGGCGGGCGGGTGCCTTCGGGGGGATGGCCCTCGGTGTGCGCGCTGGTCCGATCGGCCGAGGTGGGGGCGGTGGGTGGCGTCGACCTAGGCTCGGCCGCATGACGACCAACGTCCTCCAGGTGTCCACGGCAACCCCCACTCGCGAGCAGGCCCTCGCGCTGGCCCGGTCAGCGGTTCGGGCCCGCCTGGCAGCCGGTGCTCAGGTCGTCCCCGCCACGTCCGTGTTCTGGCATGACGGTGAGTTCGGTGAGGGGGAGGAGTGGCAGTTGCTGCTGAAGACCACCAACGCGCGCTACCCCGAACTGGAGCGCCACCTCCTCGCCGCCCACCCGTGGCAGAGCCCGGAGTTGGTGGCCGTCCGCGTGGAGGCGGGGGCGGCGGGGTGTCTGCGGTGGGTTGAGGAGGTGACGGCGATGGAGGGGTAGGGCTGCCGCCCTGGGGCAGGACGCGCGCCGTTCCACGAGGGCCCTCGCGCGCGGACTTGTGCCCGGACGAGGGCTGGTCTGTTCAGGCTAGGCGTCGAAGTCGCCGGCCTTGATCCCGTTGATGAACGACGTCCATGCCGCCGCGTCGAAGGCGAGGGCAGGCCCGCCCGGGTCCTTGGAGTCCCGGAGCGGAACGGTGCCGTAGGACGCGAAGTGGTCCGGCGACCATTCCACGCAGGCGTTCTCGACGCCGCTGTACGAGGATTTCACCCAGCCGACGACCCCACCGGCATCCATGCGTGCCTCTCTTCCCGCGCCTGGTTGTTCTCCCGAGCATCTGCCCTGAACGAGCGTGCGCCTGCTGCCGAATGACGACCTGCTTTCCATGCTCGACCACATGCTCGCCGACGAACAGCCTCCGCGTGGCCACGATGAGCGGTGTACGGCCCGAGTCTCCGTCACCGTGCAAGCGGGGTCGCCTCAGGGGGTCGGCCGGTACTCGTAGCCGATCGTGAACAGCTTCGGCAGGCACCACTCGCCGTACTCGATCACGCCTTCCTCGTCGGACCAACGGTGAGCACCGGCCATGATGGTCGAACCCACCGGCACGCCAAGGTGATTGGCCTCGCGGGCGTTCGCGTTCCGGGCGTGCATGTCGTCGCGGGCGTGGGTGATGGTGCGCTTCGTGGCTTCCAGCACCTTGTTGGTGATGGTGTGGTTCCGCCCCGGAGCGGTGTTGAGTAGTTCGGGGGCCACCGCGAGGAAGGCGGCGGGGTACCAGGTCACGGCGTACGCGGTACGCGTGGACCCGCGTCCGGCGACCCACTCGCGGCGTACCACCTGGGCACCCTCATCGAGGTCGAAGAGTTCGGCGACGTAGAGCGGTGAGCGGACCAGCTCCGCTGCCAGGACGATGCTCGTTTCGCCCGCTGCCAGGAAGGTGCCTGCTTGCTGGACTCGGGCCAGGCGGTCCCGGGGTGTCAGCGCCCAGTGAGGTTCGTCGGCGACGAAGGTTCCCCGTGGCGTCGTGCGGACGTAGCGCTCGACGGCCAGGGCCTGGAGCGCTTGGCCGATGGTGGCCGTCGTGACGCCCCACGTCCCGCACAGCTCCTCGCTCGACGGCAGCCTGGAGCCGGGCTCCAGGGCACCGGAGAGGATTCGCTCCCGGTAGTGGTCGGCGATCTCGCTGAAGGTCTTCTGCGCACGTGGCATTGCTGCACTCCCTGGCGGTGTCGCTGAGCACCTGTACCGACGTACGGCGACGTACGGCGATGTGCGATGCCGGGCAACTCGGCGACGATGCCGTCGCGCACAGCACGGTACCGGCTCCGTAGCCGAATGGTCACCCAGAGCGTTGGCGTGCGCTTGACGTGAACGGCCGGCGCCATGAGGGGTGGGCCGCAGGCTCCCTGGCAGACAAGGCCCCCCGCCGCGCACGGTGTGGGCGCTACAGGGGGCTTGGGTGTGCGCGACTAGGCGTCGAAATCGCCTGCCTTGATCGCGTCGATGAACGACACCCACGCTGCCGCCTCGAAGGCGAGGGTGGGGCCCTGGGGATCCTTGGAGTCCCGGACCGGGACGGTGCGGGTGGCGGCTGCGCGTGCTGGAGCCCACTGAACGCACTGCCCGTTCGCCGTGCTGTGTGTCGAACTCACCCACCTGTCATCTCCGGTGTGGGTCATCGTTCGTACCTCGCTCTCGGTATGTGGTGTTCGCCGCTTGCGGAGCATCTTTCGGTTGAGCGTGGACCCGCGACAGGTTGGATGACGCGTTTGGTAACTCGGTGGCTAAGCAGCCGCGTTGGGAATCATCGTTCGTGCGCGTTCATTCAGCGCCCGCGCGACGGGGTTTTTCAGGTGGGGGCGGATTGCGGCCAGCATGGTCTGCATACGGCGGTCCACGCGCCCACTCTGGACGAGTGGGTACTCGTCCAGAGCTTCCGACCATGTCGCGCACGCGGCCTCCAGGTGCCCCAGTTTGAGCTGGAACTCGGCGAGAGTGGCCCGTTCCTTGACCCGGGATCGCCGATAGACCTCATCACTCAGCCTGTCCGAAGTCCGCATGGCTTTGACGGCTTCGGAGAAGTCGCCTAACTCATGGCTGACATGGCTGATGTGATAGTGCAGTGACGCGGGGTCATAGGAACCGAATGCCTTCTCGCGGCTCTCGGCCTTCTCCATGGCCGATTCGGCCTCTTTGAGATGGTGCAGGGCGCGCGCCCGATCGCCCGTCTGGGCTGCCGCGTGTGCCTGTTGGCCGGCGAGGAAGGCTCGCATCCGTGGCCCGGCCTGCGGCGACGCGGCCGCGGCGGCATCGGCGAGCCGCAACGCCTCTCGGCCGTGCCCGAGGTCCACCGCCTGGACGCTCATTCCCCGCAGCGTGGTGCAGTACGTCAGATAGTCCTCGGCCGCACCCGCCAACTCCAGGGCCTTGACGTAGTACCGCTGCGCGAGCCCCTCAAGTCCCTCGTCCACGGCCATATAGCCCGTGAGGTAGCAGAGGTCGGACGCGGCCGACATCATCGCCTTGCGAACAGCCGCCGGGGCGTCGGCCCTGAGATAGGGGGCGACGGTGTTGACCAGGAACGCGGCGGCCATGGGGCGGGCGTGACGCCCGCCGAACTGATCGTCCAGTTCCGAAAGGCGTTCCGTCATGGCCACGACGGTGTTGACGTCGGACATCCCTAGGGTTCGTAGCTGGCCGGTGTGGGCCGCTTCCATGCGAGCCACCACGTCCTGCCAGTTGGGCACGGTGACGGCTACCGAGAAAAGACTCGCCCCTATGACACTGCGCCGGGACGGGTCAAAGTCCTGTCGGCCGAGGTCGACAAGCCCCTCGACGGTGCCTGTTCCCATGCCCGGCTCTGCCGGGGCCGGAAATCCCGCGTCGCGCCGGGTGACGGGTCGGTGGAGCTTTCGAGAAAGGGCCTCCAGGATCAGGGAGCGCACTTCCTCCTTCGGCAAGGTGCCGTTGAGCCACTGATGAACTGAGGGTTCGCGGTAGCGCAGCGGAGTGCCCCGCTCGGTTCCCAGGCGATTCACGTGCTGCGCGAACTGGCGCAGCGTCCAACCGGTCTCGCGGTAGAGCCGGGCGAGGGACGCGTTCGGCTTGGGTGTGCCCACTGGCATCAGCCCCCTGTGGTGATCCACTTAAAGGTCTTCAAGCTGGCCGTGCAGAGCACGGTACCGCTGTCTGTAGTCGGTCAGTTGCCTAGAGCACAGGCGCGCATCGCGTCCTGAGGCGGACCACCTGATGGAGGCAGACAGCCGTGTCCCCCTGCTCAACCCTTCGCTCCGGGTACCCCCGCACGGGATGGGAGCATCACCAATGACCCACCCCGAACGCCGGCCCCCCGCCGACGCCCAACTCACCGCCCCGCCGCCGAGCCAGCCGCAGCGCCGGGCCCAGCGTCCGCGCGACGTACCGCCGGCGGATAGCAGTCGGCCGCCCCGCCGCGAGCGGCCCGCCTCGCGCGCACGTGTGTTGACCGGCCAGCACACCGTGCGGACCGTCGCCGGGGTCGTACTCCGGTTCTTCCTCGCCGACGCTCGCCTGTCCGACCCCGCCTGTGGGTGGGAGGCCGTCACGGACGCGGAGTTCCAGTACGCCTACGAGGCCAGCTTGTTCGACCGGGAGCCGCCGGACCAGGGTCGGCCCGTGCCCAACCCCGAACGCGTACAGGTCACCCTCGACGCGCTCGTCGGGCCCGGCAGTTTCTGTTGGGTGGACGGATGCGTGGACGCCGGGATCATGACGACCAACGGCAAGGCGCCCGTGGACTGCGGGCTGGGCCTGACCGACGTGCGCGCGCTCGCGTGGAGTTGCTGGTCTGGCGGCCGGCCAATCCGGGGGACGCCCACCGGCAGCGCACCACCCCGGGGAGCCCCGTGCGGCTGATCCTCGTGGTGGATGGGGGGTGGGTGGGCCACGCCGAAGTGCCCTCATTGGCGGCCGAGTTGGCGGCCTGCCGTTGCCGCCCCGCCACCCACCACCGGCGCTGGGCCCACGCCGAGAACACGAACCCCTCCACCGTCGACGCGCTCCGCGCCGCACTCTCCCGCCTCGCACGCAAGGAGTCCCAGCCGCGATGAACGAGATGAGTCAGACGAACAAGAAGGACAAGGCGAACAAGATGAACCAGATGAGCGGAGCCCTCGTACCGCCGCCGCACTGGACCGCGTACGGCCCGAGCACCCGGTACGCCGCCCACTGCCTCGGCGACGGTCAGGGCCCGTGCGCCGCCGCCGCGCGCCCGGCGCGCACGCCGTACGCCGTGGACGCCTGGATGGCGGAGCACCGGGACGCGACCGGGCACGCCCGGTTCACGCTGGTCACCTCCGCCACCACTGACCTCACCGAGACCAGTGACCCCGCCGGCTCCGTCGACCTCATCGAGACCAGTGACCCCGCTCGCCACGCCGAGACCAGCGACCCCGCCACGAGCGCCGCCGACACGCACCCGCGTGGTGCGGGCCACGGCCCGCGGGGCACCGACTGGGTGCCCACCCTGCGGGCCGTGGCCCCCGCCCTGCGCCTGCTCGCCGTCGTCGTGCTGGCCCGCGCGGACCAGGGCTGGTCGCGGGTCTTCGACCGCGCGCTGACCCGGCTCAGCCGGCAACCGGCAACCGGCAACCGGCAACCGGTGACCGGTAACCGTCGACCGCGCTGACCCCGGCTGAACCGGTAACCGGGCGCTGGGCCGCAAGGCCCCGCGCCCTCACCACCGCGACGGAACCCGGTCGTCCACCGCGAAGACCGAGCCGTCCGGTGCCGCCGCGAAGACCTTGCCCTCCGCGGCGACCGGCGTGGGCATGCGGTCCAGGTAGCCGCTCTTGGCGCGGCCGGGGCGTGGCGGGGTCTGGCCCAGCAGCTCGCCGCGTACGCCGTCCACCGCGAACAGGCGACCGTCGGCCGCCGAGAAGTAGAGCCGGTCGCCGGCGGCGACCAGTGGCGACGCGTTGCTGACGGAGGTCTCAAGTCGCCACGGCTGGGCCTTCGGCGCGCCGGGACGGGTGTCCACGGCGACCAACCCGCCGTCGTAGCCGAGCAGGTAGACCACCTCGTCGCTGGCCACCACGCTCGCCGCGTGCAGGGGGGCCGTCAGCGGCACCCGTCGCTCGTCGAGGCGCGCCGGGTCGTAGCGTACGACCGCCGTGGTGCGCGACTCGATGTCGCTGGCCGCGAACCGCACCACGCCGTTCGCGCCCTCGCCGACCGGGGTGAGGTTGCCGGTCAGCGTGCGGGTCCAGCGCACGTCCCCGGTGGCCGGATCGACCGCGCTGACCCGGGTGCGCGCACCGTCCGGGGCGGTGCTGACCGCGTACGCCAAGCCGCGTCCGCCGGCACCGAACGCGGTGAAGACCGGCAGTTCGTGGCTGGCCACGCGGTGGCTCCAGCGTTGGCGGTTGGTGGCCGCGTCGATGGAGGTGACCGTGCCGTCGGCGGCCACCAGGAGCACCGAGTCGCCTGCGCGGTAGACCCGGCCGCCGTACGCGGAGACCTCGCGCGTCCACCGCTGCCGCTTGCTCGCCGGGTCGCGGGCCGTCAGCCGGGTGCCGTCCGGGGAGAGCGTCTGCACCAGGCCAGCCGCGAACACCGGCGCCGACGGCACGCCCTCCTGGTCCCCGCCCTGGCCGGGGCCCTCCGTCGCGGGGGCGTCGGCGTCCTTGAGGGTGGCGTCGCTCGTACGGTCCGGCCCGTCCGCCGCGCCGGCGCCGGGACCGGCCGTCGACCACGTCACCCGGCCACGGCCCAACTCGACCCGGGCCGCCGCGATGCCCCGCTGCGCGCAGTACAGCGCGCCCTTGCCGTAGGCGCAGTACGCCATGCGCGCGTCGTCGCCCTGCGGCGCGGGCAGCCCCGCCGCGTCGCGCAGCGTGATCCGCCACGGCCGCCAGGTGCTGCCGGCGGCGGCCCGCCGGTCGGGGTCGGAGGTCGAACCGAAGTCGTCGACCTGGCGCAGCGTCCACACCGTGCCCGCGCCGAGCACCACGAGCAGCGCCACCGCCGCGGCCACCCACCGGGTCGGGCGGCCGGTGCGGGCGAGCCGGCCGAGCACGCCGGGCCGGCGCGCCGCGTGGGCTCGGCCCGGGGCCGCGCGTTCGCCACCCCGCGCCGCGCCCGGCCCCCGCTCGCCCTCCCGCTGGCCCGCTTCCGGGACGCCGGCCTCCGGTCCCACGGCCTCCGACCCGCCGGCCACCGGCCACGCGTCGATGAACATGGGGCCCGCGCCGTGCTCGCCCTCGTCGGTGGCCTCGGGGCCACCGGCCTCGGCCGGGTGGGCGCGTCCGTCCGCGCCGGGCGAGGCGGCCCTGATGTGCGTGTCCTGCTCCGCCCCGGCCCCGCTCGGGCCCGGGGCCGACCCCGGGTCGGCGGCGTCGACCTCAACGCCCCCGCCCCCGCCCTCACCCCCCGGCGGCGAGCCGCAACGCGTCCGCGCCCGCCGCCGCGATGTCGCGCTCCAACGAGCTGGGCGCCCGCTGGAAGGGGACCCGCGGCGCTCCCGGCGGCTGCGCCGCGCGCGGCGTGGACAGCGGCACGAACGGGCCGTGCCCGCCCGCGCGCAGCGCCGACATGAGCCCGTCGGGCGTCGGCCGGTCCGCCGGGTTCTTGGCCAGGCAACTGCGGATCAGCGGCAGCAGGTCGGGGGAGACCCCGTCCAGGTCGGCCTCGTCGTGCACGACCTGGTAGGCCACGATGTACGGGCTCTCGGAGCTGAACGGGCCGCGCCCGGTCGCCGCGTGCACCAGGACCGAGCCGAGGGTGAACACGTCGGCCGCGGGCCCCACTTCGCGCGGGCGCTGGAACTGCTCCGGCGCCATGAACGGCGGCGTCCCGATCAACTTGCCCGTCTCGGTGCGCAGATCGCTGTCGGACGGCCGCGAGATGCCGAAGTCGATCACCCGTGGCCCGTCGGCGGCCAGCAGCACGTTGCTGGGCTTCAGGTCGCGGTGGACCACGCCGGCCCGGTGGATGTCGCGCAGCGCCTCCGCGAGCCCGGCCGCGAGACGGCGCACCTCGTCCGGGGCCAGCGGCCCATTCCGCTTCACGTGCTCGGCGAGGGTGGGCCCGGGAATGTACAGCGTGGCCATCCACGGCCGTTCGGCATTAGGGTCGGCGTCCACCACGGGGGCCGTAAAAGCGCCGCTCACTCTCCGTGCCGCCATGACTTCTTGGCGAAATCGCGCCCGAAATTCCGGGTCGGCGGCGAATTCTGTGTGTACGACCTTTACGGCAAGCCGCATTCCCGACGGTGACCTGGCCAGATGCACCACGCCCATGCCGCCGGAGCCAAGTCGTGCCTCCAGTCGGTACTGCCCCGCATATTGCGGACCTTCCGCTTCCGGGCCTGTCCCCGCGCTACGCAGCGGCGGCATTCCCCCCACCCCCGTGAATTCGTCCGCACATGCGGCTCACGGAGCTTAGTCGATAGCGCGTACGGGACAGTTGAGGCAAGCTAACCTGCGCATGTCTCAGCATGTCTCAGTACAAATCGCTCAACGGGGGAGGGGCCATATGGCCACGGAAGAGAACGACGCGTCGCGGCACGAGGCCGCGGGGGTGGCGACGGCGGCCGCGACCGTCGGCGGCGGTGGCGCGGCCGGCGGGGTCGTCGCCGCCGGTGAGGCCACGTACCCGGTCGCGCCCGGCTACCGGGTCAACGTCCGCAGCGGCCCGACCACCACCAGCCCGGTGGTACGGGTGCTGGCCTACGACGCGCGGGTCCGCATCCGCTGCCAGCGCCGGGGCCAGTCCGTCAACGGCCCGTACGGCACGTCCAGCATCTGGGACAGCATCGCGCCGGGCGAGTACGTCTCGGACGCGTACGTGCGCACCGGCAGCGACGGGTACGTCGCTCCGTCCTGCGGCTGACCCCAGAGCAGACGGACCAGCCGACCCGGGTCGGCCGGCCGTACGCGGGAACACCAGCCAGGCGCCCGCCACCGCCCGCACGCGGCGGCGGGCGCCGCGCCGTTGGCGGCTCGGGCCGGGCCCGTGTCCGCGCCGTGAGAGCGCGTCAGCGGCCCGGGTCAGGGGAGTTGGGGTCGACCGAGAACAGCGTGCCGTCCGAGGCCGAGGCCACCAGCGCCCCGTCCACCCGCAACACCGCGCTGGTCTCCATCGACATGCCGAAGCCGCTGTCGGCGCTGCGCGGCCCGGTCTGCCAGCGCTCGCCGCCGTCGCGCAGGTCGAGCGCGAGGACGCGACCGCTGCCGTTGCACAGGTAGACCGTGTGCTCGCGGGTCGACACCGAAGGCAGGCCCAGCCGCTCCACGTCCGACATGCTGCTCCACAGCGTCCGGCCGCTGCGCGGGTCGACCGCCGTGACCCGGCCGCTGCTCTGCACGAAGAACAGCCGTCCGCCGGCGAGCGAACCGTGCCCCAGCGCCAGGCGCGGCATCCGCACCTCGCGCGGCTTCCCGGTGACCGCGTCGAGTCGCACCAGGCTCTGGTACGGGGCGCCGTCGCGCTCCTGGTAGCGCAGGAACAGCAGGTCGCGGCCGTCGGTGCCGAGCGGTTCGTCCACGTTGCGCAGGCGGGCGAGTTCGGTGGGCGCCCCGCTCGCCCGGTCCAGCCGGCGCACCAGCGTCGTGTCGCTCTCTCCGTCCTCCGCCCAGCACAACGCGTACGGCAGACCCGCGTGCCCGGCCGGCGAGCACTCCTGCCCGGGCGGTACGGGGTAGGACCAGCGCACCTCGCCGGTGGCCGTGTGGCGGGCGGTGATGGCGCCGTCCCCCGGGGCGCTGTCGAGCACGAGGTCGCCGGCTATCGCCGCCTCGGCGGAGTCGCTCACCTCCCGCGACCACACCTCCGCGCCGCTCTCCGCGTCGAGCGCGACCAGCCGCGTGCTCCCCTCGCTCGGCGAGTCGTGCACCAAGACCAGCCCGCCGCGCACGCCGATCGGCTGACTGCCGCTCGCCATCTCCGCCGGGTCGCTCAGCGCGTCGGTGCGCCAGTCGAGCCGCCCCGAGCGGGCGTCGAGCCGGACCGTGGGGAAGCCCATGCCGCCGCAGAACAGCCGGGTCCCGCGCGCGACGCACTGGGGGTCGAAGACCTCGCCGAGCCCGGCGGAGCCGGCCGGGCCCGCCTTCGGCGTGACCCCGCTCGGGTGCAGCGCCACCTCCCACGGCCGCCAGCCGTCCGGCAGCGCCGCGGCCCGCACCCCACGGCCCACCGGGCCGCTGGTGCGCACGCCGTCGTCGGGCCCGAACAGCAGGAACGCCCCGCAGCCGAGGCCCAGCGCCGTCAGCGACGCGAGGGACCCGAGGACCCGCCGTGGCCAGCGCCCCCGGGGCCAACGCAACAGCCCACCGGCGCGCCCGGCACCGCCACCCGCCTCCGCGCCCCCGGCCGCGCCACCCGCCGCCCCCTCGCTGCCGGCCCGGCCCGTGCCGACCGTCCGGTCCGCGCTGCCTGCCGCCCCGACCGCCCCACCGCCGCGCGGCGACGCGCCGTCCGCCACCGCGCCCCCCCGCCGCCCGGCTCGCCGTACCGCCTACCGCCGCACCACCCGCCGCGCCGCGCGCGGGGACGCGCACCGGGCCTCGGGTGGGCAGCTCCGTGAACGCCTCCACCAGCTCCGGGAGTCCGGGCCGCCGGACCGGGTCCTTGGCCAGGCAGCGCTCCACCACGTCGCGCAGCGGTCGCGCCAGCGCGTCCAGCGTGGGCGGCTCGTGCACGACCCGGTAGGCCGTCAGGTACGGGCTGTCCGCGTCGAACGGCCCGTACCCCGTCGCCGCGAACGCCAGCAGCGCGCCGAGCGAGAACACGTCGGAGGCCGCCGTCACCTCGCGCGGCCGGTTCAACTGCTCGGGCGACATGAACGGCGGCGTGCCGAGCACCCGCCCGGTCACCGTCAGCGCCTGGTCGTCGGCCGCGCGCGAGACGCCGAAGTCGATGACGCGCGGCCCGTCCTTGGCCATCAGCACGTTGGCCGGCTTGAGGTCGCGGTGCACCACGCCCACCCGGTGGATGTCGCCCAGCGCCCCCGCGAGCCCGAGCGCGAGCCGCCGCAGTCTCGCCGCGCCCAGCGGCCCCCGCTCGGTCAGCTCCTCGGCGAGGGTGCGGCCCGGCACGTACAGCGTCGCCATCCAGGGCCGCTCGGCGTCCGGGTCGGCGTCCACCACCGGCACCGTGTACGCCCCGCTCACCCGCCGGACCGCCGCGACCTCCTGTCGGAACCGGTCGCGGAACTCCTCGTCCTCGGCGAACTGGGAGTGCACCACCTTGACGGCGACCTGCCGGCCGGAGGCGGCGCGGGCCAGGTAGACGACGCCCATGCCGCCGGAGCCGAGACGGTCGAGCAGCCGGTACTCCCCGACCGCCTCCGGATCACCGACGCCCAGCGACACCGCCCCACCTCCTCGCACGCGCGTTTGAGCAAAAAGCCTAGACGTCGCGCGAGGCCACTGAGTGACCGAACCCGCCAACCCGCGATAATCGGCGGTATGAGCGATGAGCAGCAGCCCGACACGGGCGCCGAAGCCCCCGGCGAGAAAGGCGTGCAGGCCGCGGCGGGCGCCGACGCGGGGCCCGAGCCGGACTCGATCTGGTTCTTCGGCACCACCTGGGTGCACCACGACGGCGGGTACGCGCTGCGCCGCGTCGGCTTCTCGCTCGGCACCCTGCTGGCCGCCGCCGTGGGCACGTTCCTGCTGGTCTTCGCGTACCAGGGGGTGGCCATCTCGGACGCCGGCGGCCTGGTCAACCTCATGGTCATCGTGGCCCTCGCGATCTGTAGCGCGCTCGCCTTCGGCCGCACGATGGAGGAGCTGGGCTCGGGCGACGGCCGGCGCGGCGGCCGGCGGGACCGTGCCGAGCGCGGCGACGAGGCGGCCAGCGAGAAGTCGATGCGCAGCATCAAGCTCATCGGCTTCGTGGGCGTGCTGCTCGCCTACTTCTGCCGCAGCCTGGTCGAGGCCCCGCGCGAGAAGCGGTACCGGGCCGAGTACGAGGCGGCCAAGATCCGGCACGAGCGGCTGCGCGCCACCCGTACGGGAAACCCCGCGGCGCGCGCCAAGAAGCGCAAGCGCCGCTGAGCGCGCCGGCGCCGCCCCCAAGGCGCGCGGTGCTGTCGCGCCGTCGGTCGCACTGTCGGTCGCGCCGTCGGTCGTGGCGGTGCCGCTACGCGGTGGGCTCGGCCCGGTCCGGGGTGCACGCGGCGGCGATGCCCAGGCTGTCCTCGTAGATGTGGTGCCGGACGATCTCCCCGTTCGCGACGGTCAGCCGCAGCGCGAACGGCGAGTGGAACGACTTCCCGGTGGCCCGCACCGTGCCGTGCAGGTGGCCGGTGAGGACCGCGTCCGCGCCGTCGACCAGGAACGCGTCGATCGTCGCGCCGCCCGCCTCCGGCACCGTGTGCGCCGCCAACTCGACCCAGTGCCCGACGACGTCGGCGCGCGTGGAACGCGGCCGAATCCACGGCACGGCCGGGTTCGGGGCGATCTGCCAGTCCACCTCCTCCGCGTACGTGGCGGCGATCTCCTCCGGCCCCTGCTCGGGGTCGGCCACCCGGCGCAGGTACTCCGCCACGACGGCCCGCGTCCGCTCCGTCTCCGCGGCCCTTTCGGCGGCGGCGGGCGCGCTGGCGGGAGCGGTACCGGTGCTGGCGGGGGCAGCGGTGCTGGCGGGGGAGGCGTCGGCGCTGGTGGGGATGGCGTCGGTGCTGGCGGCGTGGTTCGCGGTGTTCGTCTTCGTCGTCATACGGCAGAGCCTGCCGGCTGGCCGCCGCCCCGTCGATTACCTGCCAGGTCATGTCGGTTCCTGCCTGGTCATGCCTGCGGGCGCGGGCGCGGGAGGCGGGACCATCGGGGGAAACCCTGAGACGACCCCCAGATGTCCCTAGGTCACCCCGGCATGTGTCAGTTTCCTTTGACAGGTGTTTGGCCGGGGTGTCAGTGTAAGAACACAACACAGCAAGAGAGGTTCGAGATGGGCTCGGCCCCAGTCCCGACCGGAGACGAACTGCTGAAGATCCTCGGCGCGCTCGGCAATCCGCACCGCATGCGGATCATCCAGGCGCTCACCGGCGGCCGGAACTACGTCAGCCGGCTGGCCCGGGACCTCGGCATCAGCCGCCCGCTGCTGCACATGCACCTCCAGCGGCTGGAGGCCGCGGGACTGGTGGTCGGCTCGCTGGAGCTGTCGGAGGACGGCAAGGCGATGAAGTTCTTCGAGGTCGCGCCGTTCGTCTACCGCCTGACCCCCGAGGCCGTCGCGGCCGCGGCGGCCTCGCTCACCGAGGCGGGCGCGGCGGCGGAGCCGGCCCCGGAAGCCACCCCCCGAAGCAGGCGCCGCCGTACCCCCGAGCCCGACCCGCCCGCCGCGGCCGGACCGGAGGCCACACCACCCGACTCCGTACGACCCGACGCCGGGCAGCCCGACGACGCCGACCGACCCGACTCCGTGGACGCCGCGCGCGCCAGGCGGTCCGCGAATCCGTGAAAGAGAGAAGCGCAGTGAACGAGGAGATGGTGACACTCGCCGCGGACGACGCGTCCGAAGCTTGGGTCGGAGCGGTGGGCGCGGGCGGTGTCTTCCTGCTGCTCATCGTGATCGTCTGGCAGATCGCCGCCACCTGGCGGGCCCGCATGCTCGCCGCGCGCGAGGAGCAGTACAGGCAACTGGCCGGCAAGTACGCGCAGTTGCTGGAGGACAACACGGAACTGCACCGCCGCACCCTGGACGAGCTGAGCCAGGCCCGTACGTCGCTCGCCGCGATGGAGAAGATGATGCGCGAGATCGAGTAACGCCGCCCCGGGCCCACCACCTGGCCCTCGCGCCTCCCGCCCCCGAGGCCGTACGCCCCCGGCCCCCCGGCCCCGGACCCCCGGCCCCGGCCCCACGGGCCGTACGCGCCGCCCTGCCGAGCCTCCGGACCGCCCGGCCGCGCGCCCCGAACGCCACCAGCCGAGGCGCCGACAGCCCAACGTCGACCACCCAACGTCCTTACGCGCGGCGGCCGTTCGCCTCACCTCCGTCTGTCCGCCCGCCCGCCGCCCGCCCAGGCGCCGGTCACGCGCGTCCGAACGCCCCCGCGCCCCACCGGCCCACGTGGCCACCAGCAACCACACCGCGCACTGGCACCGCACACCCCGTAACCCATAACCCGTAGCCCACGACCCGCGCGCCGCGATCCGGGACCGCGACCTGCACATCGCGCCCCGCACACCGCGCCCCGCGCCCCGCACACCGCGCACACCCGCACACCGCGCCCGCGCGCCGCGCACCCCGCTCTCCGTGCCCCGATACGACGTGTGGCCGGGACTGCACTCCCGGCCACACGCCCTGCACGGAGCGATGTTCCGCGAGCCCCTCGCACAACTCACTCCCACTCCGAAGGAGATCACCCATGCCCGCGTGGAGCAAGCGGCTCCCCGTCCTCCCCGGCGGACGCCGCTCGAAATGGGTCGTCCTGGTGGCCTGGCTGATCCTCGCGGTCGCCCTCGGGCCCCTGGCCGGCAAGCTCGGCGACGTCGAGGAGGACGGCCCGAACGCCTTCCTGCCGAGCGGCGCCGAATCGGCCCAGGTCAACACCGAGTTGGAGAAGTTCAGGGCCGACGAGCTGACCGCCGCCGTCGCCGTCTACACCCGCGACGGCGGCCTCACCGCCGCCGACCGCGCCAAGGTCGCCGCCGACCGCGCGCGGTTCGCCGAGCTGGCGGCCGACGGTCAGCGGGTCGCCCGGGCCGAGCCCTCCACCGACGGCCAGGCCCTGATCACCACCGTCCCGCTGGCCGGCGACGACGGCCTGGGTGACGACGTCGACGCGGTACGCGAGATCGCCGACGCCGACGCGCCACCGGGCCTCACCACCGAGGTCGGCGGCCCGGCCGCCTCCCTCATCGACACCGTCGAGGTCTTCGACTCCCTCGACTCCACCCTCATGATCATCACCGGCGCGGTGGTCGCGGCACTGCTGCTGATCACCTACCGCAGCCCCGTCCTGTGGCTGTTCCCGCTGCTCGCGGTCGGCTTCGGCGCGGTGCTCACGCAGGTCACCACCTACCTGCTCGCCCGGCACGCCGGACTGCCGGTGGACCCGCAGAGCGCCGGCATCCTCATGGTGCTCGTCTTCGGCGTCGGTACGGACTACGCCCTGCTGCTCATCGCCCGCTACCGCGAGGAACTCCACCAGCACGCCGACCGGCACCAGGCCATGGCCATCGCCCTGCGCCGCTGCGGGCCCGCCATCCTCGCCTCGGCCGGCACCATCGCCATCGGCCTGGCCTGCCTCGCCTTCGCCGACATCAACTCGTCCCGCTCGCTCGGCCTGGTCGGCGCGGTCGGCGTCGGCTGCGCCTTCGTCGCGATGATCACCGTGCTGCCGGCGCTGCTGGTGATCGCGGGCCGCTGGGTCTTCTGGCCGTTCATCCCGCGCCACGGCACCGCCACGCGCACCGGGCGCACCCCCTGGGCCGCGATCGGCGCCGCCGTCGCCCGCCGCCCGCGCCGGGCCTGGCTCGCCTCGCTCGGCCTCACCGGCGCCCTCGCGCTGTGCGCGCTCGGCATCACCATGGGCCTGAGCCAGGCGGAGATGTTCCAGGACAAGCCCGACTCGGTCGTCGCCCAGGAACGCCTGTCCGCGCACTACCCCTCCGGCGCCTCCGACCCCGCCGACGTCGTCACCCGCGCCGACGGCGGCCGACTCGCCCAGGTCAGGGCCGCGGCGGAGAAGGTGCCCGGCGTCGCGTCGGTGGGCCAGCCGCAGGACTCCGTACGTACCGGCGGCCACGAACTCGCCACCTTCCCCGTCGTCCTCAAGGACGCCCCGGACAGCGACGCCGCCAAGGACACCGTCGACGCGCTGCGCGACGCCGTGCACGCCGTCGACGGCGCGGACGCGCTGGTCGGCGGCACCACCGCACAGGCCGTCGACACCGAGCGCGCCGCCGACCGCGACCTGACCACCGTCATCCCGATCGTGCTGCTCGTCGTCCTCGCCGTACTCGTCTGGCTGCTGCGCTCGCTGGTCGCCCCGCTGCTGCTCCTGGCCACCGTGGTCGTCTCGTACTTCGCCGCCCTCGGCACGTCCCACCTGCTCTTCGAGCACGTCCTGGACTTCGCCGCGATGGACTGGTCGACCCCGCTGATGGGCTTCGTCTTCCTCGTCGCGCTCGGCATCGACTACAACATCTTCCTGATGACCCGGGTACGGGAGGAGACCGAGCGCCTCGGCCACGCCCGTGGCGTCCTCGCCGGCCTCATCGGCACCGGCGGCGTGATCACCTCGGCGGGCATCGTGCTCGCGGCGACCTTCGCGGTCTTCGCGGTCCTGCCCCTGGTCACCATGGCGCAGCTCGGCGTGCTGGTCGGCGTCGGCGTGCTGCTCGACACCTTCCTCGTCCGCACCGTCCTGGTCCCGGCCCTCGCCCTGGACATCGGCCCGAAGGTCTGGTGGCCCGGCGCCCTGAGCCGCGCCGCCTCGCCCCACTCCCCGCCCCCGCCCACGGCCCACCCGCGCGAGGCGGCACACGAAGGCGCGTGAACCCGCGCCCACACCTCCGCGCCCCACCACCGCGCGCCCCCGCCCTCCCCGCGCCCCGGCTCCCGCCGGCAGCGGCCCGCACGCGGGGGCGCGCCCCCACTCGGTCACCGGGTGGGGGCGCGCCCCCACGCCCCGGCCGAGCCGGCGCCCGCCACCCCACCACCCGTACCGCCACCCGGACACCCACCCCGTCGCCGCCGCCCCGATGCGAGGATGCCGACGAACGCCGCCGGCGGAGCCAACCCCTCCGCCCGGCTCCGTACCGCACCGGACTCCGCGTCACACGGGAGCCCGGACCGCACTGGATGAGGTGAGCGCACCATGGCGCAGAAGGTCGCCGTGCTCGGCACGGGAAAGATCGGCGAGGCACTGCTCAGCGGCATGATCCGTGGCGGCTGGTCCCCGGCCCGGCTACTGGTCACGGCCCGCCGACCGGAGCGCGCCGCCGAGCTGCGCGAGCGCCACGGCGTCGAGGCGGTCAGCAACGTCGAGGCGGCCAGGTCCGCCGACACCCTCATCCTCACCGTCAAGCCCCAGGACATGGGCACGCTCCTCGCCGAGCTGGCCCCGCACCTGCCCGCCGACCGGCTGGTCATCTCCGGCGCGGCCGGCGTCCCGACCGCGTTCTTCGAGGAACGCCTCGCCGCCGGCACCCCCGTCGTCCGCGTCATGACCAACACCCCGGCCCTGGTGGACGAGGCCATGTCCGTCATCTCCGCCGGCAGTCACGCCACCGAGGAGCACCTGGCCCACGCGGAGGAGATCTTCAACGGCGTCGGCAAGACCCTCCGCGTCCCCGAGTCCCAGCAGGACGCCGCCACCGCCCTCTCCGGCTCCGGGCCCGCGTACTTCTACTTCCTGGTCGAGGCCATGACCGACGCGGGCATCCTGCTCGGACTGCCCCGCGACAAGGCCCACGACCTCATCGTCCAGGCGGCGATCGGCGCGGCCGTGATGCTCCGCGACAGCGGCGAGCACCCGGTCAAGCTCCGCGAGAACGTCACCTCGCCCGCGGGCACCACCATCAACGCCATCCGCGAACTGGAGAACCACGGCGTACGCGCCGCCCTGATCGCCGCCCTCGAAGCGGCCCGCGACCGCAGCCGCGAGCTGGCCTCGGGCGCCTGACCGCTCGCCTGCCCCGGCCGGGTCGCCACCTCCGTACGCTTACGAGGAGGAGGGGCAACCCCGGCCGGGCTCGGACGGCCGCGCGTTCAGGCCGGCGGCAACAGCCCGACCGCCGCGTACGCCGCGTCCACCCGGGGCCGCGCCATCGCCCGCGCCCGCTCGGCACCCGCCCGCAACACCGCGTCCACCCGACCCGGCTCGGCGCACAGCCGCGCATGCCGCTCCCGCACCGGCCGCAACGTCTCCACCACGGCCTCGGCCACGTCCCTCTTCAGCGCCCCGTACGAGGCGTACCCCTCGGCCAGCTCGGCCGGCCGCCCACCCGCGCACGCCGCGAGCACGTCCAACAGGTTCGCCACCCCCGGCTGCGCCTCACGGTCGTAGCGCACCTCCGACCCGCTGTCCGTCACGGCCCGCATCACCTTCTTGCGCACCACGTCCGGCTCGTCCAGCAGATAGACGATCCCGCTGGTCTCGGCGTGCGACTTGCCCATCTTCGCCGTCGGGTCCTGGAGGTCCATCACCCGCGCCGCGACCGCCGGGTGCACCGCCCGCGGCACGGTGAACACCGCCCCGTACCGCTGGTTGAACCGCCGCGCGAGATCCCGCGTCAGCTCCACGTGCTGCGCCTGGTCGTCCCCCACCGGCACCTCGTCCGTCCCGTACGCCAGGATGTCGGCCGCCATCAGCGCCGGATACGTCAGCAACGACAGCCGCACGCTCCCGCCCCGCGCCGTCTCCCGCACCACCTTCTCCTTGTACTGGATCATCCGCCGCATCTCACCGTCGGACGCCAGGCACTCCATGAGGTACGAGAGCCGCGCGTGCTCGTCCACGTGGCTCTGTACGAACACCGTGCACAGCTCCGGATCGAGACCGGCCGCGAGCAACAGCGTCGCGGCCTGCCGACTCAGCCGACGCACCCGCGCCGGATCGTGCTCCACGGTCAGCGCGTGCAGGTCCACCACGCAGAACAGCGCGTCGGCCCGGTGCTGGTCCTCCGCGACCCACCGCCGCACGGCCCCCAGGTAGTTCCCGAGCGTGAGGTGCCCCGTCGGCTTCACCCCACTGAAGATCCGCACCCGCGCCGGAGCCGGTACGCCGTGCCCGGCGTCAGCGACCGCGACCGGCTCGGCGGCGGTAGCCGCGGCCACCGCCCCCACTGGGGCCTCGGCGGTGCTCGTCATGTCCGTCATCTCCGCGTTCTCCGTCATCCCCGGTGTCTCCCACCGGATCGGAGCCGCCGTCCCCGGCCGGCCGGGGTGCGAAGCGGAGCTTCGACAACGCGGAACGGCCGCCGGATCCGGCGGCCGTTGGTGCGCGTACGCACAGGGTCTGGTCCGCCGTCAGGCGGGCCACCACTGGGTAGGTACGCGCGTAGTCACGCCGTCGACGGTACTCCTCGAACGAGGGACGCCGCCATGGGTTTGAGACGCGTCAGAGCGTCATGTACTGTTCTCCGGGTTGCCGCGCGATCCACCTGGACACCGCGACAGCACCTCGCGCCGCACCGGCGGCACACCACTACCGCACGACTCTCCCAATCTGGGATGGATTTCGGCATGCCGGAATTCGTTTCGAAAGCTTCGATTATGAAGCCCGGGGGAAATCCGCTAAAGTAGTGACCACGCCGGAAGGCGCGAAACAAACCCCGCTCCAACAGGGGACCGGAAACAAATTCCGACCGGAAACGGCAGGAAAAAAGATCTGGTAAGGTTGGAAACACCGAAGGGAAGCGCCCAGAGGGCCCGGTGAAACGGGACCGAAGGAAGCGTCCGTTCCTTGAGAACTCAACAGCGTGCCAAAAGTCAACGCCAAATATGTTGATACCCCGTCTCCCACACACTGTGGGGGCGAGGTTCCTTTGAAAAGTCCTCCCAGCACCGTTACGGGGTTGGGGGGCGACACAGCGAGGACGCTGTGAACATCGATCTTATTCCGGTCGGTGTTCCGCTCTTATCGTGTGTGTTTGCCGGGATATCCCGGAGGCATTCATGGAGAGTTTGATCCTGGCTCAGGACGAACGCTGGCGGCGTGCTTAACACATGCAAGTCGAACGATGAAGCCGCTTCGGTGGTGGATTAGTGGCGAACGGGTGAGTAACACGTGGGCAATCTGCCCTGCACTCTGGGACAAGCCCTGGAAACGGGGTCTAATACCGGATATGACTACCGATCGCATGGTTGGTGGTGGAAAGCTCCGGCGGTGCAGGATGAGCCCGCGGCCTATCAGCTTGTTGGTGGGGTGATGGCCTACCAAGGCGACGACGGGTAGCCGGCCTGAGAGGGCGACCGGCCACACTGGGACTGAGACACGGCCCAGACTCCTACGGGAGGCAGCAGTGGGGAATATTGCACAATGGGCGAAAGCCTGATGCAGCGACGCCGCGTGAGGGATGACGGCCTTCGGGTTGTAAACCTCTTTCAGCAGGGAAGAAGCGAGAGTGACGGTACCTGCAGAAGAAGCGCCGGCTAACTACGTGCCAGCAGCCGCGGTAATACGTAGGGCGCGAGCGTTGTCCGGAATTATTGGGCGTAAAGAGCTCGTAGGCGGCTTGTCGCGTCGGATGTGAAAGCCCGGGGCTTAACCCCGGGTCTGCATTCGATACGGGCAGGCTAGAGTTCGGTAGGGGAGATCGGAATTCCTGGTGTAGCGGTGAAATGCGCAGATATCAGGAGGAACACCGGTGGCGAAGGCGGATCTCTGGGCCGATACTGACGCTGAGGAGCGAAAGCGTGGGGAGCGAACAGGATTAGATACCCTGGTAGTCCACGCCGTAAACGTTGGGAACTAGGTGTGGGCGACATTCCACGTCGTCCGTGCCGCAGCTAACGCATTAAGTTCCCCGCCTGGGGAGTACGGCCGCAAGGCTAAAACTCAAAGGAATTGACGGGGGCCCGCACAAGCGGCGGAGCATGTGGCTTAATTCGACGCAACGCGAAGAACCTTACCAAGGCTTGACATACACCGGAAACGGCCAGAGATGGTCGCCCCCTTGTGGTCGGTGTACAGGTGGTGCATGGCTGTCGTCAGCTCGTGTCGTGAGATGTTGGGTTAAGTCCCGCAACGAGCGCAACCCTTGTTCTGTGTTGCCAGCATGCCTTTCGGGGTGATGGGGACTCACAGGAGACTGCCGGGGTCAACTCGGAGGAAGGTGGGGACGACGTCAAGTCATCATGCCCCTTATGCCTTGGGCTGCACACGTGCTACAATGGCCGGTACAATGAGCTGCGATACCGTGAGGTGGAGCGAATCTCAAAAAGCCGGTCTCAGTTCGGATTGGGGTCTGCAACTCGACCCCATGAAGTCGGAGTCGCTAGTAATCGCAGATCAGCATTGCTGCGGTGAATACGTTCCCGGGCCTTGTACACACCGCCCGTCACGTCACGAAAGTCGGTAACACCCGAAGCCGGTGGCCCAACCCCTTGGGGAGGGAGCTGTCGAAGGTGGGACTGGCGATTGGGACGAAGTCGTAACAAGGTAGCCGTACCGGAAGGTGCGGCTGGATCACCTCCTTTCTAAGGAGCACTTTGGCTGCCAGGTCTTACCTGGTGGTCCAAGAGCCAGTTCGTCGGCGAGTGTTCGACGCTGGTTGCTCATGGGTGGAACGTTGACTATTCGATCGTGACGATCTGGCACGGTTTGCTAGTACTGCCTCTTCTGAGGCGTGGAACGCGAGCTGTGGTGGAGAGTCAGGATTGGGCGCGCTGTTGGGTGTCTGAGGGTACGGCCGTGAGGTTGTGTCTTCGGTTGCCGGCCCCGGTGCAGCATCACGGTTGTGGTGTGTGACGGGTGGCTGGTCGTTGTTTGAGAACTGCACAGTGAACGCGAGCATCTGTGGCCAAGTTTTTAAGGGCGCACGGTGGATGCCTTGGCACCAGGAACCGATGAAGGACGTGGGAGGCCGCGATAGGCCCCGGGGAGCTGTCAACCGAGCTTTGATCCGGGGGTGTCCGAATGGGGAAACCCGGCAGTCGTCATGGGCTGTCACCCGTACCTGAATATATAGGGTATGTGGAGGGAACGCGGGGAAGTGAAACATCTCAGTACCCGCAGGAAGAGAAAACAACCGTGATTCCGGGAGTAGTGGCGAGCGAAACTGGATGAGGCTAAACCAGTCATGTGTGATACCCGGCAGGGGTTGCGTGGTTGGGGTTGTGGGATCGTACTTCGATGATCTGCCGGTCGTCGGGTGAGTCAGAAACCGTAGGTGTAGGCGAAGGGCATGCGAAAGGCCCGGCGTAGAGGGTAAGACCCCCGTAGCTGAAACATCTATGGCTTGCTTGTACGACTCCCAAGTAGCACGGGGCCCGAGAAATCCCGTGTGAATCTGGCGGGACCACCCGCTAAGCCTAAATATTCCCTGGTGACCGATAGCGGATAGTACCGTGAGGGAATGGTGAAAAGTACCGCGGGAGCGGAGTGAAATAGTACCTGAAACCGTGTGCCTACAAGCCGTGGGAGCGTCGCCATCGAGACTTGTTCTTGGTGGTCGTGACTGCGTGCCTTTTGAAGAATGAGCCTGCGAGTTTGCGGTGTGTTGCGAGGTTAACCCGTGTGGGGGAGCCGTAGCGAAAGCGAGTCCGAATAGGGCGTTGGAGTAGCACGCTCAAGACCCGAAGCGGAGTGATCTAGCCATGGGCAGGTTGAAGCGCGGGTAAGACCGTGTGGAGGACCGAACCCACCAGGGTTGAAAACCTGGGGGATGACCTGTGGTTAGGGGTGAAAGGCCAATCAAACTCCGTGATAGCTGGTTCTCCCCGAAATGCATTTAGGTGCAGCGTCGTGTGTTTCTTGCCGGAGGTAGAGCACTGGATAGGCGATGGGCCCTACCGGGTTACTGACCTTAGCCAAACTCCGAATGCCGGTAAGTGAGAGCGCGGCAGTGAGACTGTGGGGGATAAGCTCCATGGTCGAGAGGGAAACAGCCCAGAGCATCGACTAAGGCCCCTAAGCGTACGCTAAGTGGGAAAGGATGTGGAGTCGCAGAGACAACCAGGAGGTTGGCTTAGAAGCAGCCACCCTTGAAAGAGTGCGTAATAGCTCACTGGTCAAGTGATTCCGCGCCGACAATGTAGCGGGGCTCAAGCGTACCGCCGAAGTCGTGTCAATCCAGCATGTACTCCTAACGGAGGTTGGGTTGGGTAGGGGAGCGTCGTGTGCCGGGTGAAGCAGCCGCGTAAGCGAGTTGTGGATGGTTCACGAGTGAGAATGCAGGCATGAGTAGCGATTCACACGTGGGAAACGTGTGCGCCGATTGACTAAGGGTTCCTGGGTCAAGCTGATCTGCCCAGGGTAAGTCGGGACCTAAGGCGAGGCCGACAGGCGTAGTCGATGGACAACCGGTTGATATTCCGGTACCCGCTTTGAAGCGCCCAATACTGAATCTTCTGATGCTAAGGCCGTGAAGCCGCCCTGATCTCTTCGGAGTTGAGGGGAGTGGTGGAGCCGCTGACCCAAGGTAGTAGTAGGTAAGTGATGGGGTGACGCAGGAAGGTAGTCCAGCCCGGGCGGTGGTTGTCCCGGGGTAAGGGTGTAGCCCGTCGTCTAGGTAAATCCGGATGACATGAGGGTGAGACCTGATGCCGAGCCGATTGTGGTGAAGTGGATGATCCTATGCTGTCGAGAAAAGCCTCTAGCGAGTTTCATGGCGGCCCGTACCCTAAACCGACTCAGGTGGTCAGGTAGAGAATACCGAGGCGTTCGGGTGAACTATGGTTAAGGAACTCGGCAAAATGCCCCCGTAACTTCGGGAGAAGGGGGGCCATTTCTGGTGATCACTTTTACAGTGTGAGCTGGGGGTGGCCGCAGAGACCAGCGAGAAGCGACTGTTTACTAAAAACACAGGTCCGTGCGAAGCCGTAAGGCGATGTATACGGACTGACGCCTGCCCGGTGCTGGAACGTTAAGGGGACCGGTTAGCTGACTTTCGGGTTGGCGAAGCTGAGAACTTAAGCGCCAGTAAACGGCGGTGGTAACTATAACCATCCTAAGGTAGCGAAATTCCTTGTCGGGTAAGTTCCGACCTGCACGAATGGCGTAACGACTTCTCGACTGTCTCAACCATAGGCCCGGTGAAATTGCATTACGAGTAAAGATGCTCGTTTCGCGCAGCAGGACGGAAAGACCCCGGGACCTTTACTATAGCTTGATATTGGTGTTCGGTTCGGCTTGTGTAGGATAGGTGGGAGACTGTGAAGCATGCACGCCAGTGTGTGTGGAGTCGTTGTTGAAATACCACTCTGGTCGTGCTGGATGTCTAACCTGGGTCCGTGATCCGGATCAGGGACAGTGTCTGGTGGGTAGTTTAACTGGGGCGGTTGCCTCCTAAAGGGTAACGGAGGCGCCCAAAGGTTCCCTCAGCCTGGTTGGCAATCAGGTGTTGAGTGTAAGTGCACAAGGGAGCTTGACTGTGAGACTGACGGGTCGAGCAGGGACGAAAGTCGGGACTAGTGATCCGGCGGTGGCTTGTGGAAGCGCCGTCGCTCAACGGATAAAAGGTACCCCGGGGATAACAGGCTGATCTTCCCCAAGAGTCCATATCGACGGGATGGTTTGGCACCTCGATGTCGGCTCGTCGCATCCTGGGGCTGGAGTCGGTCCCAAGGGTTGGGCTGTTCGCCCATTAAAGCGGTACGCGAGCTGGGTTTAGAACGTCGTGAGACAGTTCGGTCCCTATCCGCTGTGCGCGTAGGAGTCTTGAGAAGGGCTGTCCCTAGTACGAGAGGACCGGGACGGACGAACCTCTGGTGTGCCAGTTGTTCTGCCAAGGGCATGGCTGGTTGGCTACGTTCGGGAGGGATAACCGCTGAAAGCATCTAAGCGGGAAGCCTGCTTCGAGATGAGGGCTCCCACCCACTTGATGGGGTAAGGCTCCCAGTAGACGACTGGGTTGATAGGCCAGATATGGAAGCCTCGTAAGGGGTGGAGTTGACTGGTACTAATAGGCCGAGGGCTTGTCCTCAGTTGCTCGCGTTCACTGTGTTGGTTCTGAAATAACGACCGTGGTCATTGCCTGGTTGGTTTATTTCATAGTGTTTCGGTGGTTATTGCGTTAGGGAAACGCCCGGTTACATTCCGAACCCGGAAGCTAAGCCTTTCAGCGCCGATGGTACTGCAGGGGGGACCCTGTGGGAGAGTAGGACGCCGCCGAACTCCTTGTGAGAAGAGCCTTGTTACGGATTTCGATCCGTAACAAGGCTCTTCTGCGTTTGACGGAAAAGTTCTGGAGAAGCCCGCTCCGTACTGCGATCCTGTGGCCATGAGCTACGTGGTCAGGGGAATCAAGAGCGACGAGTGGCCTCTTCTCAAGGAACTGCGCTTGGCCGCACTCGCCGATCCGGTGGCGCGGGTCGCCTTCGTGGAGACGTACGAGCGGGCGGTCCAGGAGCCGGACTCGTTCTGGCAGAAGCGCGCCGAGCAGGGCGCAGCCGGGGAGGAACTGAAGACCTTCGTCGCCGAGATCGGTGGCGACGGTCCGGGGGCCGAGCAGCCGTTCGCGGGCATGGCCGTCGTGCTGGTCGAGCGGGACCGGGCACAAACCCACCTGGTCGGCGTCTACACCCGCCCCGAGTGCCGTGGCACCGGGCTCGCCGGCGAACTGTTCCGCACCGCTCTGGAGTGGTCCTGGGAGCTGCCCGAATTCCATGTCGAACGCGTACGGCTCTGGGTGCACGAGCAGAACGAGCGCGCCCGCGCCTTCTACGCCAAGCTCGGATTCGCCGAGACCGGCGAGACCATGCCGTACCCGAACCGGCCGGAGGAGACCGAGTACGAGCTGGCCCTGTACCGACCGTAGACCGGCCGCAGCACGGGCCCGGAGTGGCCGACGAGCCGTGCAGCCGGGTCTCAGGACACCAGGCTGCCGTGCGTGCGGGGCCAGCGGGCCCGTGCCTGCTCCGGCGAGCGCATCAGGGCCAGCGCCTCCAGCCCCTGTGCCGGGCCGCCCGTCATCAGCTCGGGTAGCGCGGGGAACGGCGCCACGCCCGCGATGTCGTCCAGCACCAGTGTCAGCGGCGGGTCCAGCCGGCCGCCGGGGGAGCGCTTGGCCGTCTGCTGGGCGTGCTCGACGACGCTGGCGACCAGCGCGGTGAGCAGGGGCATCGCGCCCGGTTGCGTGCGCGGGTTCTCCAGCGACTCGCCCACCACGTACAGCGTCCCGCCCTCGCCGACGAACGACTCCAGCGCGAGGGCGTCGGCGCGGCTGGCGTTGCACGCGTCCCGGATGTGGATCGAGGACAGCGCGGCCAGGGCGCGGGCCGTCAGCTCCTGGGCCATGTCGCGGCGCTCGGGGTGCGCGGTCAGCGTCGACTCCAGCTCGCCGGCCATGCCGCTGGTCGCCTTCGGGTTGGTCCGCAGGACGCGTACCGGCTCGTGCGCCGAGTGGCCCTGGGCCCAGCGGTGCACCTGGCGGAACGGGCGGCCGTCCACCGCCGCCGCGTGCAGCCAGCAGCGCAGCAGCGTCTCCGCCGCGTCCGCCGTCGCCGAGTCGATGAGCGAGACCGGCCGGACCGGGGCCAGCAGCGCCACCGCGCGAGCCGCGGCGACCTCCCGCGCCTCGCAGCCGCTGGCGGGGTTCCAGCGCAGGCGGGCCGGCGTGTCCAACAGGTGGCTCGGGTCGAAGACGTGCACCGGGCCGAGCTTGGCGCGGGTCCCCGTCGTCTCCGCCCACAGCGTCGCGTCGCTGCTGGTGACCAGCGTCGGGCCGGCCGCCTCCAGGATCGCGTGCAGGGCGGCGTCCTGACGTTCGGCGGCGCTCCCGTACCGGACCCGCGACGGGGGCTCGGCGCCCGGCCAGGCGCCGTCGCGCTGCGCGGGCACACCACCGGGCGCGGCGGCGCCGTACGGGAGCGAGGAGTGGGCCCCGGATGCCGTGGGAGCCGCGGGCGCGGCCTCGGTGGCCGTCCCGGAGGCCGGGGCCGGGGCCTGGACCGGGGCCTGGGCCGGCGGTGGCTGAGGTGCGGCCTCCTGGGCGTGGCCGCTGGCGCCGGCCGGCTGGGCCGTGGAGGCGGCTGGCTGAGAGGGTGCGGGGGGCGGGCTGTGGGCTCGGGAAGATGGCCGTGAAGTAGGCCGCGGGGTCGATGGGCGGCTGCGGGTCGGGCGTGGCGGCGGGCCCAGCGGCCAGCCCAGCGGCGGGCTCGGCCGGTGCGGCGTACGGCTCCGGGGCCGCCTCGACGGGGCCCGCGGGGCGGGTGCTCGGGGCGGTGTCCTGGGGCTCTTGCGGGCGCGGGGCGTGGGCCCGCTCCTCGGCGGCCTGGCGGCGGTCGGCGGCGCGGCGGGCCCGCATCAGGCGGTACCGGGCGACCGTACCGATCACGAAGACCGCGATGACCAGCAGGACGAGGACCTCGCTGATGAACAGGCCCCAGAACAGCCCGTACCCCGAAAGCTGTTCCTCGGGGGTGTGCGGCCAGGCCGTGGCGAGGTCCCCCGGGTCCTGCACCAGGTGCCGTGCGGCCTGCGGGGTGCGGATGAACGACACGTTCTCCGGCCAGGCGCCGTGCGCGAGCAGTCCGGCCAGGCCGGTGGCCGTCCAGGTCAGCACCACCAGCCCGATCAGGAACAGCAGCGCCCCGATGAGCAAGCCGTCCGGAATGCCGCGCTCCGGCGCGCGGTCCCGCCTCGGGTCCGCCATCGCCTAGGCCACCGTGGACTCGGACGCGCCGGACGCGGGTGGGCCGTAGGGCGCGTACGGACCGTACCTGTCGTAGCCGCCGTACCCGTCGGGCCCGCCCGCGAGCCCCTCCTCGGCGAGTCGTTGCTCGACGGCCTCGGCGGCGCGGGCCTCGGCCTCAGCCTCGGCGGCCAGCGCGGCGGTCAGCGAGTCCTCGGTCATGGCGCGGTCGGTGTAGACCAGCGGGCGCTCGGCCTCGGTGATCAGGTGCTTGACGACCTGAACGTTTCCGTTGACGTCCCAGACGGCGATGCCGGGAGTGAGGGTGGGGATGATCTCCACGGCCCACCTCGGCAGGCCGAGCACCCGGCCGGTGGCGCGCGCCTCGTCGGCCTTCTGGGCGTAGATGGTGCGGGTCGAGGCCATCTTGAGGATGGCCGCCGCCTCGCGGGCGGCGGCGCCGTCCACCACGTCGGACAGGTGGTGGACGACCGCGACGAAGGACAGGCCGAGCCGGCGGCCGAACTTCAGCAGTCGCTGGAAGAGCTGGGCCACGAAGGGCGAGTTGATGATGTGCCACGCCTCTTCGACCAGGAAGATGCGCTTCTTGCGGTCCGGCCTGATCCAGGTGTGCTCCAGCCACACGCCGACGATCGCCATCAGGATCGGCATCGCGATCGAGTTGCGGTCGATGTGCGAGAGGTCGAAGACGATCAGCGGCGAGTCCAGGTCGATGCCGACCGTGGTCGGCCCGTCGAACATGCCGCGCAGGTCACCGTCGACCAGTCGGTCCAGGACCAGCGCGACGTCCAGGCCCCAGGCCCGTACGTCGTCCAGGTCCACGTTCATCGACTCGGCCGAGTCCGGCTCCGGGTGGCGCAGCTGCTCGACGATGTCGGTGAGCACCGGCTGCCGGTCGGTGACGGTCTGGTTGACGTACGCGTGCGCCACCTTGAGCGCGAAGCCGGCGCGCTCGTCGAGGCCGTGGCCCATCGCGACCTCGATGATGGTGCGCAACAGGGCGAGCTGGCCGGTCGTGGTGATCGACGGGTCGAGCGGGTTGAGCCGGATGCCGCCGTCGAGGGCGGCCATCGGGTCCAGGCGGATCGGCGTGATGCCGAGCTGCTGGGCGATGAGGTTCCACTCGCCGACGCCGTCCTCGCCCTGCGCGTCGAGGACCACGACCTGCCGGTCCCGGAACCGCAACTGGCGCAGTACGTACGTCTTCTCCAGGGCGGACTTGCCGTTACCGGACTCGCCGAGCACCAGCCAGTGCGGGGCGGGCAACTGTTGCCCGTACAACTGGAACGGGTCGTAGATGTACCCCTTGCCGGAGTACACCTCGCGCCCGATGATCACGCCGGAGTCGCCGAGGCCGGGCGCGGCGGTGGGCAGGTAGACGGCCTGGGCCTGGCCGGTGGAGGTGCGCACGGGCAGCCGTGTCGTCTCCACCTTCCCGAAGACGAAACTGGTGAAGGCCTCGGTGATGACGCCCATCGGATCGACCACGGCGCAGCCCCTATCGTCGGATGCCGGTGGCGAACGGCAAGGTGTTCACAAAGGCCCGGTGGTGTTCGCGATCGCACCACTCCAGCTTGAGGTAGCTCTTGCCGGCCGAGGCGCGGATGGTGCGCTTGTCCCGGGCGAGGGCCTCGGGCGAGCGGGAGGAGACCGTGATGTAGCCGACGAGGTTGACGCCGGCCGCGCCGCTGGCCAGGTCGTCGCCGCGCTGGTCGAGGCGGCCGTGGGCGGCGATGTCCCGCGGGTCGACGGTGCGGTTCATCTTGGCCTGGCGGCTGGCCTCCGCCTCGTCGTTGGTCTTCTCCGTCAGCATCCGCTCGATGGCCAGCTCGGTGGGCTCCAGGTCCATGCAGACCGCGACCGTACGGATCACGTCGGGGGTGTGCACCAGCAACGGGGCGAGGAAGTTCACGCCGACGGGCGTCATCGGCCACTCCTTGACCCAGGCGGTGGCGTGGCACCAGGGGGCGCGGGTGCTGGACTCGCGGGTCTTGGCCTGGAGGTAGGTGGGCTCCATGGCGTCGAGCTCGGCGGGCCAGGCGTTGCGCTGGGTCATGGCCTGGATGTGGTCGATGGGGTGGTCGGGGTCGTACATCGAGTGCACGAGCGAGGCCAGCCGGCTCTGCCCGAGGGGCTGGCGGACCCGGATGTCGGCCTCGGCGAGTCGGGCGCAGATGTCGGTCAGCTCGCGGGCCATGACGACGGCGAGTCCCGCGTCGCGGTCGATGCGCTTGCCGCTGTGTCGGGAGGCGCGGGCCATGGCCTGGGCCTCGGCGGACAGTTCGCGGGTGTAGTGCATGCAGGCGACGAGGTAGGCCCGGTGCTGCTCGGACGAGGTGGAGACCATCGACTGGAGCTGGTCGTAGGAGTCCTTGAGCCACTCCGGGGAGTTCGCGTCGCCGCGCCGTTCGACGTCCTTGGCGTGCGCGTCGGGGTCGGCGGGAAGCGTACGGGCGAGCATCTGGAGGCGGGTCACGAAGCCGTCGCCGTTGGCCACGTGCTTGAGCAGCGTGCCGAACCGGTCGACCAGCGCCTCCTGGTCCTCGCTGTCGCGCAGGCCCACGCCGGGGCCCTCGATCTCGATGGCGGCGGTGACGGTGCGCCGGTCCGCGTGCAGCAGGACGGCGATCTCGTCGGGCCCGAAGGGTGCCGCGAGCCAGTTGATGTGCCCGATGCCGGGCGGGGGGCCCACCTCGACCTCCCGGCCGTCGAGGCGGGTGCCGGCCTCGGCGACGGCCGAGCGGTAGGTGGCGCCGCGGCGGGTGATGCGGCGGTAGGAGCGGTTGATCTCGAACCACTTGTAGAACGTGCGGCCCCGGTACGGGACGTAGACCGCGCCGAGGGCCAGCGCGGGGAAGCCCACCAGGGTGATGATGCGCAGCATCAGGACGGGCACGAGCAACCCGCACATCATGCCGATGAAGCCGCCCGCGATGATCAGGGCGATCTCGCCCGTCTCGCGGTTCTTGCCGACGATCGCGTTCGGGCGCGCCCGACCGATCAGATACGTACGGCGGGGCGCGATGGGGTGGGACTGGGCCTCAATCGTCAACGCCGGTCACCTCCCGAGGTGTTGCTGGTATTGCTGGTGTTGCGGTTCTGGGCGCGGGGCGCCGGGGTGGCGGGTGCGCGGTTGCCGCCCCCGCCGGAGTCACCGCCGCGCGCGCTGTGGGCGGCGACGCCGCCGGAGACGGGGTTGGCGGGGCGCGGCTGGGACGAGCCGCCGCCGATGGGCGTGCCGACGGCGCGGTTGCTGTGGGCGTTCATGCCCTGCTTGACCAGGGCGGCGGGGGAGCTGACGATCGCCGCGGCCTGGCGCGACGCGGCGTCGCTGCTGGCGTTGCGGCTGTTGATGATCTCGTCACCGAAGCCGGGCACGAAGCGGTAGATCATGGCGCTCGCGAAGATGGCGAGGATGATGATCGACAGGCCGGAGACCACGGCCGAGAACGCGTCGGGCCCCTCGTCCCCCGAGAGCGCTCCGGCGAGCCCGAGCACGATGACGATCACCGGCTTGACCAGGATGACCGCGATCATGAGCCCGGCCCAGCGGCGGACGTGGCCCCACATGTTCTTGTCGACCAGGCCCGCGTAGACGGCGGTGCCGAGCAGGGCGCCGACGTAGAGCAGGGCGGCGCGGATGACGAGTTCGAGGCAGAGCACGCCGGCCGCGAGGATGGTCACCAGCGACACGACGATGAGCATGATCGGCCCGCCGCCGATGTCCTCGTCCTTCTTGAGCGCGTCGGCGAACGAGCCGAAGAACGCGTCGTTGTCGGCCCCCGTGCCGGTGGCGATCACTTCCGTGACGGCGTCGGTGGCCGACACGACGGTGTAGAGCACCAGCGGCGTGAAGGCCGAGGCCAGCACGGTGAGCCAGAGGAACCCGATGGCCTCGGTGATCGCCTCGATGAACGGCACCCCACGGATCGCCCGCTTGGCGACGGCGAGCAGCCACAGGAGGAGGGTGAGCACGGTGGAGGCGGCGAAAACGATCGCGTACTGGCGCAGGAACGTCTCGTTGGTGAAGTCGACGCCCGCCGTCTCGTTGACCATGTCGGAGAGCTTGCCGACGAGCCAGGAGGCGGCCTTGGCGCAGGACCTGGCGAGGGAGGCGGCGGGGTCGATGGGGGCGGTGGGGTCGTCCGGGCCGGAGCCCCCTCCGCCGTTGTCGTCACACAGGTCCTTCAGCTCGTCCGGGTACTCATCGCAGTGCCCGTCGTCGCTCGCCGACGGCTTCGGAGTCGGCTCAGCGGTCGCGCGCGTGGCGAGTAGCAGGACCGCGGTGGGGCTCAGGGTGAACAGCGCGGCCAGGGTGAGGGAGCGGCGACGTTTAGCGGGCATAGGTGAACCCTCCGAACCTCTGGACGGCATCGGCCATCTCCTCAGCCGATGACGCGGTCTGGTCCCGGCCGACGGGTGCCGGCCCGTCCTGCTGCTGGTAGTCCGTGACCTTCCAGTCGTCGTCGATCCACTTGAGCTCGAACGTCTTGGTGTACCAGCCCTCGGTGACGGGCCACTTGGAGTCCTCGCCCGCCAAACCGACCAGGGTGGAGTACCAGACGGCCACGCTCGCGGTGTTGCCCTTGAAGTCGACGATCTTGGTGCCGATCGGGTTGCTGCGGCACACGAACGTCATTCCCTCGGGCGCCTTGCCGTCCGCGTCGAGCCCGATGGCCGTGCGGAGCTTCTCGCCGGAGTACACCTTGTCCAGCGGGGCCTGCCGGGCGGCGGCCACTTCCGGGGCGTACACCGTGTTCACGATGGCGTGCCGGGTGTCCTGGGAGTACATCTCGACCGACCCCAAAGCCACCGCGTAGTTCGCCGCCGCGCTCTGGGCGCCCTGTTCCGTGCGGGGGAAGCCGGTGGCGATGCCCGTGGCCGTGTCCTTGCCCTTGACGGGGCGTTCGCCGGTGGGGGCGGTGGACCGGGCCTGGTTGCCCTTGGTGTCGCCCGAGCCGCCGCCGTTGCCGTCGTCGGAGTCGCCGCCGCCGCGGTTCGCGAAGGCGATGGCCGCGATGAGGAGGACGACCACGGTCACCACGGTGAGCAGGCTGCGGCTCGGCTTGGCGGTGGGGCGAGGGCGGCGGCCGGCGCCGAAGGCGTCGCCGTCGCCGTCCGGGAGTCGGGTGCGGGTCAGCCGCCCGTCGGTGCCGGCGGGGCCGTGGTCGCCGCCGTACGAGTCGTAGTGATCATCGCCCTGGGGACTCATCGCGCGCCCGCCCCTTCGCCCGTGGCCTCGGTCTCCGCGGCGCGCCGCAGCCCGGCCGCGCCCGCCCCGCGGCGGGTGGCCCGCCCGCGTGTCGCCGTGCTGACCGTCGTCTCGTCCGCCGCTCTCGCGGCGCCCGGGTACGACGGTAGCGGGGCGCGGCGGGGCGCGGGGGCGATGGTGTGAGTGCACATCAGGCTGACACAACCTCAGCAGCGGGACCGGGGGAGAGGCGGGAGGTCGAAGTAGCGACGGCGCGGTAGGGCTGTCGCCTGTCCCGCCCGGGCCGCGGGGAGCGCGGGTGGCGGTCCGAGTGGCCTGGAGGTGTGGGCATCAGCTTGCGGCCTCGTGGGGAGGGGAGGGACGAGCGAAGGGGCTCGTATGCGTGGAACGGTCGGGCGGGATGAGGGCGGGTGGGCTCGCGCGGCGTACGGGCTGGGTGTGGGCTCGTACGCCGCGCGGCGGTGCGGACGGCGGGCGCGCGTCCGCGCGGGGCGGAGGCCGGCGGCCTAGACGGCCATGCCGTACACGATGGTGAAGAGCGTGCCGAGCGAGCCGATGATGAAGACGCCGGTCAGGCCCGCGACGATCAGCCCCTTGCCCTGCTCGGCGCTGAACGTGTCGCGCAGGGCCGTGGCGCCGATGCGCTGCTTGGCCGCGCCCCAGATCGCGATGCCGAGGCACAGCAAGATGGACACGGCCATCACGACCTCGATCATGATGCGCGCTTCGTTGCCCAAGCTCCCGAAAGGCCCCCAGTCGGGGGCGATTCCGCCGATGATGGTGGTGATGTCGCCTTTTTCGGCTGCCAAGTACATGTGAACTCACCGCCCCTTATGGGTAGTTGTGTACCGCCTTACCGTGCGGCACGGGTCAGTCTCTATCTTCGCCGAAGTTGCCACTGTCGCATGTCGATTTGGCGGCATTTCTTGGCGGATCTCGTATCGGATCTGGGCTTCACCGTTCTGACCTGCGGTCAAACCGTACAAACGCGGCTCGAAGACGTGTCAGCCCGATGGGTGGTCGTCACTCTGCGTATCACGCTCGGTGGCGGACGGCAATGGAGTTGTGGTTGTCCGTGGAGGAAGCGTCCCGGGTGGGAGCGCGGCCAACGCGGGTGCGGGCGGCGGATGGTGGCCTCCGCCCGGTGCGTCTACGGGTGTACCCGCTTGCGCTCCCGGCTATCCGACGGCCCGCCTCATTCCACGAAGTCGTCGAACTCCCCCGCCTTGACGCCCTTGATGAACGCGTCCCACTTGGCCCGGGTGGTGACGACCACCTGGTCCCGGTCGCGGCTCTCCCGGAGGTAGACGCGGCCGTCGGGCCCCGCGGCCACCTCGAGGAACTCGGGCGGGTCCTCCCCTTCCGGTACGGCGCGCTGCCAGTCCAGCTGGTTCATGTCCATCGCGTGGTCGTCCTTGTCGCGTGTGCCGACGGGGTGGTGACAGGGGGTGAGGCCGCCATCTCGCCCGGTCGCGCCCTCATGTCGCGGTGGGTGGCCGCACGGTGGACTGTAGTCGCGCGGGCTGGGGCGGTGGTCGCCCACCGGCCGTCCGCGCCGCCCACCATCCGGCCCCGTACGCCGTCACCGCCCCCGGGCCCGTGCGCCGCGCGACCGCCCGCGTCCGCGGTGCGCGTCGGGGCGTCAGGTGCCCTCTCGCCAAGTCGGGGGCCCTCGTCGTACCGTGCGAATCACGTCCGTGGAGCGCCCGGTTGGGGCCGGATGGGGGAGGATGGCCCGGTGGGTAAGAAGGTCTGGCTCGGTGTCAGCATCAGTATGGGGCTGTCCTTTTCCTTCGTCGTGCTCCTCGTTCTCGGTACGTACATGATCGCGAGCAGGGCCACGAGCGGCGGCTCCGCCGGTGACGTGGAGCTCGCGGAGGGCACCGTTCCGGCCGCGTACGTGGACCTCGTGCAGAAGCACGGCAACCGCTGCCCCGCCATCAACCCGGCGCTGCTCGCCGCGCAGCTCTACCAGGAGAGCGGCTGGAACCCCAAGGCCGTGAGCCCGGCCAACGCGCGCGGGCTGGCGCAGTTCATCCCCGGCACCTGGGCGGCGTACGGGGTGGACGGCGACGGCGACGGCGACCGTGACATCTGGGACCCCGCGGACGCCATCCCCTCGGCGGCGGCCTACGACTGCGCGCTGGCCAAGTACGTGAAGGACGTGCCGGGCGACCCCACGGCCAACATGCTGGCCTCCTACAACGCCGGCTCGTACGCGGTGGTCAAGTACCGCGGGGTGCCGCCGTACAACGAGACCCAGAACTACGTGCAGCGGATCACCACGCTCGCCAAGAGCTTCGCGGCGCCCAAGCGTCCCGTCGCCGCGTCCAGGCAGGCGGCGGCCGCGATCTACTTCGCGCAGCGGCAACTGGGCAAGCCCTACCTGTGGGGCGGCAACGGCACGGCGGCCGACGGCGGGCGGTTCGACTGCTCCGGGCTGACGAAGGCCGCCTACGCCTCGGTGGACATCGAGCTGCCGCGCGTGGCCAACGACCAGTGGAACGCCGGGCCGCACCCCAGCCGCGACGAACTGCAACCGGGTGACCTGGTCTTCTTCGCGTACGACCTGCAGGACCCGCGCTCCATCCACCACGTGGGGATCTACGTCGGCGGCGGAAAGATGATCAATGCTCCGTACACGGGGGCGGTCATCCGTTACGACCCGATCGATACGCCGGACTACATCGGGGCGACCCGGGTCACCAAAGATGGCGCAAAAGCGCTCCCCGGGCCGCGGAATGGCGAAGCCTGAGATGGGGCGGTCCCCTTCCGTTGACGGGGCTGGCGCGCTGAGCGGAAGCCGATCAACGGGGTTCGCTGAGGTGTAGCGTGGCTGGAACTCTCCGTGATGCCGTCTTTCTGAGCTGCGACGATGGGTCACCCTTCGATAACGTCCTGGTGATCGTTGGGTGGAGAGTGGAACGCGTTGCCCCACACGGGCGTTTTCTTCGAGTGGAATAGCAGCACACTTGGTTGAGGACCGCGGGGGCGGCCGGTTGCTTGCAGCGACGGGCGTGACGGGCAAGAGATAAGGGGCCGCGGCAGATGGCTGGACTCACACTGGGGTCCCCCCTGGCAGCAGATGTCAGGGAAGGGTCGAACCCGGATGTCAGCCTGCTCTACGACATCAACGGCCTGGCCGAGGACGCGCCGCACTGGTGCGACCGTCTAATGGAGTTCATCGGCGAGTTCGGCGTCGTCTTCGGCCTGCTCGCGCTGCTGCTCGGCGCCTGGTGGAGCGCGCGCAAGCGCTCCGACGCGGCGAGTGCCGTCGCCGGCCTGGTGTGGGCGCCGCTCGCGGCCGGCATCGCGCTGCTGGCCAACATCCCGATCCGAGGCTTCGTCAAGCGCCCCCGCCCCTTCGTCGACCACCCGCAGGAGCTTGAGGTGCTGGTGGCGGGCAAGAGCGACTACTCGTTCGTGAGCGACCACTCCACGCTGGTGGCGGCGATCGCCGTGGGCATCTTCATGGTCAACCGGAAGTACGGCGTCTTCGCGCTGGTCGTGGCGCTGTTCGCGGGCTTCTGCCGGATCTACATGGGCGTGCACTACCCCACCGACGTGGTCGGCGGCTTCGCGCTGGGTACGGCCGTGACGCTGCTGCTCGCCCCGCTGGCCATGATGCTGCTGACCCCGCTGGCCACGACCGTGGCCAACTCGCGCGGGAGCTGGCTGGTGCGGGCCAGGGCCGGCAGCTCGGCGGTGGAGGCGGCCGGACCGGTGACCCAGCGCGGACCGGGCGGCCCCGCCGTCACACCGGTCACCGACAAACGGCGCGACAGCGACCTGGCGGCCTGACGGCCCGCCGGCCCGGCACGAACGCACTGGCCCGGCCCCACACGACCCGTGGGCGCCGGGCCCAGTGCTGTGTCCCGCCCTACAGCGCCTGCCCGAAGGTGAACAGGCGGTTCGGGTCGTAACGCTTCTTCGCGGCGGTGAGCCGGTTGGCGGCGGCGCCGTAGTAGGCCGTGCGCCAGTTCTTCAGGCCCGCGTCGGCGTAGTTCTGGTAGGCCGCGCCGGAGGCGTGCCGGCGCATGGCCGCGTGGACGCCGTCCAGCCAGGCCAGTTGCGCGGCGCCCGTGCGGCCCGCCGGCCACGAGGCGGTGTACTGCGCCAACATCCGCGACCGGCGGTGCACGAAGGCGGTGGCCAGCGGGGCGACGCGGTTGACCGCGCCGCCCAGGGCGGTGAGCGCGACGGTGACCGCGCCGCCGCCGGTGCCCCGGCCGTACCGCTCGACCTGGTCGAGCAGGGCGCGGACGCCCTGCTGGTTAAGGGAGCGGTCGAAGAAGTCCGAGCGAGCGCCGTAGGTCTCGCGGCGCAGCGCGCCCGTCGCCTCGCGGCCCGGGGTCGTGCCGGACAGGTGGCACTGGGTGGTGGAGCTGGTGGCGCAGCCGGCGTACCCGCGCATGGCGTCCAGGTAGCCGCGGCGGCGCAGGCTCACGCTCTTCGCGCTGGCGCCGGCCGCGTCGGCGAGCCGGTCGAGGGCGTTCTGCAGGTCGCCGTAGGTGCCGAGGGAGAACGCGCTGAGCGAGACGGTGGGGGTGCGGCCGGGCGCGGCGGACAGGTGCAGCGCGGACCAGATCTCGTCGGGCTGCGTGGGGCCCCACGCCTGCCAGGCGCGGAGTACGGCCGCGGCCTTCGACCAGGGCCAGGTGAGGTACGCGCTGACGCCGGCCGCCGCCTTGTGGGTACGGAAGCGGAGTTCGGTCACGACGCCGAAGTTGCCGCTTCCCGCGCCGCGCAGCGCCCAGAACAGCTCGGCCTCCCGGTCCTTGTCGGTGCGCACCGCCTTGCCGTCCGCGGTGATGACGGTGGCGCCGAGCAGGCTGTCGGAGGTGAGTCCGTACGCGCGTGAGACCACGCCGTGGCCGCCGCCGAGGGTGAGGCCGGATATGCCGACGGTGGGGCAGGAGCCGGCGGGGATGGTGACGCCGTGGGCGGCGAGGCTGGTGTAGACGTCGATGAGCTTGGCGCCGGCGCCTATCGTCGCGGTGCCGGCGCCGGTGCGTATGGTGCGCAGCCGGGAGACGTCGATGACCAGTCGGTCGGTGCCGCCGGAGTGGCCGGCGTAGCTGTGGCCGCCGCTGCGGATGGCCAGCGGGGTGCCGTGGCGTCGGGCGAAGGCCAGGCACTCGGTGATGTCGGAGGTGTGCGCCACGTAAGCGACGGCGGCCGGGCGTTGGTGGTCGAAGCGGGTGTTGTAGAGCTGCCTGGCCTGGGCGTAGTCGGCGTCGGAGGGGCGGATCAGGCCGCCGCGCAGCCCCTTGCCGAGCGCGGTCCAGTCGGCGGCCCGGGGCTTGCCGGCGCGGGAAGATGCCGAGGTGGTGGCGGGCGGGGCGGCCTCGCGCGGGGTGGTTCGCGGGGCGCCGCCCTCGCTGCTCGGGGCGGGAGTGCCGGCCTTGTCGTCGCAGGCGACGGCTCCCGCGGCCGCCACGGCCAGTCCGGTGCCGGCGGCCAGCAGTGTGCGCCTGTCCATCCTGCCCTCCCTCTCGATGTGGGTCTCCTCTACGCAGAGGGCGTACGACGGACGGTGGTTCCGTGACGGCGGGCGTGGCCACGACATGAGGGTCATGGCCATGACATTCTCGGCCACGTGTGGGGTGCGCGGGAAGGGCGGGGCGGGGGGCCGGGTGGCCGAGAGGGGGGCGCGCGCGGTTGGTCGGCGCGCCCCGAGGTGGCCTCGATGCGCTGTCAGTGACCGGTGTGGCGGGGAGCGGGAACGGAGGGAACGGGTTGTGCCGCCTGTGTCGCGCGGTGTTCGTCGGCGTCGGTACGAGCCCGCGAGCGGGCTCTGCGTGCGGGGCCTGACCAGCCGCAGGAGCAGCGGGCGAGGCAGAAGGCGCCCGTTTCGGTGGTGGTCGTCTCGTGTATGTCGGAGCCCGAGTCAAGCACGTACCCACGCTACCCGGCCGTGACGGCCCTCAGGGGCGATCGTTGAACGGAACATATTTCACCGTCGTCATGACGGCCCGGCCCGCGCTGTGTCCGGTGCGGTACGCGGGGCGCGGCGCGACGCGCGGGACACGGGCGCGACAACGGTCAGGGGGTCGGACGTCGATGAGGGTCCAGGGATCGGTCCGGATGTCGGTGCGGCGGCACAGGTGCGGCGGTGGCGCGGCCGCCGTCGTGGCGGGCGGCCTCGTGGTCACGCTGGTGGCCACGGCCGGATGCTCGTCGCGCGCCGAACCCGACGAGGCCGGCGAGGGGCTGGCCCAGGAGCGCGTCGCCGACGAGTGGGACATCGACAGCGGCCCGAGCGGTGCCCCGGGGGCGGAGCCCACCGGTTCCGACGAGCCCGCCGAGCGGGAGGTGGGCGCCGCGCCGGCGGCACTGCGCGAGGCCGCGGGGGCGCTCGCGCGGGCCGGTAGCGCCCGGGTGCGCACGTCGGTGGAGACGGCCGCCGGCGCGACCCGGGTCGCCATCCAGGGCAGCGGCGGCTACGACTTCGTCGAGCGGATGGGACGGCTGCGGGTGCACCTGCCGAAGGACGCGGTGGGCGACGACGAGCACGAGCCGATCACCGAACTCCTCGCGCCCGCCGAGTTGTTCCTGTTCAACCGGGGCGCGGGGGTGCCCGACGACCGTTGGGTGCGGGTGGACAGCACCCGGGTCGCGGACGGCAACCTGGTCACCGGGGGCGCGACCGACCCGCTGGTGGCGGCCCAACTCCTGCGCGGCGCGCGGCAGGTGAGCGTCGTCGGGCGCGGGGCGCCGGCGCGCGGCGGGGTGCGGCACTACCGTGGCGTCGCCGACCTGGAGGCGGCGGCGCGCGCCGCGGAGCCGTACGCCCGCGGCGTGCTGCGGGCCGCGGCGCGGGGGTTCGCCACCGACGCGGTGCGCTTCGACGCCTTCCTCGACGCGCAGGGCCGGTTGCGGAAGATCCGGCACCGGTTCACCATGACCAACGCCGCCGGTGGGCAACGCCGGGAGACGGACGTGGTCTCCACGACCGAGTTGTACGCGTTTGGCGCGGCGGTCGCGCTGCGACCTCCCAAGCCCGCGGATATCTACGCGGGTACGGTCGATTCGCCGAAGAATTAGCTCCGCGAACGGGTTCGGCCCATGGAAATGACCCATCCGTGCCATGTGCGCGGTGTGTGCCTGTCCCTACGCTGGAACGCTGGCGACACGGCCGGCGAGAGGTCCGGCGGTCAGAGCGGCGACCAGAGCGGCCGGCGGGCCCGGGTTCGGAGGAGGTGACACACATGGTGGCGCGTCAGAGGTCGTCGGTCTCGGACCATGTGGCCCTCGTCGAGATCGACCTGTACGGCGAGTTGATGATCGCCGCGTCGAGCGTGGCCGGGGAGCGGATGAGCGCGGACCACATCGACGCCGTGCTCCGCGTCCATGTGGACCGATCAAATCTCGCCACTTCTGAGCCGGCTCGCGAGCACGAGAGAGGCCACGACCACAGCGCTTCCTGAGCCGCTCGGCGCGGCCGGTGACCCACGCGGCGCGCGCCGGTCGCCGACTGGCCGGCGGGCGGGCGGCGGGCCGGTCAGGCGGCCCGGATCAGGTGCGCAGCAGCCGGGCGATGGCGGCCGTGGCCTCGGCGACCTTGGTGTCGGCCTCCTCGCCGCCGCGCACCGCGGCGTCCGCGACGCAGTGCCGCAGGTGCTCCTCGAGCAGTTGCAGCGCGAAGGACTGCAGCGCCTTCGTGCTGGCCGAGACCTGGGTGAGGATGTCGATGCAGTAGACGTCCTCGTCGACCATCCGTTGCAGGCCACGGATCTGCCCCTCGATCCGGCGCAGCCGCTTGAGGTGCTGGTCGCGCTGCTTGGTGTAGCCGTGGGGTCCGGGCGGGCTGCCCGGGGCGGCGTCGGCTGTGACCTCGCTCGCATGGCCCGCGCAGGACGAGGTGGTGTCACGGGTCTGGTCGGGGGCCCCGTCGGCGCGGGACACTGTGACCTGCGTCGCCGCCGTGATCTCGCCGGTTTCGGCTGATGTGGCGGCGGGCAGGGCGTCGCTGGGAGCTTGGGGCTGGTCGCCACCGCGGGCGGCCCCGCTGTCGGCTGCCGTCGTCGTCATGGCGTCCTTTCGACCGGTGAGAGCCTCATATACCCCTACGGGGTACATGGTACCGAATGGAGCTGATGGCGGCCGGGCCCCGTTATAGGCACTCTGCCCGATAGGCGACACTGGTGGAATGCCGGTTAGCCATGGCCGGATGTTGTGCCTAGCATCAACGAGACCGAATCCGCTGCACCCAGAGGATGCCCCAGTGCGCTTTCGTCTGACCCCCAGGGAGACGAGCTTCTACGACATGTTCGCCGCGTCAGCGGACAACATCGTGACCGGCTCCAAGCTCCTCATGGAACTGCTCGGGGCGGACTCCTCCGCTCGGGCCGAGATCGCCGAGCGCATGCGGGCGGCGGAGCACGCGGGCGACGACGCGACCCACGCGATCTTCCACCAGCTCAACTCGTCCTTCATCACGCCGTTCGACCGCGAGGACATCTACACCCTCGCCTCGTCGCTCGACGACATCATGGACTTCATGGAGGAGGCCGTTGACCTGGTCGTCCTCTACCAGGTGGAGGAGTTGCCCAAGGGCGTCGAGCAGCAGATCGAGGTGTTGGCCAGGGCCGCCGAGCTGACGGCCGAGGCGATGCCGAACCTGCGCACCATGACCAACCTCACGGAGTACTGGATCGAGGTCAACCGGCTGGAGAACCAGGCGGACCAGATCCACCGCAAGCTCCTGGCCCATCTGTTCAACGGCAAGTACGACGCGATGGACGTGCTCAAGCTCAAGCAGATCGTGGACGTGCTGGAGGAGGCGGCCGACGCCTTCGAGCACGTCGCCAATACCGTCGAGACCATCGCGGTCAAGGAGTCCTGACCCCCGGTGGACACCTTCGCGCTCGTCGTGACCATCGGGGTCGCGCTCTTCTTCACGTACACGAACGGCTTCCACGACTCCGCCAACGCCATCGCCACCTCGGTCTCCACCCGGGCGCTGACGCCGCGCGCCGCGCTGGCGATGGCCGCGGTGATGAACCTCGCCGGAGCCTTCCTCGGCAGCGGGGTCGCCAAGACCGTCAGTGAAGGGCTGATCCAGACGCCCGAAGGCGACAAGGGGATGGGCATCCTCTTTGCCGCGCTGGTCGGGGCGATCGCGTGGAACCTCGTCACCTGGTACTTCGGCCTGCCGTCCTCGTCCTCGCATGCCCTGTTCGGCGGCATGGTCGGCGCGGCGCTCGCCGGGGGCATCGATGTCATCTGGTCCGGGGTGATCGAGAAGATCGTCATCCCGATGTTCGTCTCGCCGTTCGTCGGTCTGATCCTCGGCTATCTGGTGATGGTCGCGATCATGTGGATGTTCCGGAACTCCAACCCGCACAAGGCCAAGCGCGGCTTCCGCATCGCGCAGACCGTGTCGGCGGCGGGCATGGCGCTCGGGCACGGCCTCCAGGACGCCCAGAAGACGATGGGCATCGTGGTGATGGCCCTGGTCATCGCCGACGTCGAGGACTCGGGCGACCCGATCCCGGTCTGGGTGAAGATCGTCTGCGCGCTGATGCTCTCGCTCGGCACGTACGCCGGCGGCTGGCGCATCATGCGTACCCTGGGCCGCCGGATCATCGAGCTGGACCCGCCGCAGGGCTTCGCGGCCGAGACGACCGCGGCCTCGGTGATGTACACCGCGTCCTTCATGTTCCACGCGCCCATCTCCACGACGCACGTGATCACCTCGGGAATCATGGGCGTGGGCGCCACCAAACGGGTCAACGCGGTCCGCTGGGGCGTCGCCAAGAACATCATCTTGGGCTGGTTCATCACGATGCCGGCCGCGGCGATGGTCGCCGCCGTGAGCTACTGGATCGTGCAACTGGCCTTCGGCTGATCCACCTCGCCCGCCTCTCGGGCCGACCGACGCCCGCAGTGGCGTACGGCCCAGCGGACGCGGCCCGCCCCTTCGGGCGACTGCCTCGGACTTCTTCGGGCCCTCGCGACAGGCGTCGCGGGGGCCCGCGGCCGTTCTGCCTACCGCCCGTCTCTCCTCGGCGCCCGGCCCGGTATGCGCGGGGCGCGATCCGGCTGGGCGGCGGTGGGGTTCGACGGGGCTCGACAGTGCTTGGGCCGGGGCTCTCGGGCCGGCGGGGGGCGCGTCGTACGCCGGTGCGCGGCCCGGGGATGGTGCGGCCCGCCCCCCGGGAGCCAGGGGGCGGACCCTTCGCCTTGCGGTGGCACCGCCATGCAGCACCGCAAAGCTGCTCTTGCTCGGCCCGCCCCGTGGCGCGTACCTCGGGGCGGGCGTCGGGCCGGTCAGCCGAAGCGGCCGGAGATGTAGTCCTCGGTGGCCTGCACGGACGGGTTGGAGAAGATCCGCTCCGTCTCGTCGATCTCGATGAGCCTGCCGGGCTGGCCGACGGCGGCGAGGTTGAAGAACGCCGTACGGTCCGAGACGCGGGCCGCCTGCTGCATGTTGTGCGTCACGATGACGATCGTGAACCGCTCCTTCAGCTCGCCGATCAGGTCCTCGATGGCGAGGGTGGAGATCGGGTCGAGCGCCGAGCACGGCTCGTCCATCAGCAGGACCTGCGGCTCGACCGCGATGGCGCGGGCGATGCACAGGCGCTGCTGCTGACCGCCGGAGAGGCCGGAGCCGGGCTTGTTCAGCCGGTCCTTGACCTCGTTCCAGAGGTTGGCGCCCTTGAGCGACTTCTCGACGATGTCGTTCAGCTCGCTCTTGCGGTACGAGCCGTTCAGGCGCAGGCCCGCCGCCACGTTGTCGAAGATCGACATGGTGGGGAACGGGTTGGGGCGCTGGAAGACCATGCCGATCGTGCGGCGCACGGAGACCGGGTCGACGCCGGAGCCGTACAGGTTCTCGTCGTCCAGCATCACCTTGCCCTCGACCCGGCCGCCGGGGGTGACCTCGTGCATGCGGTTGAGAGTGCGCAGGAAGGTGGACTTGCCGCAGCCCGAGGGGCCGATGAAGGCGGTCACGGAGCGGGGCTCGACGGTCATCGAGATGTCCTCGATGGCCTTGTGCGAGCCGTAGTACGCGGTGAGGCCGCTGACGTCGATGCGCTTGGCCATGTGAATCACTTCTTTTCTACGTCGACCCCGCGGCGGCGGAGCCGGAGTACGGGGCCTCAGCGGCCGGTCTTCGGGGCCTTCCAGCGGGCGATGCCGCGCGCGACCAGGTTCAGGATCATGACGAAGGCGATCAGCACGAGGGCTGCCGCCCAGGCGCGGTCGTACGACGCCTCGTTGCCGAGGCTCCACTGCTCGTAGATGTAGAACGGCAGCGACGACTGGGCGCCCTCGAAGGGGTTGTTGTTGATGACCTTCTCGCCGAAGACCAGCAGGACGATCGGCGCCGTCTCACCGGCGATGCGCGCGATGGCGAGCATGACGCCGGTGGTGATGCCGCCGATCGCGGTCGGCAGGACCACCTTGAGGATGGTGCGCCACTTGGGCACGCCGAGCGCCAGCGACGCCTCGCGCAGCTCGTTCGGGACGAGCTTGAGCATCTCCTCGGTGGAGCGGACGACGACCGGCATCATCAGGATGGCCAGCGCCATGGCGCCGGCGAAGCCCGAGTAGTCGAAGTCGAGGATGATGATCCACAGGCTGAGGATGAACAGACCGGCGACGATCGAGGGGATGCCGGTCATGACGTCCACGAAGAACGTGACCGCCTTCGCGAGCTTGCCCCGGCCGTACTCCACCAGGTAGACGGCGGTCAGCAGGCCGATGGGGGCGGCGATCAGGGTGGCGATGCCGACCTGCTCCAGGGTGCCGATGATCGCGTGGTAGATGCCGCCGCCCGGTTGGGTGGTCAGCACGCCGTTCATCGAGTGGGACAGGAAGGCGCCGTCGAGGACCTTGGAGCCGCGGTCGATCGTCTCGTACATGAGCGAGGCCAGCGGGACGATCGCCAGCAGGAAGCAGACCCAGACCAGGCTGGTGGCCAGCCGGTCCTTGGCCTGCCGCTTGCCCTCCACCTTGGCGGTGAGGGCGAAGGTGATGACCACGAAGAGGACGGCCGATATCAGGCCCCACTGGATCTTGCTGTCCAGGTTGGCGGCGACGCCGATGCCGCAGCCGAGCAGGATCGAGAGGGCGACCAGGCCGATCGGGGCCCAGGCCGGCAGGCGCGGCTGGCGCAGCGTCGAGGCCTTCGGAGCGCTGGCGAGGTCGGAGGTCTTGTCGACCATGATGTCGTTCATGCCCCGCACCTTTCGATGATCTCTCCGGCCACACGGCGCGAAGGTGCGGCGAGCTGGTCTGTCTGCGTCTGCGTCTGGGGGGCCAGGGGGGCGTGGCTCATGCGTTGGCCCCCGAGTACTCCTTGCGGCGCGCGACGATGAGGCGGGCGGCGCCGTTGACGACGAGGGTCAGCAGGAAGAGGACCAGGCCGGAGGCGATCAGCGCGTCGCGGCCGTCGTCGCTGGCTTCCTTGAAGCCGCTCGCGATGTTCTGGGCGATGGTGCCACCGCCGCCGTCGAGCAGGCTGGTCTGGATGTCGAAGCTGGTGGAGAGCACCGTGGCGACGGCCATCGTCTCGCCGAGCGCGCGGCCGAGGCCGAGCATGGAGGCGCTGATGATGCCGGAGCGGCCGAAGGGCAGCACCGACATCCGGATGACCTCCCAGCGGGTCGCGCCGAGCGCGAGCGCCGCCTCCTCGTGCATCTTCGGGGACTGGAGGAAG